>NZ_BAAAFX010000012.1:0-144729 GCF_039523755.1 Tatumella terrea | reverse complement strand
TTCAGTTGGTTAGAATACCTGCCTGTCACGCAGGGGGTCGCGGGTTCGAGTCCCGTCCGTTCCGCCACCCTATTTAGGGGCGTAGTTCAATTGGTAGAGCACCGGTCTCCAAAACCGGGTGTTGGGGGTTCGAGTCCCTCCGCCCCTGCCAGAAAAAATCATCCTTTGCGTTGCAAAGGATTTTTTTTTGCCTGAAAAACACTCCTGCCATCCTCTTTCTGTCGAAATACACCTGCCAGACCGGAAATTTCACGGCCTGACCTTCGAATATTTACCACCAACGCTATACTAATGATCAGCGCGAGCCGACCGGGACTTTCAGCAGCTGTTTTAACGCTGTTTGTTGATCGCTGTTTTGTAGCCATACCGCATACAGCGGGCGAATTACCGTCGCCGTATCTGCGACCGGGACCAGATCTTTATATATTGTCTGCCAGTATTCCGGTAAAAATGCACAGGCGTCCGTCGTATGCAGCAGATCACGGGCAATATGTGCCGAGGTTGTCGTCAGAATGGGTGAATCATCGCTACCGGATAAGTAAAGTTCATGCTGATGAAAGTCCGCGCCCCATTCCAGTTTGATATACTGATAACGCTCTTTTTTGTCAGACTGTCTGGAGCGAAACAACGCCAGAGAGATATGGCCGATCTGCTGACTTAGCAGTTCATCCATTTTCGGCGCTTCGGTGGTGATCAACACATCCAGCTGACGTTCGTGGATCTGTTTTACCAGCAGATGTCGCTGGGCAACCCTGGCTTCGATATGAAGATTTTCCCGTGTCTGATAGAGTGTTTTGAGCCAGGGGGTCAGATAGGCCTCCCAGAGCGCGGTACTGGCCCCGATCGTCAATTCATGCTGCTGCTGAGAGAGTGAAACCTCTTTCTTCGCGATAAGCCAGGTACTCATTAGCGTTTCGGCATAGGGTAATAGTCGTTCACCGGCAGAAGTCAGCCGGATATTATTTCGGTGACGGGTAAACAGACTGACACCCAGTTGATTTTCCAGCTGACGAATGCGAAAACTTACCGCAGACTGGGTCAGGTACAAGGCTTCTGCAGCTCTCCCGAAATGGCGTGTTCTGCTGACTTCCAGGAAAGTTTTCAGCAATTCTGTATCCATAACATCCTCTCCAAATATTTTAATCATTACGATTAAAATCTTTTGTTTTACACTTTGTCAAGCCTATCGAATACTCCGCGCCATAAATCACACGACCATTAAAGAGTTAGGAGCGTGTAAAATGTCGGATAGTTTTACCACCACAAATCGCTTTTTTGATAATAAGCACTACCCGCGAGGGTTTTCACGCCACGGTGATTTTACCATCAAGGAAGCTCAGTTACTTGAACGTCATGGTTCAGCTTTTAATGAACTGGATCTGGCGAAGCGTGAGCCTGTTACGGAAGAAGAGATTAAATTTGTTGAAGTCTGCCGCGGCCTGAAAGAGCCTGAAACGGAAGCAGAACGCGTCTGGTCGAAATACATGAGCAGAATTAAGCGCCCGAAACGTTTTCATACCCTTTCCGGCGGCAAGCCGCAGATGGATACGGTTGAAGATTTCAGCGATAGTGATGATTAATAAAAAAAGGGCTTCGGCCCTTTTTTTGATCCTGAGATAATTTACTGCTTACTGCTTACTGCTTACTGCTTACTGCTTACTGCTTACTGCTTACTGCTTACTGCTTACTGCTTACTGCTTACTGCTTACTGCTTACTGCTTACTGCTTACTGCTTACTGCTTACTGCTTACTGCTACTGCTTACTGCTATCCCCTGCCATCAGGCGATACGGGGGCTTTTCTGTCCCCATTATTGCTGAAGATGACGTAACACTTTCTCCATCGCCCGGTAGCTGATGGCTTCCTGTAAATGCTCCCGCGCTATAGTGGTTGTCTCTGTCATATCAGCCAGCGTTCTGGCGACTTTTAGTATCCGTTGCCATGCCCGCACAGAGAGGCCGAGTTTTTGTAAGACCTGCTCCAGCCATCGGGCATCCTGCGAAGTTATCCGGCACCACTGACTGATATCTTTGTGTGTCATCAGGGCATTAATCCTGCCTGATCGGCTGAGCTGATATTCCCGGGCTCTGATCACGCGTTGTCTGACCTGCTCTGTTGCCTCCCCCGGAGAGATGGGGTCACTCAACGTGCCGGGGGGAAGTAAGGGAACTTCTATAGACAAATCAAAACGGTCCAGAAAGGGCCCTGAGAGGCGATTGAGGTAGCGCAATACCTGGCTTGCGGGCTGACGCAGATGTACGCCCTGATAGTCCCCTGTAGGGCCAGGATTCATGGCTGCAATCAACTGAAAACGCGCAGGATAGGTAATTTTAGCTTTTGCTCTGGACAGCACGATCTCCCCGGATTCCAGCGGTTGCCGCAGCGCGTCCAGTGTCCTGCGCTCAAACTCAGGCAATTCATCCAGAAAGAGCACCCCGTTATGTGCCAGAGAGATTTCACCTGGCTGTGGCAGAGCACCACCGCCGACCAGAGCACACAGGGATGCACTGTGGTGGGGGGCGCGGAAAGGGCGCTCATAACACAATGCAGTGGCCGGGATATCCTGGCAGAGGCTATTGAGGGCCGTACACTCCAGAGCCTCCTGTTCGGTCAGCGGCGGCAATATACCGGCTAGCCGGGAAGCAAGCATGGTTTTACCGGTACCTGGCGGGCCTATGAGGAGTAAATTATGGCCGCCGGCAGCAGTGATCTCTAAGGCGCGCCTGGCCTGCAACTGACCAATAATCTCCTGCAGGTCCGGATAGCTTCCGGCCTCGTAACTGCCCGAATAGGTGGCTTGCCGCAGTTGCGTTTTTCCGTGCAGAAAGTGACAAACCTCCAGCAGCGTGTCTGCAACGAATGTGACCGCTTCCCGGACCAGACTTGCCTCTGTTTCGTTATCCGCAGAAAGGATCAGGTGTCTGCCGGCATGAGATGCGGCAACCACTGCCGGAATCGCCCCCCTGATGGCTCGCAGCCCCCCGGTGAGGGCCAGCTCTCCTGAAAACTCCCGCGCAGTAAGGGATGCCGGCGGGATTTGCCCGGAAGCGGCAAGGATAGCTATCGCGATAGGCAGATCGTAACGTCCCCCTTGTTTTGGCATATCGGCAGGTGCCAGGTTGACCGTGATCCGGCGAACAGGAAAACTGAAGCCGCTATTGATAATGGCACTGCGTACCCGTTCACGTGATTCTTTAACCGTTGCTTCCGGTAGTCCGACCATGACCAGTGAGGGGAGTCCGTGACTCAAATGGACTTCCACAGTGACCAGCGGCGCATCCAGACCGATAATTGCACGGGTCAATACTCTGGCTAATGACATATTCTCTCCCTGAAATATCATCCAGTGTAAAATATTGTGCCTGTCCCGCTCGCCAGTCACAGGATGGTTTTATGGTAGCCCTCCTGTTTATACCGATGGCAGTGACATGAATTACCCGGAGTTTGTGAGGGAGTGTGGCGGTGAAACCATTTTTCGCAGGGAAAATTAAAATATTAGTGTTTTTTATATAACTAATGCTTATCAGTGAGTTAGAGGTGATTCGTTGCCGGCGCCGGGAAATTAATAAAAAAAGGGGTTGTCATCTTTCGTCATCCTATGGTAACTCTTTAAGCACTATATCGAATTAAGCGAATGTTGAACTGATTATGAAAGCCCTTCTCCGAGTGATTAGCCTGGTCGTGATTAGCGTGGTGGTGATTATTCTACCATCGTGCGGGGCTGCACTCGGAGAAATAAAGGCTTAGAAATCAAGCCTTAATCGAAAGAGAACCCCCGCACCGACAGGTCCGGGGGTTTTTTTTTGGTTATCTGGCCTGGTAGCATTTTAATGTGGAGCGAATCATGAATGGCAGCATAACGTTCTGTCTCTCCCGGCAAAAGACAGGTGAATAGCGATGACCGGAGCACAGTGGGTAGTTCAGGCTTTAAGGGCACAAGGGGTTCAGACCGTTTTTGGATATCCGGGCGGGGCGATTATGCCTGTCTACGATGCCCTCTATGACGGCGGCGTAGAGCATCTGCTGTGCCGTCATGAACAAGGCGCAGTCATGGCAGCCATTGGCTATGCCCGTGCCACCAATAAAACCGGAGTGTGTATTGCAACCTCCGGTCCGGGAGCGACGAACCTGATCACCGGACTGGCTGATGCAATGATGGACTCGGTCCCGGTCGTCGCCATTACCGGGCAGGTTTCTACCGCCGTTATCGGTACTGATGCTTTTCAGGAAATTGATGTCCTCGGATTATCTCTGGCCTGTACCAAACACAGCTTTATGGTGCAGTCCGCAGAAGAGTTACCCGGCATCCTGGCGGAAGCCTTTGCCATCGCTCAGTCCGGCCGTCCCGGCCCGGTGCTGGTCGACATCCCTAAAGACATTCAGCTGGGCGCGGCGGATTTTACTGAGGTGACTGCCAGTGTGGATGAGATCCCTGCGTTCACCGAAAACCAGATGGAAGAAGCCCGCCGTTTACTGGCAGCGGCCCGTAAGCCGGTGGTGTATATCGGTGGCGGTGTCGGCATTGCCGGAGCCGTTCCGGCCCTGCGGGAATTTCTGTCTGCGACCGGTGCACCTTCGGTATGTACACTGAAGGGGCTGGGATGTGTGAATGCGGATAACGAAACCTACCTGGGCATGCTGGGTATGCACGGCAGCAAAATGGCCAACCTGGCGGTGCAGGAATGTGATCTGCTGATCGCGGTCGGCGCCCGGTTTGATGATCGTGTTACCGGTAAGCTGGATACTTTTGCGCCGGAAGCCGCAGTGATCCATCTGGATATCGACCCGGCAGAACTGAATAAATTGCGACGTGCCCATGTTTCTTTGCAGGGAGATCTGAATCAGCTGTTACCGGCACTGAGTCAGCCACTGGATATCTCCGCCTGGTGTAGTTCGGTCATTGCCATGAAGCGGGATTATGCCAGCCGATATGACCACCCCGGTGACCCCATTTATGCCCCTGCACTCCTGAAAGCTCTGTCAGACAAAAAACCCGCACAAACGATTATTACCACCGATGTTGGCCAGCATCAGATGTGGACAGCACAGCATATGTCTTTTGATGCACCGGATCGTTTTATTACCTCAAGCGGTCTCGGTACCATGGGATTTGGCTTACCGGCCGCCATCGGGGCCCAGGTCGCCTGCCCGCAGGATACGGTAATTTGTGTTTCCGGCGATGGCTCTATCATGATGAATATTCAGGAGCTGGGAACCATTAAGCGCCGTCAGCTGCCGGTCAAAATTCTGCTGCTGGATAACCAGCGTCTGGGAATGGTTCGCCAGTGGCAGCAGCTCTTCTTTGAAGAGCGTTATAGCGAAACCTGTCTGACAGACAATCCGGATTTCCTGACCATCGCCAGTGCGTTTGATATTCCTGGGCAGAAAATCAGCCGGAAGGATCAGATAGATGCCGCACTGGATACCCTGCTGACCACTGAAGGTTCGTACTTCCTGCATGTCGTTATCGATGAGGGTGAGAATGTCTGGCCACTGGTGCCACCGGGTGCCAGCAACACTCAGATGATGGAGGAAACGGCATGAATCAGTATCAGTTATCTGTACAGGCACACTACCGGCCTGAAATTTTAGAGCGTATTCTGCGTGTTATGCGTCATCGTGGTTTCCGGGTCAATGCGATGACGATGGGACAGCCAGCAGAGGCTGACGGTATCAGTCTTGAAATGACAGTAAGCAGCCTGCGTTCGGTTGATTTACTGTCAGTACAACTTACAAAACTTATGGACGTCACCAGCGTTCAGGTTAAATAACGAATAACACAACACATCCACCCAAGGGTACAAAGGACATTACTATGAGCACGACAAAAGCAGAGTTTATCTGGTTCAACGGGAAAATGGTGAAATGGGAAGACGCGAAGGTCAGCGTAATGTCACATGCGTTGCACTATGGTACGTCTGTCTTTGAAGGCGTACGTTGCTATGATTCTCATAAAGGCCCTGTGGTCTTCCGTCATCGTGAGCATATGCAACGTCTGCGTGACTCAGCCAAAATCTATCGTTTCCCGGTCTCTCAGAGTGTTGATGAACTGATGGAAGCCTGCCGTGAAGTCTTACGTGTGAATAACCTGAAAAGTGCCTATATCCGTCCGCTGGTCTTTGTGGGCGATGTCGGGTTAGGGGTGAATCCTCCTGAGGGTTACAGTACCGATGTGATCATCGCCGCCTTCCCGTGGGGGGCATATCTGGGAGCGGAAGCGCTTGAACAAGGTATCGACGCGATGGTCTCCTCCTGGAACCGTGTGGCAGCGAATACTATCCCGACAGGGGCTAAAGCCGGTGGTAACTACCTTTCATCTCTGTTAGTCGGCAGCGAAGCCCGCCGTCATGGCTATCAGGAAGGGATCGCGCTGGATGTGAATGGTTACCTGTCGGAAGGTGCCGGAGAAAACCTGTTCGAAGTGAAAGACGGTATTCTGTTTACACCGCCGTTCACCTCATCAGCGTTACCGGGGATCACCCGCGATGCCATTATCAAGCTGGCAAAAGAGCTGGGTATTGAAGTCCGTGAGCAGGCACTGTCCCGTGAGTCCCTGTATCTGGCGGATGAAGTCTTTATGTCAGGGACCGCCGCTGAGATTACCCCGGTGCGTAGCGTCGATGGTATCCAGGTCGGTGAAGGCCGCTGCGGCCCGGTCACGAAACGTATTCAACAGGCATTCTTTGGTCTGTTTACGGGTGAAACTGAAGATAAGTGGGGCTGGCTGGATCCGGTTAACCCGCAATAACGATTGAATAACGCGGACCGGAACAAAGTCCGCGATTTTTTTACAGACTGGAGTAACAGAGCATGCCTAAGTATCGTTCCGCCACCACCACCCATGGCCGTAATATGGCGGGAGCCCGCGCGCTGTGGCGCGCAACCGGAATGACGGATGATGATTTCGGGAAACCGATCATTGCCGTCGTTAACTCCTTTACGCAGTTCGTGCCGGGTCATGTGCATTTACGTGACTTAGGAAAACTGGTGGCGGAGCAGATTGAAGCCTCCGGCGGCGTCGCCAAAGAGTTTAATACCATTGCCGTGGATGACGGGATTGCGATGGGCCACGGCGGCATGTTGTATTCACTACCGTCCCGCGAACTGATTGCAGATTCTGTGGAATATATGGTGAATGCACACTGTGCCGATGCCATGGTCTGCATCTCAAACTGCGATAAAATCACCCCCGGGATGTTAATGGCATCGTTACGCCTGAATATCCCGGTCATTTTTGTTTCCGGTGGCCCGATGGAAGCCGGTAAAACCAAATTGTCTGATCAGCTGATCAAGCTGGATCTGGTCGACGCGATGATCCAGGGCGCAAACCCGAATGTCAGTGATGCCGACAGTGAACAGATCGAGCGTTCAGCGTGTCCGACCTGTGGCTCCTGCTCCGGTATGTTTACCGCCAATTCTATGAACTGCCTCACCGAAGCCTTAGGATTATCTCAACCGGGTAATGGTTCCCTGCTGGCAACACATGCTGATCGTGAGCAGTTATTTATTAATGCCGGTAAGCGTATCGTCGGGCTGACCAAACGCTACTATGAGCAGGATGATGCCTCTGTACTGCCCCGCAATATCGCCAGCAAAGCCGCATTTGAGAATGCGATGACGCTTGATATCGCCATGGGCGGTTCCACCAATACGGTCTTACACCTGCTGGCAGCCGCTCAGGAAGGTGAGATTGATTTTGATATTTCAGACATCGATCGCCTGTCCCGCCAGGTGCCGCACCTGTGTAAAGTGGCCCCGAGCACCCAGAAATATCATATGGAAGATGTCCACCGTGCGGGCGGCGTGATAGGGATCCTGGGAGAGCTGGCACGTGCCGGTCTGCTGGATACCACAGTGCCGAATATTCTGGGGACGACCCTGGGTGAGGCGCTCAAACAGTACGACATCATGCTGACCGATGATGAGGCCGTTAAAGAGATGTACCGTGCAGGGCCTGCCGGTATCCGTACCACCAAAGCCTTCTCACAAAATTGTCGCTGGGATACGCTGGATGATGACCGTGAAAATGGTTGCATCCGGGCCCGCGAGCATGCGTATTCTCAGGACGGTGGTCTGGCGGTGCTTCAGGGTAATATTGCCGTCGATGGCTGTATTGTAAAAACTGCCGGGGTGGATGAAGGCAGCCTGACCTTCCGCGGCCCGGCAAAAGTGTACGAAAGCCAGGATGCCGCGGTTGAGGCGATCCTCGGTGGAAAAGTCGTGGCCGGTGATGTGGTAGTGATCCGCTACGAAGGTCCGAAAGGCGGGCCAGGGATGCAGGAAATGCTGTATCCGACGACCTACCTGAAATCAATGGGACTGGGTAAGAGTTGCGCACTGATCACCGACGGTCGTTTCTCCGGCGGAACCTCCGGCCTGTCTATCGGCCATGCCTCGCCGGAAGCGGCTAACGGCGGTGTCATCGCGCTGGTCAACGACGGCGATATTATCGACATTGATATCCCGGGCCGTCATATCCGTCTGGATATTGATGAGGCCGAACTGCAGGCACGCCGGGACGCCGAAGAGGCTCGCGGCGATGCAGCCTATACGCCGAAATCGCGTCAGCGTGAAGTCTCTTTTGCTCTGCGGGCTTATGCTTCACTGGCGACCAGTGCGGATAAAGGCGCGGTGCGTGATAAGAGTAAACTCGGGGGGTAACGGATATGGCTGTTTCCAAACCCCTTTCTTCCGCGCCTACGGGCGCGGAGTACCTTCATGCGGTACTGCGTTCACCGGTTTATGAAGTCACGCAGGTGACGCCATTGCAGAAGATGGAAAAACTCTCTGCGCGGCTGGGCAACACCATTGTCGTGAAGCGGGAAGACCGCCAGCCGGTACACAGCTTCAAGCTGCGCGGCGCTTACTCGATGATTGCCGGTCTGACTGAAGAACAACGCGCCCGGGGTGTAGTCACGGCATCGGCCGGAAACCATGCCCAGGGCGTCGCGCTTTCGGCGACCCGGCTCGGGATCCGCTCTCTGATCGTGATGCCGGTGGCCACGGCAGATATCAAAGTGGAAGCGGTCCGGGCTTTTGGCGGTGAGGCGCTGCTTCACGGCGCAAACTTCGATGAGGCAAAAGCGAAAGCGATTGAGCTCTCCGGACAGCATGGCTATACCTTTGTGCCGCCTTTTGACCATCCGGCGGTGATTGCCGGGCAGGGCACGCTGGCGCTGGAATTATTACAGCAGGATGCCCATATCGACCGGATTTTTGTACCGGTCGGTGGGGGCGGGCTGGCGGCAGGCGTGGCTGTATTAATTAAACAGCTGATGCCGGAAATTAAGGTGATCGCGGTTGAAGCGGAAGATTCAGCCTGCCTGAAAGCGGCGCTGGATGCCGGCGAGCCGGTTGAACTTTCCCGCGTCGGTCTGTTCGCGGAAGGTGTTGCGGTCCGGCGCATCGGCGATGAAACGTTCCGTGTCTGCCGGGAGTATCTGGACGATATTATCACCGTAGACAGTGATGCCATCTGTGCGGCAATGAAAGATATCTTCGAAGATGTACGCGCGATTGCCGAGCCTTCCGGGGCCCTGGCGCTGGCAGGGATGAAGAAATATATCCAGCAGCATGACATCCGTGATGAACGTCTTGCCCATGTCCTTTCCGGAGCCAACGTGAATTTCCACGGTCTTCGCTATGTTTCAGAACGGTGTGAGCTGGGTGAACAACGCGAAGCCTTACTGGCCGTTACCATCCCGGAAGAGAAGGGCAGTTTCCTGAACTTCTGTCAGGTGTTGGGTGGCCGTGCCGTCACCGAATTCAACTACCGGTATGCCGATGATCGGAATGCCCGGATCTTTGTGGGTGTTCGTCTGTCACGGGGCATCGCGGAGCGCACCGAAATTGTCAGGGAACTGACTGACAAGGGTTATCAGGTGGTCGATCTGTCCGATGATGAAATGGCAAAACTGCATCTTCGCTATATGGTCGGCGGACGCCCGGGCAAACCGCTGAAAGAACGGTTGTTCAGCTTTGAGTTCCCTGAGTCTCCGGGGGCACTGCTGAAATTCCTGCAGACACTGGGAACGCACTGGAATATCTCGTTATTCCACTACCGTAGCCACGGGACGGATTATGGCCGTGTACTGGCGGCCTTTGAACTCAGCGAAAATGAACCCCGTTTCTCTGAACATCTGCAGGCGCTGGGCTATGACTTTCATGATGAAAGTGATAATCCTGCCTTCCGGTTTTTCCTGGCCGATCACACGCTATAGCAGACTCCAGAAGGCATTAATCAGCGGCTCGGCGAGCCGCTTCTTCTGCACACAGACGCCCAGTTCCAGCGGTGCCCCCAGGTCTGTCCGGGCGATTTTCATTACCCTGTTCCGGACCGGTTCGGGACTGTTTTCCAGCACCACATCCGGCAGCAGCGCAATTCCGCAGCCTAAAGCCACCATCGAGACCATCGCTTCATGCCCTGATACGGTCGCATAGATCACCGGCACCGTAATTTTACGACGCTTCAGCCACTGGTCGATACTGCGTCTGACCGGACCCTGTTCAGGAAAAATAAACGGCACCTGGCTCCAGTCCGGATCCTCCTCGCTGATTTGAACCCTGACCGGACAGGGGAGTGCCGGCGCTATCAATGCCAGCGGCAGAAAATCCACCGGGGTGAAGGCCACACCGGAAGGTAGCGACTCCGGCTTCCCGGCAATGGAAATATCCGCTTCACCTGAACTGACCTTCTGTACGGCATCCGATGGGTCTCCGGTCGAGAGCTTAATTTCCACCTGCGGGTGTTCGGCGCGAAACCGGTCGAGTACCGGAGGCAGGTGGCTATAGGCCGCCGTGACAGAGCAGAACAGATGCAGTTCGCCGCTCAGTGACGGACTGTTCAGGTCCATCGTGTGTCGCAATTGCTGATAGTGCAGCAGGGTTTGCCGGGCAAATTGGGTAAAGTTTTCCCCCGCATCGGTCAATGTGACAGAACGATTATCACGGATAAAAAGGGGATGTCCGGTCTCTTCCTCCAGCCGCTGGATCTGGCGCGACAGCGTCGACGGGCTGACATGCATCGCCCTGGCAGTCTGACCGAAATGACAACTTTCGGCCAGATGAAGAAAGAGTTTCAGGTCACGTAAGTCCATAGCCGCCTCATCTGAAAGGTCATTGCAAATATTGCAACGTGATGTTGTTAATATATCAATTTAAGCAATGGAATTCATGACATATGATGAAGTCATTCTCAGGGCAGCAAAGACTGCGACTGAAACACTGATAAATACAAACACAACGAATCAATGGAGCATCCATGGCTAACTATTTCAACACACTGAACCTGCGCAATCAGTTAGCGCAATTAGGTAAATGTCGTTTCATGTCGCGTGAAGAATTTACCGACGGGGCAAGCGTCCTGAAAGGCAAAAAAGTCGTGATTGTTGGTTGTGGTGCTCAGGGTCTTAACCAGGGCCTGAATATGCGTGATTCCGGTCTGGACGTTGCTTATGCACTGCGTGCAGAAGCGATTGCAGAGAAACGCGCTTCATGGCGTAAAGCGACCGACAACGGTTTTAAGGTCGGGACTTACGAAGAGCTGATCCCTCAGGCTGATCTGGTGATCAACCTGACGCCGGACAAACAGCACTCTGCCGTCGTACAGGCGGTTCAGCCTCTGATGAAAGATGGCGCGACTCTGGGCTACTCCCATGGTTTCAACATCGTTGAAGTCGGTGAGACTATCCGTAAAGACATCACCGTCGTGATGGTCGCGCCGAAATGTCCGGGGACTGAGGTTCGTGAAGAATACAAACGTGGTTTCGGCGTACCGACGCTTATCGCGGTTCACCCGGAAAACGATCCGAAAGGTGAAGGCCTGGCTATCGCTAAAGCCTGGGCAGCCGCGACCGGGGGTCACCGTGCCGGTGTTCTGGAATCTTCTTTTGTTGCAGAAGTTAAATCAGACCTGATGGGTGAGCAGACTATCCTGTGCGGTATGTTACAGGCGGGTTCATTACTGTGCTTTGATAAGCTGGTGGCTGAAGGTACCGATCCTGCTTATGCAGAAAAACTGATCCAGTTCGGCTGGGAAACCATCACTGAATCGCTGAAGTTTGGCGGTATCACACTGATGATGGACCGTCTGTCCAACCCCGCGAAACTGCGTGCCTATGCCCTGTCTGAGCAGCTGAAAGAGATCATGGCACCTCTGTTCTGCAAACATATGGATGACATTATCTCCGGAGATTTCTCTGCCGGTATGATGGCTGACTGGGCAAACGATGATAAAGATCTGCTGACCTGGCGTGAAGAGACCGGAAAAACGGCTTTCGAAACCGCACCACAGTTTGAAGGCAAGATTGGCGAACAGGATTACTACGACCAGGGTGTTGTGATGATCGCTATGGTCAAAGCCGGTGTTGAACTGGCCTTCGAAACCATGGTTGCGGCCGGCATCATTGAGGAGTCTGCTTACTACGAGTCTCTGCATGAACTGCCACTGATTGCCAACACCATTGCACGTAAGCGTCTGTATGAAATGAACGTCGTTATTTCAGATACGGCAGAATACGGTAACTACCTGTTCTCCTTCGCTGCCGTACCGTTGCTGAAAGACTTTATGGCACAACTGCAGACCGGTGATTTAGGTCAGGAAACACTGAGCGGGAATACCGTTGATAACGCGCAACTGCGTGATGTGAATGAAGCGATTCGTCAGCATCCTATCGAGAAAGTCGGTAGTAAGTTACGCGGCTATATGACCGATATGAAACGTATCGCGGTCGCCGGTTAATCCGCACGGCTTGCGGTATAAAATGAACCCCGGCCCCGCCGGGGTTTTTTTATGGTGATTTTTTACGGCGTCCGGATCCTTCGCGGGCGCAAATAAACCGGCGATGCCGGTTTATTTTTTTGCGGGTGCTCAGCGTTTGCTGAAGGCCAGTCTGGCCGCAAAGGAGAGGAGCACGATGCCGGTGAGCCGGTCCATGGTAGCCACCACCCGCGGACGATGGAAAAAACGACTCAGTGGACGGGTCGCCGCAATCAGTGTCATTAACCAGGTGATACCCAGCAGCATATGGATGCCGACCAGTCCCAGTGTCCAGAAAAATAAGGAATGGCCCTGCGGGATAAATTGCGGCAAAAAAGAGACATAAAAGATACCGACTTTCGGATTCAGCATATTCCCCGCCATCCCTTTTAGCAGCCAGTTTGTCTGCCGGTTACCGGGACTTTCAGAGGTCACCATTCCTTTGCGTGGGTGAAGTAACATGCCAATCCCCAGCCAGCAAAGATAAGCGGCTCCACAGTATTTCAGCAGATCGTAAGCCAGTTCAGAGACGGCAATGAGTGCTCCCAGACCGCAGGCGACAGCGACTCCCCACAGAAGGCATCCGAGGTTGATTCCGGCAGCCGCCTGAAGGGCCTGCTTACGACCTTCCACCGTAGCCGTCCGCAGAACTAAGGCCGTATCCAGACCCGGCGTCAGGGTCAGCAGGCCGGCAGCCAGCGTATAGGCAATAAGACTTTCTGTTATCGACATCGTTACTCTCCCGCAGAACCGTTTTTGTTAAACAGTGTTATAACAAATTACCGGCGGGGAAACAGCCTGATTCAGAGGAGGAAACGCCAGAGAAGGATGCGGGCGAAGGTGACGCCCCGGGCCCCGGGGACGTCATGATAACGATCAGGAGGCTTCAAACAGTGTCTGGTGACGGGTCTCTTTACTCAGCAGTAATGCCAGTAACGTCAGGGTTGCCATGGCGGCCAGATAGAACCCGACGGCGGATAATCCGTAGTGAGTATTCAGCCAGGTCGCGATATAAGGTGCCACAGATGCGCCGAGAATCGAGGACAGGTTATAGGAGAACGACGCTCCGGTGTACCGTACTTCGGTCGGGAAAAGCTCGGGTAATAATGCCCCCATCGGGCCGAATGTCAGCCCCATAATGCTTAATCCGGTCAGCAGGAAAAGCATGACCAGCCAGGGGGAACCTGAACCCAGCATATGCGGGAAGATAAAGGCAAATGCGATAATCAGTAAGGTAATCACTATCATCGTACTGCGGCGACCAAAGCGATCCGCCAGCACACCCGCGATCGGAATCGTTATCCCGAAACCAATCACCGCCACCATCAGCATCCACAGGAAGCTGGAACGGGAGAACCCTAAGCCTGCCGGGGCCGGTGTCGTGCCATAACTCATGGCATAGACCGTCATAATATAAAACAGGGTATAGGTGGCGAGCATAATAAAGGTGCCGAGCAATGTCGCGCCGGGATATTGAGTTAACAGCGTACCGATAGGAACTTTTACCTGTTTTTTCTCTTTTTTGACTTTGGCGAAGACCGGGCTCTCATGTAATGAAACCCTGACGTACAGCCCGATGATCACAAGGATTGCCGACAGAATAAAAGGCACACGCCAGCCCCAGCTCATAAACTGCTGATCATCCAGCAGCCAGGAAAGGAGTAAGAAGGTACCGTTGGCAAAGAAAAAGCCAATAGGGGCACCCAGTTGCGGGAATGAGCCATAGAGGGCACGTTTTTTCGCGGGGGCGTTTTCAGTCGCCAGCAATGCGGCTCCGCCCCATTCACCGCCCAGTCCGAGTCCCTGACCGAAACGGGCCAGTGCCAGTAACAGCGGCGCAGCCACGCCAATGGTGGCGTAGCCGGGTAATAAGCCAATCGCGACCGTCGAAATCCCCATGGTCAGCAAAGAGGCGACCAGCGTGGCTTTGCGACCAATGCGGTCACCAAAATGGCCAAAAACAGCAGAGCCGATAGGACGTGCGACGAAGGCGATCGCAAAGGTTGCCAGTGACTGAAGCGTGGCGACGGTCGCATCTCCCTGCGGGAAGAAGATATGCGGAAAGACAATAACGGCGGCCGTGGCATAAATATAAAAATCGAAGAATTCAATGGCGGTTCCGACCAGGGAAGCAACAACCACTTTACCCCGGGAGTTCATCGGGGGGGATTCTGCGGGTGAAGGACAGGGTTCTGTATTGCTATTTTGCATAATAATAGTTTCTTATTTTTGTAACGATGGACGAACCATATTAGCAGCAGTTTTAAGGTCAGCAATCCCGAACATCCCAGTCACAGCGCGGATTATCGGCATAAAAGTGGATAATATGTATAGTGTTCCGGTTGCCGGAATATGACTGCAGAGAGAGGTGGGTTTTTCAGAGGATATCACTGCAAATCAGCTTAAAAAAAGTCACCGGATGGCTTTGTCTGGCTGATTTGCAGAAAAAACATTCACGGGGCAATATTTTCAGCTGGATTCATTTCCGCTTACATTTTGTGATATTCCGCCCGCTGAGGCAGTCTCTTCTGACGACGTCTCATGCTCCTCATACTGCGCTGTCGCTATCCATGCAGCACAGAACAGCGTCAGTCTGGCAAAGAAGTAGAAAAATGCCATCAGGCCCAGCACCGACCCGAATGCTGCGCCGGAGGGGGATGATGCCACTTTCGGCAGCATAATCGTCATAATGAATTTAATCACCTCAAACCCGATAGCCGCCAGCAGGGTTCCGCGGAACAAGGCTTTTTTAGGCGGCTGATGGCGCGGGAGGATCCAGAATATCCAAAGGAAAATCAGGTAATTGGCAGATACGGAAATCACTAGCGCAATAATGGTCATCACCGGCCTCAGCCAGTCAATATGGCCCAGCCCTAATGCATTAACGATGGCTGTCTGCGCCGAACCGGCGATGGAGTTTAACGACAGGGAAATAATTAAGGCCAGCATCAGGCCGGTAAGCGAAATAAAATCACGCACGTAGCGGAACCAGATTTTCTCCTGGTCGTGGGATTTTCGTTCCCAGACATCGCGTGACTGTGCACGGATGGCTTCACGCAAATTTCCCACCCAGCTGATCCCGGAATACAGCGCCAGCAGTAACCCGGTGATACCGACCGTGGTACGTTGCTGGATAGCGGTTTGTACGGTGCTTTTCAGTGTACCCGCCAGACCCGGGTCACTGATACTGCCGACAATTTTATCAATCAGGCTGGTCAGCAGATTCTGGTTAGAGGCCAGTACAAAGCCCACGGCAGCAAAGGACACCATCAGAATGGGGATCAATGATAAAAAAGAGAAGTAGGTGATCGCGGCACCGAACTGACTCCCCAGCCGATCATTAAATCGATCGAGGGCCCGAAGAAAGTGCGCGACCGCCGGGATATTACTGAACCAGTTAATACTTTTGGAAGCCCGGTTAATTGAGCGATCGACGGTGGGGTTACCGGTATTGATCATCGGCACCGGTTGCAGCTTTTTTTCGTTGCCGGAAGGCATTTTTTCCGTCATGAAATTGACGCTCCTTTGCTAGCCAGTTGAGAATACAGGTTAATTATAGCGGGCAATCGGGCCTCCGACGAACCGTAGCGGGACCCTTCTGCCGGATATCGGTCTCAGGGCAGCGTAATTGCCCCACGGATGCGTGTGGAAGAGTGGCCGCCGACCCATATCCCGTCCTGTTCAAAACGAATATCGAGGCAGCCGTGACGGCCGATGGAAAGTCCCTGACGGGCCCGGTAATCGCGGGTCTGACCGTAGCCGGCAAAATACCAGGCCAGGCAGGCGTTAGCACTTCCCGTTACCGGGTCTTCGACCAGAGTATTGTTATGGGAAAATATCACCCTGACTTCATAATCATCACCGCTGCCGTCGTTGACGGGGGCAAACAGCACGACCCCTTTTACGCCAGCGTCATGCTCCAGAGCGTCCAGCGTCGCAGTTGTCAGTGTCAGAGCGCGCAGTCCGGTGACATCGGGAACCGGAAGCAGTAACCAGCGGCTGCCGATACCTCCGATGGCCGGTTGAAATTGCTTCCCGGTGAGCGGGCCGGTCAGGGTGTCGGTCAGCGGGGAAGTAAAGGGGGTGATCACCGTTTCAGGGGCAAGGAATGCCAGACTCTGGTCGTTCTGACGACGGACAGTGATTAACCCTGCGGCGCATTCCTGAATCACTTTCCCTTGTTTCTCCTCAATCATCGCCTGCTCCAGCAGTGCATGTGCGGTCCCTAATGTCGGGTGGCCCGCGAAAGGGAGTTCTCCGCCGGGCGTGAAAATTCTGACATGATAATCCACCCCGGGCTGTTTAGCGGGGAGGACAAAGGTGGTTTCGGAGAGATTCATCCAGCGGGTAATGTCCAGCATCTGCCGGTCGGTCAGCCCCCCGGTATCGAAAACAACTGCCAGAGGATTTCCCTGAAACGGGAGGGTACTGAAGACATCGACCTGACTAAATGCAACCTGGCGGCTCATGGCTATTTCCTTAATTAACAACGAGAGAATAGTGTGCCAGCACTTGCACCGCGAAAGGTTCTGTTTTATCCGTCATCAGAGGAGGTTATCCGGATCGCTGTAGCGAATGGAGCAGATACAAAAGAGTGAGTCAGCGGAGCTGTCAGAAAAGGGGGCAGCAGCTCATCAAGCGGAGAACGTGGCTCCCGGGCACCCGTGAGACGTCACCCCGGCACCGAAGAAAAACCAGCATCGGTGCGCAGGTATGATAGTCAGGGTCAGCAGGCCCTATGCAGCGGTCCCCGGGAGAAAGTCAGCATGGCGGGGTTAACCTGATTACCGAATACCGGCAGGTGATAACCCCGTTCATTAACGCTCAGGGAGGTGAAATCTGACCGACTCACTTTCGCTTTCCGGGCGAAAGCGAGTCAGCACTACTCAGTCACTTTCCCACGACATCTGCCGTGGTATGACCCTCATCATTAGCGGCCGGAATGACCGGTGCGTCTGCCGCGGAGCCGACAGGAGCAGAGTAATGAAGCCCCAGAATACGGCTGGTGGAAGAGAGTACGCTTTCTGTCGCGGCAATATCGCCTTCCAGAGAAGTGCCATAGGACGGGATCATCTGACGTATTTTCTGCTGCCATGCTTCCGCGCTCATCTGCGCAGGGAATACTTTTTTCATCAGGTCCAGCATGATGCTGGCGGCTGTGGAGGCGCCGGGTGAAGCCCCCAGCAGGGCTGAAACCGTTCCATCCTGTGACGTAACAATCTCAGTCCCCAGACGCAAAACGCCACCTTGCTTAGGATCATTTTCGATAATCTGTACCCGTTGACCGGCAACGACCAGGCGCCAGTCTTCAGCTTTAGCGTTGGGGACATATTCCCGCAGAGCCTTCAGGCGGTCATTATCATTCTGCAGCACCTGACCGACCAGATATTTGATAAGGTTAAGGTTCTTACCACCGACCTGCATCATTGGCAGGAGATTAGCAGGGGTCATAGAGCCAAACATATCCAGCAAGGAACCCTGTTTGAGGAATTTGGTCGAGAATGTTGCGAACGGGCCAAATAACAGCACCTGTTTACCATCCAGCATACGGGTATCGACGTGAGGCACCGACATCGGAGGCGCGCCGACACTGGCTTTACCGTACACTTTTGCCAGATGCTGCCTGACCAGTTCCGGGTTCTCGGTCACGAGGAAAGAGCCGCCTACCGGGAAACCTGCATAACGACGGGCTTCCGGGATCCCGCTTTTCTGCAGTAAAGGCAGTGCAGCACCACCGGCTCCGATAAAGACATGTCCGGCAATCAGTTGTCTTGAGGTTCGGGTGGTCAGGCAGTGCAGTGTCACCTGCCAGCGACCGTCACTCCGTCGTTTGAGATCACGGACTTCCTGACGGGTTCTTAGGGTGAAGTTGTCATTCTGCTGCAGGGCATGGATCAGCTGACGGGTAATTTCGCCGAAATTCACATCGGTACCGATTTCAGTCCGGGTGGCGGCAATCGGTGTGCCTGGCTGGCGTCCTTCCATCAGCAGCGGCACCCAGCGGGCAATTTGCTGCGGATCTTCAGAGTACTCCATCCCACGGAATAAGGTGCTGTTCTTCAGCGCATCAATGCGTTGACGAAGAAAGCGGACATTCTGCTCGCCCCAGACAAAGCTCATATGGGGAGTGGTATTAATAAAAGAAGCAGGATTATTCAGCCGGCCGAGCTCCACCTGAGAAGCCCAGAACTGTCGTGAAATCTGAAAAGATTCATTGATGGCGACAGCCTTACTGATATCAACAGAGCCGTCGGCTTTCTGTGGGGTATAATTCAGTTCTGCCAGCGCGGAATGTCCGGTGCCGGCATTATTCCAGCCGTTGGATGACTCCTCAGCCACTCCGGAAAGACGCTCTACCATTTCCAGCGTCCATTCGGGTTCCAGCTCCTGCAGGAAAGTTCCCAGTGTGGCACTCATCACACCAGCGCCGATCAAAAGTACATCGACGTCTTTTCCTTGCTGAACCTTTTGCTCTGTTGTTGCGACACTACTCATCGCAAGAGAAAGGTTCACTGTTGATCTACACATGAGGCCACATCTCCTCTTCTGTCCGGCATTGACCACTGACAGGCTTACGGGCAAATAAGGGGTTTCAGGTAAGGTGATTATCACCCATCTGAAAAACCGAAAGTTATCCGGCAATCTCAAAACAGAAAAAAGTATGAGTTAGTGCCGCGTTATATATTTTACCTTTGAATATAACATTTATTTCCCGGAATTAAACAGTTGTTTACCCCCGCCATTTTAGTAAAAAGTCCGGTAATGACAGCCAATTACAGAGATAAGCAGGCGGCGGGCACGGGGATATTCCGTGGCATAATTTCTTACAATTACCGGGGGTACGGAGAGGGGAGCGTTGCGGGTGTTCAGAAATACCGTGCAGGCCAGGGAGACTGCCTTATCGGGTGTGTTTTCCCCGGCCCCCGGGGGCAATCCCCCGGCCGACGGATATTGCGGTGACGCCGGGGAGCCTTGTCAGCCGTTTATTGCGGATGAAGACGGCGCCATAAGAATCGCAGAATAAAATACTCGATCGCTCCGAGGAAAAGAAACCACAGAAAAAATACGATGGTATACAGCTGATTTAAATCCATTATATGAAATAAGGACATCATTTTTCTGGCGAGATCAATCCCGAAGGCGGGAGCCGGCAATAACAGCGCAGACAGGAAACCGAGTAATAAAATCCCGGCCGGGATCAGGAGTGTTTCAAGCGGATTTTTCATGATACAGGTGATCCGGAAAAATGAAGTATCCGCCATTCTCCGGGAATTTGCCCTGCCTTTCAATCTTCCTGTCAATGCCCTGAAAAGGATAGCTGTGGCACCGGCTACCGGTTGTCTGTTTATGCGCCGGATACCGCTTTCTGTGGTTTTGCCCCGGGATGAGGCCCGGAGTTCCTTATTTTCCATCAGGTTAGCGTAAAGTTAGTTTGGGTTAAGAGGTATAGCCTTTGCTATAACTAACACCATGATTTTATTGTCTTTTTTTATTCAACCCTTCGTGGTAAACTGCGCCATCTTCGGGGTGGAGAAGAAATAACATCCCCCATTACAGTGTCCTGAGAGACAAGTCTGAGCGATAAAACCTGATGGATGTCATAACAACAATTATTCTTGCCTTTGGCATGTCGATGGATGCCTTTGCCGCCGCACTCGGAAAAGGGGCAACATTAAAAAAACCAGGTATCAAAGAGGCTTTGCGTACCGGATTTATTTTTGGTGGCGTGGAAATGCTGACGCCATTGATTGGCTGGGGGATTGGCCTGGCAGCCAGTAAGTATGTGATGGCCTGGGATCACTGGGTCGCATTTACCCTGCTGGCTATTCTGGGTGGCAGAATGATCATAGGCGGTTTGCGCCATAGCCCGGCGGAAGAGTGCACTGCGCCTGAACGGCATGGTTTCCTGGTATTGGCGATGACAGCGGTTGCCACCAGTCTGGATGCATTGGCGGTTGGCGTAGGGCTGGCTTTTTTACAGGTCAATATACTGGTGACGGCACTGGCTATCGGCGGTGCGACGACCATCATGGCAACCACGGGAGTCATGGTGGGGCGCTTTATTGGTCCGGTATTGGGTAAATGGGCTGAAGTTCTCGGCGGCGTAGTGCTGGTCGGGATCGGATGCACTATTCTGATCGAACATTTAGGGTTGCTGAACTGACCCACTGCGGGCGGGCGGTCCTGCAGGCCGTTCTCCCGTGTGTTGTCTGACCCCCTGTCTCAGGGTATGCTGGTTATGCAACGACGGACGAGAGGCTTCCCCGGAGGATCAGTCCGTTGTTACGGGGTGATGGTGTTCCGCCTCAACCAACCGCCAGTCCGCTCCATGGAATGGCTGATGACGCCTGACATAATCCTTAACCCGCATGCCGGGGGGATGAGTGTGTCAGGTGATAAGTTCTGTCACTCTTCCTTCGCCGGCGGCACAAAACTCTTCAGGAATCTGATATGTTGAAGTCTTTCATGGCTGTTTTACTGGGTGGCGGCGCTGGCTGTCTGTTGCGCTGGTGGTGTTCACTCCGGTTTAATCCTTTATTTACCGGCTTACCCCTCGGCACCCTGCTGGTCAATCTGGCCGGCGGATTGATTATCGGTGGAGCGCTGGCCTGGTTTGCCCGTCATCCGCAATTAGATCCTGCCTGGAAGTTGTTAATTACTACCGGGTTATGTGGCGGGCTGACTACCTTTTCGACGTTTTCCGCTGAGCTGATGGTAATGCTGCAGTCCGGGAAATACGTCTGGGCGATGACCAGTGCCTGTCTGCATCTGTTCGGCACATTGCTGATGACCTTTGCCGGCTTTGCGCTGGTGACTGCCATCAGTTAGGTTGTCGCCCCGGGTCACCCCGGCGCCAGCCAGTGGTGCCGGGGTTGATACCCGGTTTTTCAGTGATGCCCCGGAATAGCATCGACCAACGTTTGGGTATAGGCATGTTCCGGTGAAGATAATAATTTCCGGGCGGTTCCCTGCTCAACCACATTTCCCCGATAGAGTACCAATAGATCATCACACAACTGGCTGGCGACTCTGAGGTCATGGGTAATAAAGACGATGGCTACCCGGGTTTTCTGCTGGATCTCAGCAAGAAGTTCCAGTACCTGTGCCTGTACTGAGACGTCCAGCGCAGAAACGGATTCATCTGCGACCAGTAAAAGCGGGTCAAACATAAGTGCTCTGGCAATACCAATACGCTGGCGTTGTCCGCCGGAAAATTCATGCGGATAACGATCATACGCTCCGCTATCTAATCCGACTAACGCCAGTAAGCGGAGCGCCTTGGCGTGGATCTCTGCATCGGTCATTCCTCCATGCGTGCGCGGGCCGATGGAGAGGAGGGTTCCGATAGTCTGACGCGGGTTGAGTGAAGCGAAGGGATCCTGAAAAATCATCTGAATCAATGGTCGGGTAGGGCGAAAATCTTTTTCTCTGACCGGAATAATATCGTGACCGTTAAAAAGGATTTGCCCCGAATCAGCATTGAGTAATTTAACCAATACTTTGCCAAGCGACGACTTCCCGGATCCGGATTCTCCTATGACCCCCAATGTTTCCCCTTTCCGTAAGGTAAAACTGACATTATTCAGCGCAATGACCTGGCGTGAGCGACCAAAGAGCCCCGATGATTTTCGGTATGTTTTACATAAATTAATCGCTTCTAAAATGACCGGGGCATCAGATAATCGCGGGCGGGAATGCTTTTCTAACTGTGGTACTGCCTGTATTAATTGACGGGTATAGGCGTGAGTGGGCTGCCGAAGCACCTGGTCTGTCACACCCTGTTCAATCACTTTTCCGCCGCGCATAACGACGACCCTGTCAGCAATTTCTTCCACCACGCCAAAATCATGGGTGATAAACATCACACTCATTTTTTTCCGGTGTTGCAGACGTCGGATCAGTGCCAGGATTTGTGCCTGAGTGGTGACATCAAGCGCAGTGGTCGGTTCGTCGGCAATCAGTACATCAGGATCTAATGCCAGCGCCATCGCTATCATGACCCTCTGGCGTTGTCCGCCGGAAAGATTAAAAGGGTATTGATGCTGAATTATTTCCGGCTCCGGTAAACCGACTTCTTCGAGCAGAGCGATGACTTTATCCTGTGACGAAAGCGTGTGATCGGCGGTATGTGCTGTCAGTACTTCAGAAATCTGTTTCCCGATGCTCATGACGGGATTGAGGGCAGACAGGGGATCCTGAAAAATCATCGCTATCGTTTTACCTTGCAGGCTTCTCATCGCTGCGGGTGTCAGCGTCAGTATATCCTGAGTATTCAGGATGATTTTTCCCTGCCTGACGGTTAATGCATGCGCCAGTAACCCCATTGCCGCATGCGCGGTGACTGATTTTCCGGAGCCGGACTCGCCAATAATACAGAGGATTTCTCCGGCAATAAGATCAAAACTAATATCCTCAACGGCATATTCGCGATCCATACCTGCGGGTAATGCGACGGTCAGATGCTGGACCGATAATAAAACCTTATTCTGCGAAGCGATATCCGGCATATTCATCATCTTGTCCTTTATCATAGCGGTTACAGGGAGTGATGATTTTTACTCTTCTGACGCTAACAGCTAAATAAAAATTAATGAAAGATCATTTTATTATGACTTTTTATCCCTGACCGGATTTTAGTGAAATCACAAAATCCTATGAATAAAATAGTTGTGACTGTCCACTAATCTGTTAATACTAAGATTATTCTTTAGTATCCGGCCGGGAGGTGAGGTATGGAGAGTGAGGGAATAATCGGGGGCAGGCTGATATCACAGGATTTCGGCGGACTTGAATTATTGCTGAGTTTCTATATTCGCAGAGTGAATATTGCGGTATCCCGCCATCTTGATAAGAAACTTTCTGGTCTGGATGTGGCGAAAGGGACCGGTAAAATAGGCACGTTACTTATTGTCTCTCGTCATCCGGGAATTAGTCCTTCGGAAGTTGCTGATATTATCCTTCGGGATCGTTCCTCGATGGGGCGATTATTAGTGAGGATGGAAGCTCAGGGATTAATTCTGAGAAACGTTTCACCTCATGACCAGCGTTCTCTGGCACTTTACCTCACACCTGCAGGTCATCGTTTAGCGGAAAAAGTCATTCAGTTAACCCGGCAGCAGGATGATGAATTTTTTTATATGGTTACTGCAAGTGAAAAAGAAACCATGATTCATGTTTGCGATAAAATACTTAACTGCTATCAATCTGAAGTCAGTATCTGAATATACGATAAATAATTATATAAAGATGACATTTTTCATTACCCGCTGAATCAAGACATGTCGCAGCCACAGAGTATTTCTTCTGCAGGTAATAAAAATGTCTCTGCGGTGGTGGATCTCGTTAAATTATCGGGAGAACCTGATAACTCCTTCTCCAGGTAAAAGTGATGCGCGGTGTGTGAACGCACCGGTAGTCTGAACATAACCCGAGGATTGCAGATGTCGAAAAAAACGGACGAAATATTACCCGAAATATCCCGTCGCCAGGCCCTTTTTTTCCTTGCTGCCGGAGCCGCTTCCTTTGCATTACCTGATCTTTTTGGTATGGGTAAGGCAATGGCTGCGATCCCAACCCAACGTAAAGGGCAGATGGTAGTTGGTTTCTCTCAGGAACCTACGGTATTTAATCCTCATTTACCGCATATTGAAGTTGATGAAGGTATCCACTTCAGTATCTTTGACCCATTATTTGCTATCAATGAAAAAGGCGAGTTTACTCCCGCTCTGGTGACGGAAGTTCCCACGACTAAAAATGGGGGAATATCAGAGGATGGTTTAAATTTCCATCTTAAACTTCGCGATGACGTCAAATGGCATGATGGCCATCCATTTACAGCGAGTGACGTTAAATTCACGCTGCAATTACTGGTGGATCCTGCTTTCCGCAGTTGGCGTAAAACGGGACATGATTTAGTTCGGGATATTAAGGTGATCTCGCCGACGGAAATCAGCTGGCGAATGGAAAAGCCTTTTGCACCTTACCCCTCAATCCTGGCCTCAACATTTATTGTCCCTGAACATATTCTTGGGCCGGTAAAGGATAAGAATAATGCGCCATTTAATAATGCTCCGGTAGGGACGGGACCATTTAAGTGGAAACAAAGGGTTGCCGGAGATCATATTGAGCTCGAGGCTAATCCACATTATTACACCGGAGGACCCGGTCTCGAAAGGATCATTTATAAATATATTCCTGATTTGAATGTGATGTATACCCAGTTCGTTTCCGGTGATATTGATGTGGTGGGGTTACAGTGGATAACTGCCGATCATTATGCGGATGCAAAAAAACTACCAGGGAAAGTCGTGGACGTCGCTTCCAGTGCGACTCTGGAGAACTTTGCATTCAACCTTGGTCGTCCACAGTTCAAAGAAGTTGCGGTGCGGCAAGCTATTTATTATGCAATCGATAAAAAAACCATTATCGAATCGCTATATTACGGTTTACCAAAAGAGACCGAAACCTATATGCCTGAAGGGTCATATTACTATGCACCTTCGTTGCCCGGACATGAATACAACCCTGATAAAGCGAAGGCATTACTGGATGCCGCCGGCTGGACGCCCGGAGCAGATGGAATTCGGCAGAAAAATGGGGTCAGATTATCTTTCACTAACTCGACCACTGCCGGAAATCAACTGCGTGAGCAAATGCAGCAATTTATGCAGCAGTCGTTTCAGGATATCGGTATCGAAATGAAGATATCGAACCTGCCACCGTCAGTGATGTGGGGGGAATACTGGATGATGTCCAGGTTTGATACAGCGATCGTTGGATTGAATTTTCTGACCGGTGCCGACCCGGATACTACGGACTACATGTCCTCAGGAGCAATACCTGCACAAGGCGGGGTCGGCCAGAATACCTTCCAGTACCGGAATCCGGAAGTTGATGAATTGCTGAAAAAAGGGAGTACCGAATTTGACCCGGATCAGCGGAAGGTTATTTATCAGAAAATTCAGCAGACTGTCCGCCAGGATCTTCCGTTCCTGCCGCTGTTTCCGTTCGCGAATGTTCGCGGCCATAAGCAGGGAGCGATGAATATCATCCCTAATGTGAATGTTCGCATCGATAGCTGGAATGTCGGTACATGGTATTGGGCCTGAGCCCGTGAAGAGTCCCTGAGGGTAATAAGGATACGTATGCTGAATTTTCTTTTACGGCGTAGCGGGCAGAGCGTGGTGGTCTTATTTCTGGTATCGATCATTGGCTTTGCCGCCCTTAATCTCGCGCCCGGCGGGCCATTATCACAATATGCGCTGACCCCGGGCATGAGCCAGCAAACTTTACACCGGCTGGCTGAACAAATGGGGCTTAATCGACCTTTACCGGTACAGTATTTCGACTGGCTGACTCATCTTTTACGGGGAGATTGGGGACATTCTTATCGTGACGGCCAACCCGTGTTGCACATTATTTTCTCTCATCTGCCGGCCACTTTATTGTTGATGGTAACGTCCACCTTACTGGCCGTCACCCTCGGGCTCTGGGTGGGCGTAAAAAGTGCCGTTCGTCGTTACAGCCTTTTTGATGATATTGCGACGATGGCTTCAATGATCGCCCTGTCGATCCCGACGTTCTGGTTTGGGCTGGTTGCTATCTACTTTTTCTCTCTCAAACTTCACTGGTTTCCGGCGGGCAATATGTACACCATCGGTAACGGTTCAGTCGGGGATATTCTGCACCACCTGGTATTACCGGTATTGGTGCTGACCTTTGTGGATATCGCTATCTGGAGTCGTTATATGCGCAGTGCGACGCTGGAAACCATAAACCAGGATTTCGTTAAAACGGCACGCGCTAAAGGACTCACGCCACGGCAGGTATTGCTGCGCCATGTTGTCCGTAACGCATTACTCCCTATGGTCGCATTGGCGGGGATGCAGTTGCCGACCATCCTTGGTGGTGCACTGGTCGCGGAAACGGTATTTACCTGGCCCGGAATGGGGCGTTTGTTCCTGGATAGTCTGGGGTATAGCGATTATCCGGTGGTCATGGGCTTACTGATGTTTTCTGCCATTATGGTATTAGCGGGTAATCTGCTGGCCGATGTGGTGACTGTACTTGTTGATCCCCGTATACGGCCTGAATAAGGAGGATACGATGTCTGATACCCCGTTGATGATTACCCGCGCGTCTGCGCCCGGTTGGTGGAAAAACCGTACACTGCAACGTTTTCTTCGCCATCGTCTGGCCTGTACAGGGGTTATCGTTATTTTGCTGATGACACTGGCCTGCATTATCGGTCCGTCACTTTTACCCTTTGATGATTTACATATTGACCTCAGACATCGCTTTGCCCCGCCATTGAGTGGCTGGCATCTTCTGGGAAGTGATCCGTTAGGACGAGATACGCTGGCACGACTGCTTATGGCCGGACGGATATCGCTACTGGTGGGGTTCTTTTCTATGGTACTGAGCATTGTCTTCGGTGCAACCATCGGCATTATTGCCGGCTATTATGGCGGTAAAACTAATGCGGTTCTGATGCGCGTTGTCGATGCTTTCCTCTCTTTCCCTGGTGTCTTCCTGTTACTGGCGTTGGCCGCATTTTTGAAACCCAGCCCGCTCATGATCACTGTCATTATCGCGGTAACCAGTTGGATGGAAGTGGCGCGTATCGTTGAAACCGAAGTGAGGTCGTTGCGTGAACGTGAATTTATCCTTGCCGCAAAAATGCTTGGATTGTCTGGCCGCTGGATTATGTTCCGGGAATTATTACCCAATGTTGTCGGACCGATTATTGTGGCTGCGACCCTGACTGTCGCCAGGGCAATTTTGATGGAAGCCTATATCAGTTTCCTGGGGTACGGGATCCAGCCCCCACTCCCGAGCTGGGGCAATATGCTGAATGGTGCTCAACAGTATCTGGCGCAGGCCCCCTGGTTAGCGTTAGCACCGGGTCTGGCCATTACACTCGCGGTAACCTGCTTTAACTGTATTGGTGATGGTTTACGTGATGCACTGGATAACCGGAGCCATTAGTACGACTTCACTGAGCATTGTTCCGTGAAGGTCTTTCTGTTCATTGATTGGGAGGCCTGATGGCAGAGTCAGCATTACCGGTAGCGATGATTAGTGGTGCCGGACGTGGAATAGGGGCAGCGATTGCAGCTGAACTCACTGCGCATGGCTGGGCTGTGAGCCTGGGCTGCCGGAGGCCGGGTTCTGTACCCGCCGATGCCCGGCAACTGGTTTGTCATTATGATGCTCTGGAAAGCCAGAGTGATCAACGATGGATTGACAGTACCCTGGCCGCTTACGGGCGTATTGATGCCGTTATCCATAACGCCGGTATCATGTTGCCACGTTCAGTGCTGGAGGCGACAGATGAAGAGTTTGATCAGCAGTTTGCCGTAAATGTGAAGGCACCGATGCGCCTTACCCGTAAGCTATGGCCATGGCTTAAAGCCAGTGGTCGCGGACGCGTCATTACCCTGGCTTCCCTCTCCGCAAAGCGGGTGAAATCGGCGCAGTCAGGTCTGTATGCCATGAGTAAATTTTCGGCACTGGCCTTCACTCACGCGCTACGCCATGCCGGAGAGGCAGACGGTATTCGGGCCTGTGCCATTTGTCCGGGGTTTGTCGCAACAGATATGGGGATGTCACTAAGTCAGATCCCTGCAGAGAAGATGACCCAGCCAGAGGATATTGCGCTACTGGTCAGAACCGTACTGATGTTACCTAACCGTGCCAGTATTGCGGAAATACCGGTTAACTGGGCCGTGGAAGATAATTACTGAGGTGAATTATGGGACTCAATGTAGAGGTCGTGCATTCCTCCGAACAGTTTCCGGAACAGACCGAAGTCGTGGTGATTGGTGGCGGCATTATTGGTGTTGCTACGGCTCTCTCACTGGTATCCCGGGGGATACCGACCGTGCTGGTTGAGAAAGGTTATATTGCCGGAGAACAGTCCAGTCGTAACTGGGGGTGGTGCCGAAGGACAGGGCGTGATTTACGGGAATTGCCACTGATTAATCTGAGCATGCAACTGTGGGAGACGATGAATATTCGCCTGCAACAGGATTGCGGCTTCAGTGTGACGGGGATTGCCTATGCGTCATCGACTGAGCAACAACTTCAGACACATCAGCAGTGGCTTCAGGAAGCAAAACACTTTGATGTAAAGAGTGAAATGCTCACATCTGCACAGTTACACGAAAAAATGCCTGGCTTGCAGGGGAATTTCTATGGTGCGTTATTCACCGCTGGCGATGGTCGTGCTGAACCGCAACGCGCAGCCCCGGCGCTGGCAAAAGCAGCCTGTGAGGCCGGTCTGAATCTGCAACAACATTGTGCGGTACGTCATATCGGATATGCCGGTGGTAAGGTCAGCGAAGTTGTCACAGAGCGAGGCACTATTCGTTGCCATTCTGTCGTGGTGGCGGGGGGGGCATGGTCGCGCCTGCTGATGCAGGGTTGTGACCTGGTGTTACCTCAACTGAAAGTCCTGAGTATGGTGCTGCGTACCGCTGCTACCGATTTTGACCCCGGAATGAGTGCCAGTTTTGGGAGTGTTGCGCTGCGTAAACGCCAGGACGGTGGGCTGACGGTGGCGAGTTCATCGACCAGTATCAGCGATATTACCCCGGATAGCCTCAGATTTATGCGCTCCTATCTGCCGGCGTATCGTCGTGAGAGGAAAAATATTAATTTACGTCTGGGGAGCCGTTTTCTGCATGAGCTGATGCACTGGCGACCGGGGGATGTAGAACATCTTTCTCTCTATGAAAAGATACGGGTTCTGGATCCGCAGCCAGATGCTGCGGCCGTGGCGGGAATTCTTAATAATCTGCATCAGGTATTACCTCAGCTGCGTTCATTATCAGCAGAACAAAGCTGGGCTGGCTATATTGATACTATGCCGGACGCGATTCCGGTGATTTCAGGTGTGGATACTCTCCCCGGATTGTTCATTGCGACTGGATTCTCCGGTCATGGTTTTGGTATTGGTCCGGGAGCCGGTCAGCTGATGGCGGATTTGGTCATCGGTAGCACACCTTCTGTCGATCCTCACCCGTTCCGCTTGAGTCGTTTTACCGACGGAGAAGAAATTCAGGCCCAGCACTGGTTGTAATCTGCGATGCCGGTGTCTGCCGGGGTCCGGTGTTATGTCTGTTATCTTTGTCAGGTCTATACCTGTTTTTCGGATGACGGGTTGTCGGTCTGATTGGTACATCGATCATGCTCGCGCGGTCCGGCTATCTGAGAAAGATTATCAACCGGGGCAGCAAAGCGTATCCGGTATTTGGTCATCTGTGCGATTACCGTTTTTGCCCGGTTTTCCAGATTAAGCCATTTAATACGGTAGCTGATGCCACGGACCTGGTTTCAGCAGGTCGATGTTGTTACCGGTTATTCAACAGATACAGGCCTTTCCGCTGGAGATCACAGCTCCGGAGCTCTCATCATTATGTTACAGATAAGTCACTTCCTGACACTGTAAAACGCCCCGGAATATCCGCCCCCCTCCCGGCGGAAAAAATGTAAGGGACTGTAGCCGTGGGTTCCATTCTTACAGCAGATGGAGGGGAACGCGTAACAGGTAACTCCGGGGGCTAATCCTGATTTTGCCCCCGGGGTGATGATCTGTCACGGAGGGTTTGTAAAGACGCACGCTTTAGCATACCTATGATTTACCCGCCCGCAGGTGTCGGGAAGTGTAGATTGCGGACTCCCGGAAGTATGGGTTATTGCCAGACAGTCACATCCGCCCAATATCGTGCGGGTGGCAGTGTTTCCGGGGAAGAGAGGCCTCTTTGCCGGATGAAACTCTGCGGAATGGATCGGTGGAATTCAGGATCCTGAGGATCTGTGATTCACTGTTCCCGGCAACACGGACGGTGGAACTATGATCAGCATCGATCCCCACAGTGCCGTTTTGCAGACAAATCAAAGAGCCGTGGCAACCGGAATTCCGCCGGAATCATGCTCAACCCGGCAGAATTCTCCGTCAATGATCAAAGGGATCAGTCTGTAGCGTTCCTTGCTATGCACCCTCCTTTTGCCTGACAGAAGAACGCCAGAGGCCTGATAGCGCCGGACAGTGCAAGAGGACCGCCAGACAGACCGACTGAGAAAAGTTTGCGGAAGTCCTGTCTGCACTGGTTTTCAACGGATTACCGGATGATGAATAACCCCGGTATTGCCGTTAATAAAGCACAGGACGTTCCGGCGGTGGCATGGACTCCCCTGATATCAGCGTTGTTTCTCAGCACTGTCGCCGGTTCAGTATCTGAATTTCCCTCCAGAGTCTCTGCTTACTGCACCCGCAGTCATTTCAGTTTCATCTGTTTTTATTATACGAGACAGACATCCCGGTTTTTCGCCTTGCATTCTCATGCGTCTTATTTCCCGTGAGTTATTGATAAACATGTACTATTTTCCCAGCCGGATAATGACGGTATACCGCTCCTGTTTTTTCTCCTGGCTGCATCGGGGTAAACACGGTGATGTTTAAACAATAATTCATGTTTTTCATACCAGGTCCGGGTATTAGCAACACACGGAATAGTCATTTTTTATGAATGATTGAAACGGGAAGTTTAGATGTAAAGGTGAATAAAACGATAAAATTTACGGTAATTTTCAGGAGCCTGAGTATGCTACCTCAATATTAATTATTTTAATAAATTAATTTTATTTTTATTTTCATTGGGTCGGTAAGTGGAAAGAAAGAATATATACAAAATAGGTATAAGTAATTCGGATTATGATGTTTCTTTTTTAATATGTATATATATATACTTCTGTAAATAATTACTCATAATAGTGGTAACTTTCAGATATTATTATGTTTTTCTGAACTGGCGTTCTTCTTTCATCGCAGAGCAGAGGTATCAGAAGACAGATTCATAAAAAACGAACGGTTATCAATAATGACTGACCAGAATCATATTAACCTGGTGGATATTTTTATCGGTTTGATCAGGAGATACTATTGTAATGACTGATATCAGTTTATCGCCTTTTGAACTCTACCGGCATGCAGATGTAATTGTTAAGTCAGTAATTATTATCATGGTTTTTTCTTCTTTTATGACCTGGTTTATCTGGGTCGGGAAAATGATTGAGGTTTACCTTGAGAAAAAAAGCCTTAAGAAATTTAATGAATACATTCGCGAGGCTATCCTGTTAAAAGACGTCAGGATAACGGGAGCTGGATACTGTTTTAAGGCGATATCCGTCGCAAAACATGAACTGGGGATAGCTGAAACCATCACTCCCGGCGCACGTAATCACGAGTCAATTAAAGAACGTGCAATGTCGAAGTTAATGCAGATGGAACTTTTACAGATAAGAAAAATATCCGGTATGACGTCTATACTCGCGACGACAAGTGCGGTGGCTCCCTTTATCGGACTGTTTGGCACGGTGTGGGGAATAATGCACAGTTTTGTCTCTATTGCCCAGACGCAAACGACAAATCTGAGTGTGGTGGCTCCGGGTATTGCAGAAGCTTTATTTGCCACAGCATTAGGGCTGCTGGTGGCAGTACCTGCCGTCATTCTCTATAACATTCTGGGTCGGATGATTAATGGCTACAGAATAATATTAAATAATGTGGCTGCCACAGTGATGTGCCTGCTGAGTCAGCAGCTTGATGTCATGGCATATGAGCCTCACGCATCCGGAGGGAATAACAATGGGCTTCTCCATCCTGAAGCAAGTGTCTGATGAACCCTATGAGATATCAGATATTAATGTGACACCGTTTATCGATGTTATGCTGGTATTACTGATTATTTTTATGGTTGCCGCACCGCTATCAACCAGCAATATAAAAATTGATTTACCCACCGGGACAGATAAGACGCAGAAACTCCTGGCAACACCGCTGGTGGTGACGATAAAAAAAGACGGAACACTGTATGTGAACAACAAGCCGGTTAACCAGGCTGGGTTAAGTACTGCAATTAAACGTGCGATAAATCCCGGCGATGATGACCGGATATTTCTGCAGGCAGATAAAGGTCTTCAGTACCAACAGTTGATTACCATTATGGATACGTTACGTCATGAAGGTTATACAAAGATTGCACTGGTAGATTTGACAGGAAACTAAAAAATGACTCCCGGGACAGCATCTATGAATAATTACGGCTATATATTTTATATGAATCCATCCGCTGTCTCTTACAAGGAGATTCGCTACTGGTTAAGTGTGGGATTGGCGACAGCTGCCGGATATGGACTGATACTTTTTTTACTGTTGTCCGGAAGACATACTGATCAGGAAACTCTCCCTGTTGCCAGCCCTCAGGCGATGCCTTTTGAAGTCACACTGGCGCAGGTCAATAATGTCAGTCAGGTGACTAATACACCTGCAAAAATACTTCCTCCGGAAGTACAATCCCCGGTACCTGCCCCACAGATGACGGCGGAAAAAGTAAATATAAAACAGGCTACGGTCAGGGTTGCTCCTCCTGAAAAAAAGGTACCGCCAAAACATAAGCCTGTACCGAAACCGGAAAGAAAATCACCTCCTGCTCCCTCGCACAGCAGAGCAGTCAGTGAAAAACAATCTACACTGACAAAAACGCCGGAAACATTACAAGTTGCGGAACAGCAAACTGCTGTTCGCCATGAAAAAGTGGCCGGAGCCATAAGTAATATTCAGAGTAATGAAAAAATACAGTGGCAATCTCAGCTGTTGATGCTGTTACAGAAAAATATGCAATATCCGCCCTTTGCATTAAGAATGAATCAACAGGATATCGTTATTGTCAGCTTTACTGTTAATTCTGCAGGTAATATCAGTGATATTGAACGGGTCCGGAGCCATGGTTATGCCAGCCTCGACAGAGAGTCACTGAAACTATTAGAACGTATTGGAAAAGTACCACCACCACCGGAGTCCATATTAGCAGGAAAAACCAGTATCCGGCTGACCGTTCCTGTTAACTTTGTCCTTCATTAATAAAAATATTATAAATTTTAAGATAGGTAGTTTTCGATAAAAACAACACCAGGTTTTTAATTTAGAGAGGTTTGCCGCCCTGATTTATTAATCTGCTTAATACGTCAGGGCAGGTAAATACCCGGAGAAGATCGCTATCATGCCTAAAAAAAGAAAAATACTCGTTATCCATTCCCTGCTAACCATCGTCTTTTTTCATGCCTCTGCTTCGGTACTGGCCGCCGGAACTGAACAGAGGGCAGCAGATATCACCTTTACTATTCCGGCGGGTATTTCGTTGCAGGAGGCATTGCAGAGATTCGCCAGCCAGGCGAATTTATCAATACAGGTTGATGAGAGTAACGTTCATGGGTTAGTCAGCGGGGGATTCACAGGGAAAGGAAGTATCAATAGCGTGCTGACCCGGTTATTGGCGGGCACCACGCTGGCCTGGCAGACTGTCTCGGCGAACACACTGAAAATCATCCCGGTTGATACCGGCAGTCAGGGCGAGTCTATCGGCGTGGTTAATGTTGAAGGGCAAAGTCTCCCACCCGCGACAGCGATGAGCACGGGTGTTAACGGCAGCAGTGATATTACGGCTACCGAAGGTTCCGGAAGCCTCAACGGCAGTATGGCCAGTACGGTGGACGGTAAGGCCACCAATGTGAAAGATATGACTAAATCAGTTTCTGTGATCAGCCATAAACAGATTACGGAGCAAAACACTAAGACACTGAGCGAAATAATGAGTAAAGCGCCCGGTGTGACTGTCGCGCAGACCAGTGGCAATCTGGGCAGTACTTTTTTTTCCCGCGGGTTTGCCATCAATCAGGCAACGGTGGACGGCGGCACCAGTGTTGATATTTCCAATGGTGGTAATACTGTGGGTTACAACAACAACCTTAGCAGTGCCATCTATGATCATGTTGAAGTATTGCGCGGAGCGAATATGCTGGGAGGATTTTCATCCTCCAGCGGCATTTCAGGTTCGGTCAATCTGGTACGTAAACGCCCGGTCGATCATTTTCAGTTAATCTATTCCACCGCCGCAGGGTCATGGAATAACTATCAAAATATGCTGGACGTAAGCGGGCCGCTTAACGATTCTGGTTCGTTGCGGGGCAGAACGGTACTTTCCTGGCAAAAACAGGATTATTTCTATCATTATGCCAACCGTGACGATCGCACGGTTTATAATATTTTAGAATTTAATCTCACCCCCTCAACACTTCTGACTGCAGGCGTGAATTATCATCGTCTGAATGCGACGCCCTGGATTAGCGGGCTTTCGATGTATGAAGACGGAAGCGATCCAAAATTTTCCCGTAAGACATCCTTTACACAGCCCTGGGCATTCAGTCACACAGAGACTAAAGAATTCTTTGCCGGCTGGGAGCAGCAACTGGGTGATCAGTGGGGGCTGAAAACTAACTATGATGGTCAATATACTCAGTTTGGTAGTCTGATGCCCAGTACTGCCGGCCCGATAAACGAGGGTACCGGGGAGTTTGATAGTATTTCCGGCAGTGGAGTACAGGGAAAAGCCAGGACGTATAGCTGGGACACTAAATTATCAGGGGATTTTGATATTGGCGGACTCACACAAAAATTAATCTTTGGCGCGAAATATGACAAAAATTACAATAGCTATACTTCAGCCGCAAAGGGATATTTCCCTGACTACGGAATCTTTGGTAATCACCGTCCGGATCTTCGCCCGTTTCACTGGCATGAGGTTCCGCTGGCTCCCGTTAACCCACAAACGTATGGAACACTGTCAGAGGTGGATACCTCAACCTGGGATGTCTTTGGCAGCGTTTTAATTACTCCGCTGAACAGCCTGCATCTCGGGATGAGTCTCCGGCTTGATGGTTATAAATCCTATTCAAGAACGAATAGTCCATTCAGTGGCAGCGACGAAAACAACCAAAATACCCGGAAGTGGGAGAAACCCAATTATTCAGTCAGCTATGACCTGAGTGATAACTGGTCGGTTTATGGTGATTATGCTTATGTTTTCACCCCACAACTTTCTGTAAGAGATCGGCAGGGAGCTGTTCTGCCGCCTGAGCAGGGTAATAATATGGAGGCGGGACTCAAATATGGCAGGAAAGATGGCACCCTTAATGCTTCAATCTCTTTCTATAAAACCCGGCTGACAAATACATCAACAATTGTTATTGATCCTGAGTATAACCAGAATGGAATGGAAGGTTATTACTGGGAGATAAATCCCAAACAAACCATCGTTAAGGGGATTGACAGTGAAATCAGTGGGAATCTGACCGACAGCTGGCAAGTGATGGCCTCCTATAACTATTTAACCAGCTATAAACCCCCGTTATCTGACAACGACCTGAATCAGGCAGTAAATAGCTATACACCTAAACATATGCTAAGAGTCTGGACGGATTATAATTTTGTCAACGGCGGCGATGTGATGAAGAAAATCACCCTCGGCGGGGGAGTGACGGCTCAGAGTCAGACCAGAAGCATCATAGCCCGTTATGACGGACCTGATTTTACAGTGAAACAGCCCTTTTTCGCGGTCTATTCAGCCCATGCGGGTTATCAGTTGACCCCTGCCTGGAATATAGATTTACTGGTTAATAATATCTTTGATAAAAATTACTATTCAACGGCAGGAACTAACTACGGGACCTTTGGATATTTTTACGGTGCCCCAAGGAATTATGTTCTGTCGTTGACCGGCACATTTCAATAACCTGAGAAATAATTTCCCGGTGGGATGATTCGAAGTGTGAAGCGTAATTAATAGATCTGATGCTGTATTATAACCCCGACCCGGAGGGGGATGAATGATTTTTTATTTCTTTGAGGAATTCACGAGTATCACCGCTTTTATATGTTATTAGTTTTTTAATGATTCCCTGAGATATACTCCTTAGTCTGCGAAATTAAGGAGAGTTTTTCTGTGTTTTATCGCTTGCATATTAGCATTTAACCCATCTGAACTTTTCACGGTAAAACGTCACGCTTGAACAACGGGAATAAGAATATGTCGATGCAGGAAATAGATAAAGACAATAGCAGATATAGACTCAATGCATTGTTTTTCCGAAGAGTCTGGAGACTGTATCGGATGTTCTGGCTGAATAAGGCGTCCCGGAAAGCCTGGCTGGTTCTGGCAGTATTGGCTGCCGCAGTGGTGGGATACACCTATTCCGGCGCTTCATTTTCGGTCATGACCAAAGAGACTACCGATGCCTTAGTTGCTAAACATCAGGATGAATATATAAAATATATTATTATGCTGACCCTGTACGGCGTCATTCGTTCTTTAATGACGGGGGTTATGCCCTTACTGGAAGGGTTGATTAACATCGTATGGTGGCCGTGGTTGTCAAAAGATACTCTCGCTAAACTTCTTTATAAGAAAAATTACTATAATATTCAACAACAAAAAAAAATAGATAATGTTGACCAGCGTATTGAGGAAGAAATCTCACCCGTTTGCAGTACCCTGATTGAAATCCCGCGGGCATTCCTGGCCTCTGTCGGGGATGTTATTGTTCAGGCATCCATTCTTTATACTTTATCCCCGCAGATCATTATTCTGGTGGTGGGGTACACATTATTCAAATTTTTTGTCACTTATTTTATTTATCGTCCGACCATTCGTCAGATTTTTAAAATAAAAGTCGCTGAGGGTGATCTGCGTTATTCATTAATGCAAACGAAGAGCAACGCAGAACAGATCGCCTTACTCAGAGGGGAGAAGGCAGAAACTTCAGTCATTTACAGGTTCCTCGATCGCACAATTAATAAAACCATGATTAACGTTCGTTACCAGTGGTTCGTCGGGTTGAGTTCTGATTTTATCGAGTTACTGTGGAGCATTCTGCCGATGGTTATCCTGGTGCCGGTGTATTTTAAAGGGCAAATGAGCTATGGGCAGGTGATGCAGGGGGTGGCTTCAGCCAGCATGATGCTGATGAGCTTCAGCATACTGACAAGGCTGATTCCGCAAGTGATTCAAATTACCCCTTCTATCGATCGTCTGGCAGAAGTTCAGGAAAGTAATGAGCAGAACAATTCAGGAATGAACCGCCCGATACCTTGCGTGAAAATGACCACCGGAAACCATTTAAAAGTCACCGACCTGAGTATTTATGTCCCCGGTACTAAAAATATTCTGTTTGATAAGCTTAATTTCGGATTGCCCCCGGAGGCGGCTGGCAGAAACAATATAGTCATTATGGGTAAGACCGGCAGCGGAAAAAGTTCACTGTTCCGTGTGTTATCCGGTTTGTGGAATGAAGGCGAGGGTCAGGTTGAAATGCCTCCGCAGGATCATGTCTTTTTTCTACCGCAAAAGCCTTACCTGATCAATGGTTCGTTACGTGATCAGTTTTGTTATCCTTACCCGAAAAACACCTATAGCGACCAGCAATTACAGGCCGTCATACAGCAGGTAAACCTGTCTGAGATGATAAGCCGGTACGGATCACTCGATTCGGTTGAAAACTGGAGGAACAGTTTATCTCTGGGTGAACAACAACGTATTGCATTGGCGAGAGTTATGCTGGCAAAACCCGGTTATCTGTTCCTCGATGAGGCGACCAGTGCGCTTGACCCTGTCACCGAAGACTTAATTTATCAACAATTAGTCAGTCTGAATATCAATATTATCACTATTGCTCATAATAAGACGGTGATGAAATATCATCATTATTTATTAACGCTACACTCCCGGGGGGATTGGAGAATTAACGTTATTCCTTCCGGGGCAGAAATATTACCCTCAGGGGGTTCAAAATGATAAATGTTTTTTCGTCAGGAAATAACCGGAAATATCGGATGAACAGTCTTTTTTTCAAAGGGATCGTTGAACTGACCAAAGGATACTGGTTCGGAAAAAATGCGTTCAAACCCTGGGGGATGTTGCTGCTGTGCATTTTAATTACCGTATTCACCAGCACTATGGGAGGATATATATCCAGGCTGATGGCGGACCAGACCAATGCTCTGGTGGGCAAACACTCGATCTACTGGCGGCTGCTGATATGGCTAAGTTTTATCACGATTTTTATTAACATATTGTTCAGGAGCACCGATTTTTTTTCATCCTGGCTGGTGCAGGATTGGCGAAAAAATCTGACCAACGAGATTGTGGGTGATTATTTAACGAACCGGTCATTTTATAAAATAGAAATGTATCAGGAAATTGATAATCCGGACCAGAGGATACAGCAGGATATCAATACCTTTTGTAAGGCTATCGTTGACCTGCCGACCCGGGTGTTTGGGGTGATAATGACTTTCAGCATTCAGTTGGGGATCATCAACCAGGTTTCTCCGGAGTTAAGTCACGCAATTATTATTTCTTTAGTCTCCATTTTTATTGTGAATATTCTGATCAATAACCCATTAATAAAAATTAATTGGAATATCCTGAAATCCAGCGCAGACTATCGTACCGGACTGGTTCAGCTCAGGGATGATGCCGAGGTTATTTCTTTTTACCAGGGAGAGAATACTGAAAAGAACAGATTATTCGGTTTGCTGCAGGTTGTCGTCAGATGGACGAAAATATCGATTTTTTATAATATGTTTATCACGGTGGTGGGGGTGATATTTAATGCTTTGTACACGGTGCTCCCGCTCTTTTTTATCGTGCCTCTCTATTTCTCCGGTAAAATACAGTACGGAACGATTGACCAGGTCTCCGGTAGTGCCTTTTTTGCCTGGATCATGACTAATCAGCTGATATTTTTAATTCCTAATATTATTAATATGGTACCGAGTGTGAATCGTGTCTGCGAGATCAAAAATGCGGACCGGATGATTGCCGGAAAAGAGAGTAATAGTCAGGGCGCCCATCGTCATTTCTCTGATAACGTAACGCTGAACGAGGTGAACGTTTATTTACCTGATGCGACAACCCGTCTGATCAGAAATATCAGTATTACCATCACTGAAAATACTTTGATCACCGGCCCGACCGGGGTCGGGAAGAGTACGTTACTCCGGATGCTGGCCGGAATATGGCCCTATGCCACGGGAGAGGTCAATCTTCCGGCAGATCACGATATCATGTTTTTACCTCAAAAAACCTATATGACCACCGCCGGTCTGCGCGCTCAGTTTATCTATCCACAGCAGGATAACGATAATTTCGATGAACAGATTACCCATATCCTTCACCAGTTAGGAAAGGAAGATATTATCCATAAACATGGCGGATTTGACGCGCAGTCTGACTGGAAAAAAGAACTTTCTCTGGGGGAGCAACAAATCGTTTCCTTTGTCCGGGTGTTATTGCGTAAACCTGCCTATGTCTTTCTGGATGAGGCCACCAGTGCACTGGATTCTGAGACAGAAGCGCGGGTTTATCATTTACTGGCAGAACATCGGATTCTTGTTATCAGTGTTGCACATCGGGAAGAACTGGCCCGTTATCACAGCATGAATCTCGTATTGTCAGCAGACGGCCATTGGCAATATCACCCCATTAGCCATGCATAATCTGCAACCAAATTGACAGCGGGGCAGGTGTTTAAACCTGATCCAGCCGGATAGGGCTGAGGTATTAGCCGGTGTTTATCCAGTGATATTGAGTCTCCGGAGTGATTATGATGATGAATTTTACCGCAGAAAATCCTGTTTATTTTCTCAGTCAGCAGCAGGGGTTTGTATTACTGGATTTATGGGCACCCTGGTGTGCTCCCTGTCAATCCCTGGAACCCGTGCTTGAACAGTTGTCTGTTGATTACTCTGATGAGCTTAAGATTATTAAAGTTAATATTGATGACTATAATAAAGTTCCGGTTGAACTGAATGTCCGAAGTATTCCGACGCTGATTTTGTTTCGTAATGGCAGCGAGGTCGCCAGGAAAAACGGCGTGGCCGGTAAAGCTGACTTTGTGACATGGCTGACCCGTCATGGCTGTCAGAGCAATGCCGGGGAGCCTGTTTATCTCTATAAATCTTATGACTGGCTTTCTTTTTATCATGATCAGCGCGTGCTGGGCCTCTTCACCAGAGAGTTACTTTCTCTCTCTGACAGTGACCGGGCATCCGGTGAAATAACGGCCGGAGACACGAAACAAGGTAATCTTCTGAGTGCTATCGATGATGAAAAGGGCTATCTGTCACGGGTATTCGGCTTACCGGATGTTTTCCTGCATTTTTTCTCCTTCCTCTCATTTCAGGAGACTGACGACATTCATCGGTTGGCCGGGAAGATTAAAGCCGGTAAAGATTATAGTCTGATCCCCCTGCAAAGTATCCGTCACTGGTTACAGGAGGCGTTATTTAAAAGTCCGGGAATTAAATTTAGCGATCAGCAACAGCAACTGACTGCCGCCTGGTGTCAGGCGATCGGCCAGGTGATTGAAGGCCAACCCTCTGCCATGTCGCTATGGCAAGACATTGCCTCCGAAGCCACTGTCTGTATGGAGAATTCTCAGCCTCACGGGCAAGTCGGGTATTTACTGGCTTTTTTCATCTCCAGAAACTCGCCGCCATTACGTGTGGAAAATAAAAGCCAGATTGATGATTTTTCACGCTTTTTTTATGCTTTTTACGAATACCAATACCAGCTGGCCGCAGGCTGGACAGACCGGGAAATATTTGAAATTCGTCAGGAGAGAATGGATTGGATCAGGAATAAACTCGCGGTAGACAGAGAGGCTGGGGTCGATATTCATGGTCAGGCATACAGTGAGGCATTATTCACTGTCTGGGCAGAACTGAATGAAGAAAACAGCGAATTTCAAAAGAAAGAAACAGATATTCATCAGCAGGTCATTGGAGGTCATCCTTCCCGGTCATTAAAAGAATATTTTATAACCCTTCTTTGACTCAGGTGATCATGCAGATGACAGGGCAGGCTGCGGTATCCTGCCCTGACATCACGTGTCCGCCACGGTGAACCCGCTTACAGATGTCCGACTGTGCGCCCGGTGCAGCGGACGGGGGGATTGACTGCTCTGTTATCTTCTTACGGATGCTGAAGGATAAGAGGATTTGCACTAAGCTATCGGTTCAATTCTTAGTGTCGGGCTGTGATGTTATGTTATCTGAACGTTTTGAACGATTTATTGATATCTTCCGGGATCCACCTTCGGATGCCCCGCCGAAAACACCTGGCCGGTTTTATGCCTATTATCTTCGTCAGGTCTGGCCCTGCTTTGCCGGGTTGCTGGTTGTCGGTCTGATCGGTGCGTTGATCGAGGTCGCGCTGTTCAGCTATCTGAGTAAGATCATCGATTTAGTCGACAGTGCGCATCCGGCATCGGTCTTTCGGGATCACTGGTTGCTGCTGAGCTGGATGGGGGCGGTGGCGCTGATCATCCGTCCGGTGTTTATTGCACTGCATGACCTGTTGATCCATCAGACGATTAACCCCCGTCTGACCAGCCTGATGCGCTGGCAACACCATAATTATGTGCTGCGGCAAAGTCTGACGTTCTTCCAGAATGACTTTGCCGGACGCATTGCACAGCGCATTATGCAGACCGGCAGTTCCTTATGTGACTCAGCCGTTCAACTGGTGGATGCTATCTGGCATGTGGCCATCTATGCAATTACCGCGCTGGTGCTGTTTGCTGAGGCGGACTGGAAGCTGATGATCCCCCTGATCATCTGGCTGGTGGTGTATGTGGCCTGTCTGGTCTTTTTTGTCCCGCGGGTCAAGCAACGCTCTGTGGTCTCCTCGGAAGCCCGGTCGAAACTGATGGGCTTTATTGTTGACGGATATACCAATATCTCAACCCTGAAGCTGTTTGCCCACAGTGACCTGGAACAGAAAAATGCCCGTGAGGCTATCCTCGAACAGACGGAAACCACTCAGCTGGCGGGACGGATGATCACCGCGATGGATGTGACCCTCTCGACCCTGAACGGTGCCTTAATCGTCAGCACCACCGGGCTGGCTCTCTGGTTATGGAGCCAGTCGCTGATTTCCGTCGGCGCCATTGCGCTGGCGACGGGGCTGGTGATCCGGCTGGTCAATATGTCCGGCTGGATCATGTGGGTGGTGAACGGTATTTTTGCCAATATCGGTATGGTACAGGATGGGATGGCGACCATCTCTCAGCCGCTGAGTGTTCAGGACAAACCTGGTGCGCCGGCGCTGACCGTCACCCGGGGAGAAATCCGTTTTGACCATGTCTCATTTCGCTATGGTCAGGGCCGGCCGATCCTCTCGGATATCGATCTGACACTACGGCCCGGGGAGAAAATCGGGCTGATAGGGGCGTCGGGTGCCGGCAAGTCAACGCTGGTCAATTTACTGTTACGTATGTATGACCTGAATGACGGAGCAATATCCATCGACGGGCAGAACATTGCCGACGTCACCCAGGAAAGTTTACGCAGCCAGATAGGGATGATCACCCAGGACACCTCGCTTCTGCACCGTTCGATCCGGGATAATTTACTCTACGGACGCCCCGGGGCCACCGATGCCGAAATTGAGGCAGCCCTGCACGGGGCCCGTGCAGAAGAATTTATTCCTCAACTCTCGGATGCCCAGGGCCGCTACGGCCTGGATGCACATGTCGGTGAGCGTGGCGTCAAACTCTCCGGCGGACAACGTCAGCGTATTGCTATCGCGAGGGTATTGCTGAAAAACGCGCCGATCCTGGTGATGGATGAGGCCACTTCCGCCCTTGATTCCGAGGTGGAGGCCGCGATTCAGGAGAGCCTGGAATCTCTGATGGACGGGAAAACCGTGATTGCGATTGCACATCGTCTGTCGACCATCGCACGCATGGATCGGCTGATTGTGTTAGAGCATGGCAGGATTGTGGAGACAGGCAACCATCAGCAACTTCTGGCGGCACAAGGGGTCTATGCACGGCTCTGGCAGCGTCAGACCGGGGGATTTGTCGGCGCAGACTGACCGGTCCGCTGTACTCCAACCCCGTGACCGCAGATAAAGTGGTCGCGGGGCTTCGGAGCAGAGATCCTGTCAGGTATACTGATTTTATTATTCATTATTTCCGGATTGTTATGGAACGTTTTACCGAAAATCTGATGTATGCCACCCGGTGGTTACTGGCTCCGGTGTATTTTGGCCTCTCTCTGGGATTACTGGCTCTGACCATTAAGTTCTTTCAGGAGATTTTTCATGTGCTGCCCCACATCCTGTCTGTCAGCGAAAATGAGTTGATCCTGCTGCTGCTGTCGCTGGTGGATATGTCTCTGGTGGGCGGATTACTGATCATGGTCATGCTGTCCGGCTACGAAAACTTTATTTCGGCACTGGATATCGATGAGCATAAAGAAAAGCTGAACTGGCTGGGGAAAATGGATTCCGGGTCGCTGAAAAATAAAGTGGCTGCCTCCATTGTGGCGATCTCCTCGATACACCTGTTACGGGTTTTTATGGAAATGAGAACCATCGATAACAGTAAAGTGCTCTGGTACATCCTGCTGCATCTGACATTCGTGTTGTCTGCCTTTGTGATGGGCTATCTGGATAAGATGTCACGGCAGGCGAAAGGGGGTCACTGATCCTGATGCCCCGGTAAAAAAACAGCCCCGTCAGCAATGGCGGGGCTGTTTTGTTTCACAGACGGCGGATGCCCGATATCATCAGTTCAGCGCATAGGCAATCACGTAATCGCCCACCCGGGTTCCCATAAAGTGATGCCCGCCTGCCATAATGACCAGATATTGCCTGCCACCCACAGAGTAGGTCATCGGTGTTGCCTGGCCCCCCGCAGGTAACGTATCACTCCAGACTTCTTTACCGGTATTACTGTCGTAAGCCCGGATCTTGTCATCGGTGGTCGCCGCAACAAAGGTCAGTCCGCCTGCCGTAATAATGGGGCCGCCATTATTCGGTGTACCGATATTGATCGGTAATTCGGTAGGCAGACCGAACGGACCGTTCTTCTCGGCACTGCCCAGCGGATGCTGCCAAAGTACCTTCTGTGTATGCATATTGATCGCGGTGATCATGCCATAAGGCGGTTCGTTGCACAGCATTTTGGTCAGCGGAGCGAAGAACGGTGAGACATTAATCCCGTAAGGGGTGTCTGCCATCGCGCCATTCCCCTCAGCCCCGCCGCCGCCAGGCTTATAGGCCGGCGAATCGATAGAAACCAGCCCCTGTTTATCGGCTTCTTTCCTGCTGACCAGCTGGTCATACATCGGGGTATTATTCCAGTTTGCGATGAGTAAACCGGTCTGCGGATCATAAGCCACACTGCCCCAGTCGCTGCCGCCGTTATAGCCGGGGTATTCAATCCAGGGTTTGGTCACCGACGGCGGGGTAAATTCACCGACATAATTAGCTTGTCTGAATTTAATCCGGCAGGCCAACTGATCGAACAGCGATATCCCCCACATTTTGGCTTCGGTCAGTGGTTTCATCCCCAGACGAGGCATATCCACAGACCAGGGTTGCGTCGGACTGCGCGGGTCGCCCGGGATCACTCCGGCAGGTGCCGGTTTTTCTTCTGTTTTACTTAACGGCTGACCGGTGGCACGGTTGAGGATAAATGTCTGGCCCCGTTTGGTCGGCACGATCATCGCGGGAATGCTCTGGCCATTTGCGCCAGGGAAGTCAAACAGTGTGGGCTGTGAACCGATATCGTAGTCCCAGACATCTTTGTGCACGGTCTGGAACACCCATTTCTCATCACCGGTTTTGACATCCAGCGCCACGATAGCAGAAGACACACGGTTCTCGTTCGGTGAACGCAGTGCACTGTAGTAATCGGCGGCGGAGTTACCGGTCGGGACATAGACCAGACCCAGTTTATCGTCACCGGTCATGGCGGCCCAGGAGTTCGGGGTGCCACGGCTGTAATAGTGATCACCTGTCGGTTCGCTATGGACGCCCGGATTATTGACATCCCACGCCCATTTAAACTTACCGGTTTCTGCATCATATCCACGGATCACTCCGGAAGGGGCCCAGCGACGCTGCCCGTCCAGCACTTCGTGATTCACAATAATCACACCATCGACGATGGGCACCGGAGCCGTAACGGCAACAAACCCGGGGACGGTGTGTCCCAGGCCGGTTAACAGGTTAGTCTGGCCGTGATCACCAAACTGCTGACATGACTCACCGGTCTGTGCATCCACCGCAATCAGGCGTTCATCAAGGGTGCCGACAATCAGGCGGTTATGGCAGGCCTGGCCTTCCGGGACGACATGCGAGGTATACCAGGTAAGACTTTTACAGGCCGCGGTATACGGAATACTTTCATATTTCACGCCACTGTCATGCTTCCAGATTTGTTTCCCGGTGGCGGCATCCAGCTTGATAATATTGTTGCGCGCTGAACAGACATACACGGCATCGCCGACCTTGATCGGTGTATTTTCTGCGGCCCATTTGTTGACCTGGCCTGGTTGTGGCAGGTCACCGGTGCGGTAAGTCCATACCCGTTTCAGCTGGCCGACATTGCCGGGGTTAATCTGACTCAGCGGAGAAAAACGCGTGGCATGAGTATCCCGTCCGTAATAGGTCCAGTCGCTGTCAGGCTGACTGACGGCCGGAGGGTTATCCTGGCTGGCCAGAGGGGAATCCGGCGGGGGGGCCGAAGAGCGATAGGTGTGAAACGGTACAAACGCCATGCCAAAGGCCGCGATGAAAATGACCACGAACAACCCGGTCAGACCACGGCTCAGGCCTTTTTTACGACCACCGTTCAGAGACGGAATGGCCAGCGATAATAAAAATCCGAGCACGGTCAGTACAGATAACCGTGGCACCCAGCCCCAGTAATCGCTGCCGCTTTCGTACAGGGTCCATAACACCGAGGCCACATACAGCACAAAAAACAGCCCGACCCCTGACCGCCGGCCCTTAAACAGCAGCACCGAGGAGATCAGCAGGACAATCCCGGCGAGCAGATAGTACCAGGAGCCGGACAGAGAGATTAAATAGCCGCCGCCAAAAATCAGCGGCAAGCCACAGAGGAGCAGGATAATTGCCATTATCCTTACAAAGAGCGGTACTTTTTTCATCGATACATCCCCTGAACGCAGAAGACTTTCTGCCTTAAGTAAAGAAGTGTCTGTATGGTTAATGTTATGTTAACTATTAGTTTAAAAAATATAGGTTGTAAATCATCAGTTAACTTATTTTCGAAAAGAAGCCACGAAATGCCGCTTTATACCAGGCGGGCTGGCAGCGGTTGTTGTCGGGGAGAGACGATCCGCCGTTATCGGGCAGGCGACAGGGCGGGATCAGGCACAGGAGGGGATCGGATGGCCAAGAGAAATCCTGTCCCCGGCGAGTGACCGGGAATAATCAGGCCCCGCTTTCTGCACTTAGCCCCTGAGGTGACACCCCGGTGCGGACAGTTCAGGGCTCACGGGGTGGCGGAACCAGGATAGCCGGGGGCTGTTGTTAGTTTCTCCGCGCGGGAGGATCCGTAATTGCAGGACGGGTACCGGTGAGGGTTGGCATCACCTGTTTTATCATGGTAAGAAAATGGCGCATCCTCGCCGGATAATAGCTGGCCCACGGATAGGTCAGCCAGACAGGTAACGGTGTGGCCTGCCATTCAGGCAGAGGTTCCTGCAGGCGGCCCGTGGCCAGGTCATCTTCCGTCACCCAGGAAGAAATCAGTCCGACGCCCAATCCCGAAAGCGCGGCTTTATGTATGGCATAGATACTGTCACTGCTCAGGCGGGGATGAATAGTGATGGTCTGGCTGATACCGGTGTGAACATTTTTCAGTGTGACTTCGGTACGATAGAAAGTGCTGAGCGAAAGCCAGGGCAGTGCGGCCAGTTGCGGCAGGCTGTTCAGCTGAGGAGTCAGGGCTAACAGGTCAGGGGTTGCGACAATACGTCGCGGAACTTCAGCTATCTGTATCGCAACCAGTCCCGGGTCACTCAGCGCGCCCACCTGTATGGCACAGTCGATATTTTCGGCGACGAAATCCGGTGTCCGGTCATTCAGCATCCACTCGATAGTCAGCTCCGGGGAGTTTTTCAGCCAGTGTACCAGTGGCCCAATCAGTTGATCCTGACCGAACGCATGCGGAGCGCGCACCCGTAAGGTCCCCACCGGTTCATCGCGGGTATTGGTCAGGTTATCTTCCAGCGCATGCCAGTTGGCGACCAGCTGCCCGGCATGGCGATAGCAGCGCTCCCCGTCATCCGTCAATTTCAGGGCATGAGTGGTTCGCAGGATAAGTTTCTGGCCGAGCATGTGTTCCAGCGCCTGAAGCCGCCGGCTGATAGTGGGCTGGCTGACGCCTAACTGGCGTGCGGTGGCCGACAGACTGCCACTTTCCACGATCCTGATAAAGGTTTGCATCAGTTCAATGCGGTCGATGCTTCCCGCGGCGATAACTTTCATACGTTACAGGTATAACAGTTCTGTTTTATTTACGTCTACCATGTATTACCTCTTTCAGGTCTACTAAGCGCAATTCAAAGGGGGAGAAACCATCATGTCAGCAATCAGGCAGACCATGAATGAACAAGAATTATCAGCACCGCTGCTCTTTACCCTGGCCGCCGGTGCCGGATTAAGTGTTGCTGCCATTTATTATAGTCAGCCGCTGCTGGGGATCATGGGGAAGCAGTTTAACGCTACCACGGCGCAGTCCGGTCTGATCCCGATGCTGACCCAGATAGGGTATGCGCTGGGTATTCTGTTACTGACGCCGCTGGGCGATCGGTTCGATCGCCGCAAACTGATCGCCCTGAAAGGGCTGATGCTGGTACTGGCATTAGTACTGTGCGGAATTGCCCCCGGGCTGAATTTATTGCTGGTTGCCAGCCTGCTGACCGGCCTTGCCGCCACGGTGGCCCAGGATATCGTTCCGGCCTCGGCGGCGCTGGCACCGGAACAGAGTCGCGGAAAAACGGTGGGAACGGTCATGACCGGACTACTGAGCGGCATATTATTATCACGGGTGGTCAGCGGAGTGATAGGTGAGTATCTGGGCTGGCGCAGTCTGTATTTCCTGGCAGCGTTTTCGGTTTTACTGATTACGCTGGCCTTGTGGCGGAGACTGCCGTCGTTCCGGCCCGCAGCGCCGGTGCCGTGGACAACGCTGATGCGTTCGCTGTGGCATCTGTGGCATGAGCATACGACTCTGCGTCGGGCCGCCATCGCTCAGGGCCTGTTATCGGTGGCCTTCAGCGCTTTCTGGTCAACGCTGGCGTTGATGCTGTATCAGGATTTTCATCTGGACAGTGCGGTTGCCGGGGCGTTCGGACTGGCCGGTGCCGCAGGGGCTTTAGCCGCACCGCTGGCCGGAGGGATGGCCGATAAAATTGGTCCGGCCCGGGTCACTCAGTTGGGGGCAGGTCTGGTGATTGTGGCTTTTGCTATCATGCTACTGATGCCGCTTCTGCCGGCTCACGGACAACTGGGGCTGGTTATCCTGAGTGCGGTGATCTTTGACCTGGGGATCCAGGCCTCGCTGGTGGCCCACCAGACGCTGGTCTTCCGGCTGGTGCCTGAAGCCCGGAGCCGCCTGAATGCCCTGTTGTTTACCGTGGTATTTATCGGTATGGCGGCGGGCTCCGCGCTGGGAAGCCTGGCGCTGACCCACGATGGCTGGAATGGCGTGGTGGTGGTGTCCATTGTGGCCGCGATAGCCGCATTAATCGTCCGTTTATGCAGTCGCCACTTGCATAATTAACGCAGTCGCCGTGGCGGGGTAATCCCGCCGCGGCCTGTTCTCTGCCATTTTTATCCCGCCCGGTCCCGCGTTTATTACTCATAAATGCAAATGCTTATCATTTGATTTACTGTTTGCCGGCCTCAGTGCTACTATGTCCCCTTGTCCCTAATGGCAGAAACGTCCTGCCCCAGCCGGCCCCTTAATGCCTATGAACCGCACACTTTCTGAAACCAGTGAACAGTCATTCTCTGTGGCAGATTTCCTTGAATTCGGTCACCGGTACGCGATTGATTACCGTTTTCCGGTGACGGAAGAAAATACGGCGGTGGTGCGCGGAAAGGTAGAGGAATGGCAACTGGCGTCCGGCCTGAATGTCACTCATTCTGACTTACAAATCCTCAGGCCTTATGAGTCAACCTCTGCCGGACATTCGCCACTGTTTCTGCTGGTGGTGTTAGAAGGCTGTGTGGATTTACGCCTTAACGGCCGGCCTTTTAAGATCACGGCCGGGACAGTCTTAAGTACCCGGCTGGGGAAACAGGGCATTCTTCACGCCAGTCACCAGAAAGATCAGCGGCTGGTCACTGTCTCGCTGGGCATTAATCCTTCTCAGTTTTCTGTGGACCCGTCGCGGGTGACTCTGCCGGAAAGCTGGCGTAAACACACCTCACCCTGTGCCGTCTGGACGATGCCGGACCATATGATGATCAGCATGCGTTTTGCTATCAGCCGGCAAACACCGGCCATTGCCCGTGAGCTGATGCTGGAGGGACTGATGCTGCAACTACTGGGGCTGACGCTGAATCAGCAGATCAGAAACGGCGTACCGCGGGTGCCTGCATTACCTGACGGGCATTACCGGCTGGAGGCTGTGCGTCAGTTACTGGAGTCCAGTCCGGAACAAAATCATACCCTGGATTCGCTGGCCAAAACGGCGGCAATGAGCAGCAGCAGCCTGCGAACGAAGTTCCGTCAGGCTTATGGTGAATCCGTATTTAATTACCTGCGTGACTGCAGGCTGGCACTGGCCCGGCGTTATCTGTTGCAGGGATACAGCGTGCAACAGGCGGCGTGGATGTCCGGTTATCAGCATGCCACCAACTTTGCGACCGCGTTCCGGCGCCGTTACGGTATAGCCCCCAGCGGCCTGAGCAGCGATCTCTCTTTCCGGGCCTGAAAAAAATGCCTTAAACCTGCCAGTTTTGTCGTTTGCCATACATAAACCGTCACCAGGCATAGCGGCTGACTTCCTGAATACCGCAATAATAGCGCGCGAACAGTCAATAAAAAAAATGGTGAAACTCTTTATGGCAAGGCAGATTACGGCAACACATTTCCGGTTACGTCTGTGCGGGCTGGCAGTCAGCTCCGCATTAGCACTCTCCTCCTCGTGGTGCGCAGCGGCGACAGACACGCTGGTGGTGACGGCTGGCGGGGGACAGGATCCCCACAATACCGTCGCACCTTATGTGAATAGTGCAACCAAATCGGCGGTTCCGGAGAGCCGTACGCCGCAAACCATTGATTCGATCAGTCAGCAGGAAATTGCCCTGCGTCATGCGAATTCGCTGAATGAAATCCTGCGTTACGATGCCGGCGTGTCGACGGAATTACGCGGGTCGACCACGTATATGAGCGAATATAAAATCCGTGGTTTTGAGGCTGAGCATGAATATTATGACGGACTGGAACTGCCCTATAACGTTTCCGGCAATACCAAAGCCAACATTGACCCGATCCTGATTGATAAGGTCGATATCCTGAAAGGGCCTTCGTCGGTGCTGTATGGCAATGCCTCACCCGGCGGGCTGGTGAATATTCAGGGTAAAAAGCCTCAGCCAGTACAAAGTACTGACGCTGGCTTTACCACCGGTAACCGCGGCCTGAAAGAAGGGTATATCGATACCACCGGGCCGATTGCCGACAGCGACTGGGACTACCGTCTGATCGCCAAAGGCAGTGAAGGGAATGACCAGGCCGTGACCACGAAACATGAAAGCTATCTGATAGCGCCGTCGGTCAGCTGGCGACCCGATGATCAGACCCGCCTGACACTGGATGCCTTATATCAGAATCAGCCGAGCCTGACGCCTTCCAACCCGCTGCCGCTGGCCTATTTACGCAGTGGCTATGCCTCGCGCCGGGCCTATGCCGGTGACCGATGGAATGGTTTCAGGCAGCGTGAAGGGATGCTGGGCTACCGTTTTGAACATCAGTTCGACAGTGGCTGGGGCGTGGTTCAGAAGGCCCGGTATTTCAGCGTGGACACCCATCAGCAAAGTATTTATGCCACCGGCACCGGCAGCAGTGATACTCAGCTTTCCCGCTTTGGTTACACGACGGATGAAGGGCTGAAAAGTATCAATATCGATAACCAGCTGACCCGGACCGTCCGTCTGGGGGAGTGGCAGCACCATTTTCTGGCAGGGTTTGACTACCAGCATCTTAGCTCGCATATGACCTACCGGTATGGGACTGCCTATCCGGGCATCGATATGCTGAGCCCCGACTACAGCCAGGTGACCAGCGATAATCCGGGTCTGTATACTGCCACTAATGACCGGCTGAGTTTCAACCAGCGCGGCTATTATCTGCAGGACCAGGTGGAATACGGCGCGCTGAATCTGATGGCGAGTCTGCGCTATGACGATTACCAGTCCGCCACCACGGACTATCTGAATGCCGGCAGTCAGCAGGCGATCGATCAGCATAAGGTGAGCAAACGGCTGGGCGCGTTGTATCAGTTCCGCAACGGTATTGCGCCTTACCTCAGTTATTCAGAGGGCTTCCTGCCGGTATCTCCGCAGGGAACGCTGACAGGCAGCCAGGCGAAGGCGACGACCAGTAAACAACTGGAAGGCGGGGTAAAATATTTATTACCTGACTATGCCACCACCGTCACGGCGTCCGTCTTCTCTATCAGAGAGAAGAATGTTCTGACCACGGACTATACCTACACCGCCGCCGGATTACTGAACTACCGCCAGACCGGTGAGGTGCAGTCGAAGGGGGCCGAGGTGAGCCTGGTCAGCCGTCCGCTGGACAATGTCAATATCATTGCGAATTATGCCTATACCCATGCCGTGAATACGAAAGATGCGCTTTATCAGGGTAAACGGGTGACTCAGGTGCCGGAAAACAGCGTAAACCTGTGGGGAGATTACACCTTCACCCGGGGGGCACTGGACGGCTTAATGCTGGGGGCTGGAGTCCGCTACTTCGGTAAAAGCGAGATAACGGCGGATAATTCCCTGCCAGCCACGGGGGGAAATACACAGTATGATGTGGCCGTCAGTTATGACCTGGGGGTGCTGAGCTCATCCCTGAAAGGCCTGACTGTGAAAGCCGGCGCGCAAAATCTGACCAATAAGATGACCTATACCTGCTACAGCAGCAGCTATTGCTGGATAGGTCGTGATCGTACCTGGCAGGCCGGTGTTAACTATCATTTCTGATCCCGGCAGACCCCCGGCGAAGTGATGGTCGCGGGCCCCGTGATGAACGCGGGCGGGGCCCGCCCGGCTTACTGCAGGGCGTATTTTTTCACTTTATCAAACAGTGTACTCTTGGCGATACCCAGCGCTTCGGCGGCCTGGGAGATATTACCGTGATGCTTACTGAGCTCGGAGATGATCAGGTCTTTTTCAAAGTGTTCGACCATCTGTGGCAGGCTCAGCACATGGTCAGAACCATGGCGTCCGGCTTCTCCGGTCATTCCCAGCACGCAACGCTCCGCTTCATTACGCAGTTCACGCACATTGCCGGGCCATGGCCAGGTGAGATAATTCTGCATTTTGACGGTATCGATTTCCGGCAGCTCCCGCCCGAAGGTGGTAGCCGCGACCCCGGCAAAATATTTGAATAACAGCGGAATATCTTCCCGACGCTCACGTAATGGCGGGATGGGTAGCTCAATGACATTCAGTCGGAAATTCAGGTCAGCACGAAATTCCCCCTGCTCAGCCAGTACGCCGAGGTCGGCTTTTGTCGCGCTGATCACCCGGATATCCACGGGAATGGGCTGATTGGCACCCAGCCGCTCGATCTGACGCTCCTGCAGGACACGCAGTAGCTTGATCTGCATCGCCATCGGCATACTTTCGATTTCATCGAGAAACAGCGTGCCACCCTGAGCATACTCAATCTTACCGATACGCTTCTGGGTGGCCCCGGAAAACGCTCCGCGCTCGTGACCAAATATCTCGCTGTCAAACAGGGTCTCCGGCAGGCCACCACAGTTGAGGGCCACGAAGTTACCCGGCCTGCCGCTCAGATCATGAATACAGCGGGCGAGTAACTCTTTTCCTGTGCCGGTTTCACCATGGATCATGACATTGGCCGGGGTGGTGGCGATATTTCTGACCATTTCCCGCAGTTCACACATCGGCTGGGCATGGCCGAGAAAGCGGCTATCCAGATCACTGACATGCGCCAGTTGCTGACGTAATTTAGCCACTTCCAGGGTCAGCTTACGTTTTTCCAGCGCCCGTCTGACCTGCTGGATCAGCACCTGGGGAGAAAAGGGTTTCGGTAAGAAATCATAAGCGCCACTGCGCATGGCTTCTACCGCGGTCAGAATATCGCCATGCCCGGTGATCATGATAATCGGAATGGCTGGATCGCTGGCCTGCATCTGTTGCAGAAAATCCATGCCGCTCAGCCCGGGCAGGCGCAGGTCGGTGATGATGACGCCAGTAAACGCCGGCGGAAGCCTTTTTTTGGCTTCTTCTACCGACCCGGCACCACTGGCAGTGATCCCTTCAATCTCAAGGGACTGAATGCAACTGGTACGGACAGATTCATCATCCTCAATAATTAATACGTCATAGTCAGCCAATGAGATCCTCCTGTTGTTCAGGACTGAGTTGCAATCTGATAGTGAAACGTGCGCCGCCCTGACTCAGGTTGTCCGCACTCAGACTGCCGTGGAAGCTTTTAATAATATCTGCCGAAATGGCTAACCCCAGTCCGAGCCCGGTAGTTGTTTTGGTGGTAAAAAAGGGCTCAAAGATATGTTCAAGAATGTCTTCAGACAGTCCGGGACCATTATCGGTCACTTCAATAATGGCCTCGGAAAAGAAGCGGAATAAACGGACACTGATGGCCGGGGAGTCGCGGTTATCCAGCACATCAATGGCGTTCGCCAGCAGGTTAATCAACACCTGTTCCAGCCGCAGTCCGTTACATTCGGCATAAATCCCGGTCGACTGAAGATCCTTATGGATGGCGATATGTTTCTTTTCCAGCCGGTGTTTCAGCAACATCAGCACATTGTCGATACACCGGCTCAGCCGGACCTGGCTGATACTCTCATCTGAGGGCCGGGCGAAAGAGCGTAACTGGCCGGTCAGCGAACCAATGCGTTCTACCAGTGCAGTAATACGCAGCAGGTTATCCTGAGTCGCTTGCAGATTACCGCGTTGCAGGAAAATGATCGTATTCTCGGAATAGGCCCGGATAGCCGCCAGAGGCTGGTTAATCTCATGCGCCAGGCCGGCGGATAACTGGCCAATCACCGCCAGTTTCTCGGTACGGATCAGCTCTTTCTGCAGATTCCGCTCCCTTTCCTCAAAGCCGAGCCGTTCACTGATTTCTTTCTCCAGTTCAATATTTTTGTTCTGTAATTCACGGCTTCTTTCGGCGACCAGCACTTCTAACTGGCTGTAGGCATGACGGATCGCGTCATTATTCTCGGCGATTTTCCGCACCAGCTTCATCCGCTGGCTGACCAGATACCCGAAGAAAATGATCGACGTCAGAATACTGTTCAGCAATGCCATACGCAGCCAGACATTGCGGAAGACCGGGGCGGTTGACGTCATGCCGGTTAAGTACATGGACGTGCCGGGAATATCGGCACGGGCGGTAATAAAGGTTTCGCCACGGACGGACAGTAACCGGATATTGCCACCGCGGGTACTCTCGCGGATATCCTGCAGCGGGGTAATTTTATATCCCCCGAACTGACGGGTATCTTCCACCGCCCGCAGAGAATCGGCGCCGGTTTCGGTAAAGGTATGATACTTCCAGCCCGGAATATTGGAGGAGATAATAATCCCGGCAGCATCGGAGAGAGCCAGCGGCTCGCTGAGGGGAGCATCCGGAACAAACAGATGATCCATATTAATTTTTAATGCCAGTAGCCCGATATTTTTCCCCGCAGCTGACATGCGGGTCGAAAGATAATAGCCTGGCATATTTTCTGTGGTCCCGACGGCATAAAAGGCCATCACCTGTCCGGTAACTGCCTGACTGAAATAGGGACGGAAAGTAATATCATGGCCGCGCAAGGCATTCGGGCCGGAAGTCTGTTCCGAGGCGACGATGATCCCGGCCTGAGAGGCAAGAAAGACCTGGTCCGCGCCAATCGCATGACTGATATTTTTCAGTTTCTGGCTGATATCTGCATAGGGATAATTTTGCGGGGACAGCAGATAGTTTTGCAGATCACTATCCATTGCCAGCGTCAGGGGCAGGTAACGGTATTTATCGAGGTTACGCTCGAAGGTATTAATTTTACGCTGAAGACTGCGGTGAATATCAGATTGTGCCTGACCCAGTAACCGGGGAACGAAATAGTGATAGCTGATCAGGTTGATGATGAAAACAAAGAAGATAAGACAGACTGCCAGTAGCAGACTTTTACGGGAGAAATTAAAAAAACTATTACCTGGCGATGTAGTGTTTTCTTCCTGAACCATGACCTCTTGTCCTGCATCTTTTATTTTTTGCCGGCTCCGACCGCCGGACAGAGACCGGCGGTCGGGAACTGAGGAGTGTTTCAGATATCCCGGATGACTGTCAGTAAATATTGAGTAATACGATGGTCAGCACAGCCATAACCAGACGCGATACGGCGTATCCGACGGTATATCCGATAGCGGGTACGGAGCTTTTCGCTGCATCCTGAATCGCCCCTAATGCCGCAGTGGTTGAACGTGCACCGGCACAGACACCGAACAGGATCCCCGGATGGAAACGGAACACGTAGCGTCCTAATAACAGCCCTACAATCAGTGGAACCATTGTAACAATAATCCCACAGATAAATAAGGGGAGTCCGTAATGTTTCAGTCCGCCGATAAAGCCGGATGCAGCATTAATACCGACGATGGCAATAAATCCGTTCAGGCCGAGATTGTTTAACAACCAGATAGCCGGGTTCGCGATTTTACCGAAGGTGCGTTTGACGGAGCGGATATAACCACAGATCACCCCGGCGACGATGGCACCGACATTGGTTCCCAGGCTCAGAGGGATACCCCCCACATGGATGGTGATGGCACCCACCAGACAACCGATGGCAATCCCCGCACACATAAACATTAAGTCTGAAGTGTTACCGTTACGGTCAGCGTAGCCGGTTTTCGCCGCCAGAGCGGCCACATCCTTACCTTCACCTTTGACGGTCAGCACATCACCGGTTTTTAACGGCCTGTCCATATCCAGGGGCAGCGTTTCGTCCGCACGGGTCATGGATAACAGGAAGATACCGTGGCCCGGGCGATTAAACTCGCTGTACACCAGGTCGCCCAGCGTTCTGCCACGGGTGGCGGCTTTACTCAGGACAATATCGACTTTTTCGGTAGCAAAATTCAGTAAGTTAACGTCGGCACTTTCCGGTCCGATTAATGACTGGCTGGCAACGATATCTTCCAGGCGGCCGGAGGCAATAATCTCTGCACCTTCAGTCAGCAGAGTATCGGCTTCACACTGGGTGACCGCACCTTCCGGTTGTGTACGGATACGACGGATAAAGACTTTGTGACCCAGCATGTCTTCGGCTTCTGCGACAGTTTTACCCACGAAATCCGGGTTTCTGACATTCAGTGCGCGGGCGACATGGCTGATGTAGGCAGAATCTTTCACTTCCTGCGGACCACCGTGGGTTTTTTCATAGTCCCGGCAGGCCTGAGGCAGATCGATTTTCATCAGTTTCGGACCCAGCGTCGCCAGGAACCAGGCTGAACCTGCGGTACCGAACGGATAGGTGACCGCGTAGGCAACAGGCAGTAATGCGGCAGCGGCGGCGGCATTCTGAGACATCACGCTGGAGGCGACGCCCAGTACGGTAGAGTTGGTATACCCGCCGGATAACAACCCTGCGGTCAGTGCAGTGTCATAATGGAAGATTTTACCCAGCACTAACGCGGTTCCCAGGCCGGATAAGCAGATAATGACGGTGAAAATAACCTGAGGTAATCCGTCGCTTTTTAAGGCACGGATAAATTCAGGGCCAACGGCATAACCGACGGCAAATAAAAACATATCAAAGAACGTGGATTGCATGACCGGAGAAATATGCAGACCCAACTGACCAATCAGCAGGCCGGCAATTAATGTACTGGTGACCACGCCGAGACTAAATTTTTTAATTGTAAATGTGCCGAACCATGCCCCTAATGCCAGAGTCAGATATATCGCTATGTCCGGATTCTCACGCAGAGTGGAAATAAAGAAGTTCATGATTTTCTCCTGAAGGAAAAAAGCGGGGCGGCTCGCGCCCCGAAAAGACTATCCCTGAAATCAATCTGAATGAGTAATTAGTATTGCGGTTTATAGAGTTTTTCTTCGATCCAGCTGCGGATATTTTCCGGACGTTCAGCCTGCGCCAGGCCATTGTCGAACATATATTCGGCAATTTTCACAGCGGTAGTAATTTCTGTTTCCAGAATGTTGTGCTGGCTTGGGTAGAGCATGCCTTTTTTCTGCATTTCAGGAGTGACCTGATTTGCGGTGGCGTGGGCTGCAACAATAAAGCACTCGTCGTCTAACAGCAGTGGGCGGGCAGCATAAGTCGCCAGGCCTATCGCAGGATAGATGTAGAAGTTATTGGCCTGACCTGGCAGGAAGGTTTTACCGTTCATTTCAAATTCAGGGAACTGAACACCGGCAGCAAACAGCGCTTTACCTTTTGACCAGGTATACGCTTGCTCTGCGGTACATTCGACTTTACTGGTTGGGTTGGACAGGGCAAAAATAATCGGACGTTCATTAATTTCACTCATTTTTTCAACCACCGCCTGAGTAAAGGCACCGGCACTGGTACTGACACCAAACAGAATAGTCGGTTTAAAGTCATTGATAACTTTAACCAAATCCCGGGTAGGCTCGGCATTCAGTGCAAATTTCTGTTGTTCAGGGCTCAGATCGTCACGGGAAGTTTCAATCAGACCATTGATGTCCATGTAAGCCACACGGGAGCGGGCTTCTTCTTCAGATAAGCCAAGGTCACGCAGTTCTGAACAAATCAGTTTACCGATACCGATACCGGCAGATCCTGCTCCGTAGAACAGAATGCGTTGTTCTTTCAGGTCACCGCCTGTGATATTCATGGCACTGAAAACACCGGCTAATGCGACGCTGGCAGTTCCCTGAATATCATCGTTGTAGCACAGGACTTTATCTTTGTAGCGATCCAGGTAACGGATAGCATCGGTGCCTTTCCAGTCTTCGAAATGGATACAGCAGCCAGGGAAGACAGTCTGTACGGCCTGAACAAATTCTTCGGTCAGTTCATTCAGTTCTTCTTCGCTCACCGGCGCTTCACGGGTACCCAGATACAGCGGATCGTTACGCAGTTTTTCGTTAGTGGTACCGATATCGAAGAGTACCGGCAGCAGGCAGTCTGGTGGTACCGCCGCACAGGCAGTGTACAGCTGCAGTTTACCGATAGGGATACCCATACCGTTCGCACCGATATCACCCAGACCCAGAATACGACCGCCTGTAGAGACACAGATAAAGCGGACGTCTTTGACCGGCCAGTTTTTCAGGACTTCAGCCATACGGCCTTTCATGTGACGGGTGATATACATACCGCGTGGACGACGGTAAATGTGACCGAACTCCAGGCAGGCATCTGCAACGATTGGATCGTACAGGATAGGAATGAAGCGCATAGGATCTGACATGACGGTTTTATAGAAAACCACTTCGTTGCGTTCTTCCAGGCCAATCAGATAGATGTAGCGTTCCAGATCATCCTTTTTGCTGTCCAGGTGATTAAGTACACGCTGTACCTGCAGATCCAGAGACTCGACAGAAGGAGGTAACAGGCCTTCCAGTTTGTTGTTTTTACGTTCCTGGTCGCTAAAGGCAGTCCCTTTATTGTTGGCTGCACTGTGCAGTAATTCGAGACCTGAAAGGGTAGTGGTTTCCATTGTCATGATATAGCTCCTGTAGATAAGGAATAAATCAATTAAGTAACTTTCTCGCTAATACTTATTGCAATGGGTGTGCCAGTTTTTAATTAAAATTATCCATATGAAAATAAAGGTTTTTTTATTTCTGGCTTTTTAAGGGCGTGCGGAATTCCGGATATAGGCAAGTAAATCCGGCTGGATTCCCGACCGGGAATAATTTTTGTACTGACCTGAGGGTTAAATGAATGTAGCCGGAAGGCCGCAGAGGTTAAATAAGAGGTGGCGTTTTTTAGCATTTTTTTAAGTTTACGTCCTGTACGGAAAAATAGCGTTACTTTGAGTTTCATCTGAACGGTCGTATTGATTCCGGCGGCGAAGCTGCGGAATAAAAATTTGTTGCGCAATGACGGCTTTGTGAACACCCGCCGGTGACCGCCGTACTTCCGGCCGTCTGTCTGCGCCGGTTTTGTCCGGTTTTCCGTCCCGCGTCGGTTGCCGGTCCGGGGGAACGGTCGTATCAGCGGATTTCCGGTCAGCCGGAAGGTTGCGGGCGTCTGAAGACACTGTACTTATAGAGAAGAAGAAGGCGCGGAAAACGGACGAACACCCCGGTGCGCCCCGCCGGGCGCGGAACATGCAATGGCACAAAAATTAATGACCCGTAATATTCATCTCTGTTGTAATCATTCCCTGTTAAGCCCTGCGGCTTTCTGTGACCGGCTGCCGGGTGGAAAGCATGCCGGGCAGCCCGATACCGGTTCCCGGGGGGATCAATACAGATACCGTGGAGTGCCTGCCGGGGATGCCGGGAATGAAAATGGGCGCAAACCATTTTCCGGTGACGGACCTGCCCGCGAATGGGGGGGGCCGGCTTCCGGTCTTTTTTATACCGGCCCTGTGGATCATACAGAGGGGTATTTCACCGGGTTATCCTCTTTCTGCCGTGAATAAAGCGTTAAAGGAGTCAGAAGTAATGAAAATGAGCACGTCAAAGACACGGGCTAAACATATTCGTTTTCCGCATCAGATGCTCAGCGATATTCAGGAGTCGCTGAAACAAGAGAGCAGTGAGAACTTTTCCGCCTGGGTGATTGAAGCCTGTCGCATCAGACTCAGAAAACGTCACTGACAGACAGTCCGGTGTCCCGGACAATAGCTATTGTGGGCCCTGACGGGGCCTTTTTTATCTCTGTGGTTCACCGTCCGGCACGGTGAATGGGTGCTGAAAGCCCCCTGCGGCTACCCGTCTTTACTGACCAGCCTTTAGTTACTTCGCCCGCCTCTTATCTGCTGCCGGCCGGTCATCCCGGACACTCTGCGACCGGCCGGGCGGTGTTCTGATGTGGCTCACAAAATCCTCCCTGCAGATCCCGAAAACATGATTCACCTCGCTTTTCAGTACTAAAGTTACATTAATGTTAAATTATGTTGCTACTTTATTTCTATTGTCTCTGTGTGAGACAAAATATTTCTGAATGCCAGGCACGGGGTTCCTGATGAATCGCAGGACCTGATGGCAGGTAGCCAGAGGCGGAAGTTCTGATAAGTCATTGAGCAATGACGGGGGGTAGCACTGTGTTAACCATGCTGGGCTTTGCGATGGTTGTCTGCTTTATGTATCTGATCATGACCAAACGGATGTCGGCGCTGATTGCTCTGATCATTGTACCCACAGTCTTTGCCCTGGCGGGCGGCTTTTATCACGGGCTGGGCGAGATGATGCTCAGTGGTGTGAAGGCGCTGGCACCGACCGGGGTGATGCTGACCTTTTCTATCCTCTACTTCGGTCTGATGATCGATGCCGGCCTGTTCGATCCGCTGGTACGTTTTATCCTGAAAATCGTTCGCGGGGATCCTCTCAGGGTGCTGATGGGGACCGCGATCCTGACGTTGCTGGTGTCGCTGGACGGTGACAGTTCTACCACCTATATGATAGCGATTGCCGCGTTTCTTCCGCTGTACCGTAAACTGGGTATGAATATTCTGGCGATGACCTGTCTGGTCAACCTGGCCAGCGGTATTATGAACCTCTCTCCCTGGGGCGGGCCGACAGCCCGTGCTGCTGCCGCGTTACGGATTGATGCACTGGATATTTTTATTCCGATGATCCCGGCGATGTTACTGGCTTGTGTGACCCTGGTGGGTGTGGCCGTCTGGTTCGGCCTCCGTGAACGGCGCAGACTGGGCGTACTCCGGGCCACGGCCGATGACCATGACCCGGGGGCGATCAGTCTGGGGGCAGGCGATGAGAAAGAGTGCGAGGCAAACCGTCGCCCGAAAATGTTCTGGCCAAACTTTATTCTGACGACTGTCTTACTTGTACTGCTGGTGGTAGGAGCATTACCGATTCAAATCCTGTTTATGCTGGCCTTTGCCGTTGCCGCGATGCTGAATTATCCGTCCCTGAGTCAGCAGAAAGAACGGATCGGTGCACATGCCGGGAACGTGCTGGCGGTTACCTCATTAATCTTTGCTGCCGGCATTTTTACCGGCATCCTGTCCGGTACCGGAATGGTGGATGCGATGGCGAAAAGTCTGCTGGCCGTCATTCCTCACAGTTTCGGTCCGTATCTGGCGATATTCACGGCTATCGTCAGCCTGCCGTTTACCTTTTTTATGTCTAATGATGCGTTCTATTTCGGGATCTTACCGGTCATCGCGCAGACGGCCGCAGGCTATGGGATTTCTCCGGCAGAGATCGCCCGGGCTTCGATTGTCGGTCAGCCGTTCCATCTGCTGAGCCCGCTGGTTCCCTCACTCTATCTGCTGGTGGGACTGGCGAAAGTGGATATCGGTGATCATCAACGGTTTTCGATCAAATGGGGGATCTTTATCAGCCTCGCGTTATTGATCGGCGGGATCCTGTTCGGGGCGATCCCTGTCTACCGCTAACCAGGCGGACGATCGTTGCCCGGAAGGCCGTCATACCGTGATCCTATCGTCACGGGCAGTGCAGGCTGGCATCTTTCACAAAGGGCCAGCCTGCTGCGTCTCCCGGCCGGGCAGGGCGTAAGCATGGAACGGGCCGGTATGCCTGTCATTACCGATACCAGGCCCCGGAAAAGCGGCCCTCCGGCCGGGCAGGTGCGGGGAGCGGGTGGGGGATGGAGAGCGAGGGTTGCGTTATCACGATCGGGCAGGTCATCCGTTTTTCCTATAGGTTAGTTTTTTGATAACCAAAGGTTCAGTAATCGGGATTTAACTTACCTGACACCTGATTGCACACTGTTCCTTATCACTTTTATGGGGAATGACTATGTCTGAATCTATCGATACTTCCGGCCTTAATTTGCAGTCGCACTGGATGCCATTCAGTGCCAACCGTAACTTCCGGCGCGACCCCCGCTTTATCGTTTCCGCAAAAGACCGCTGGCTGACGGATGATAAAGGACGCCAGTTATTCGATAGTCTGTCGGGGCTGTGGACCTGCGGCGCAGGTCATTGCCGGAGTGAAATCCAGACCGCGGTGGCTAAGCAACTGGGCTCGCTGGATTATGCACCGGCCTTCCAGTATGCCCATCCGTTCTCATTTCAGCTGGCAGAAAAGATAGCGCAACGTATGCCGGGCGATCTCAACCATGTCTTTTTTACCGGCTCGGGGTCAGAGTCAGCCGATACGGCGGTCAAAATGGCCCGCGGCTACTGGCGTGCGAAGGGGTTGCCGGCAAAAACCAAATTTATCGGTCGTGCCCGGGGGTATCACGGGGTAAATATTGCCGGCACCAGCCTGGGAGGCATTGGCGGTAACCGTAAAATGTTCGGACAGTTTATGGATGTGGATCATTTACCCCACACATTGCAGACAGATCTGGCCTTTACCCCGGGACAAGCCCCCACCGGCGGGACAGAACTGGCCAATGAGATGCTGAAACTGATTGAGTTACACGATGCGTCTAACATTGCGGCGGTGATTGTTGAGCCGCTTTCCGGTTCTGCGGGGGCGATCATCCCGCCACAGGGCTATCTGCAGCGGCTGAGAGAAATTTGTGACCAGCATAATATTCTGTTGATATTTGATGAGGTGATCACCGGTTTCGGGCGTATGGGTCGCTGGACAGGGGCCGAATACTTTGGTGTGACACCGGATATTCTGAACTTCGCGAAACAGATCACTAACGGTGCGATCCCGATGGGCGGTGTGGTTGCCCGTAGCGAAATCTATCAGACTTATATGTCACAGCCGTTGCCGGAACATGCGGTTGAATTCGGTCACGGTTATACCTATTCCGGGCACCCTGTCGCCTGTGCTGCGGGGCTGGCCACCCTGGACCTGCTGGAAAAAGACGACCTGATCAGCCGCTCAGCGGAGCTGGCGCCGGTATTTGAGAAAACACTGCACAGCCTGCGTGATTGTCCGAATGTCGTGGATATCCGTAACTGCGGGCTGGTGGGTGCCATTCAGCTGGCTCCCCGCGACGGCGATGCCGCGATCCGGCCTTTTGATGCCGGGATGGCACTCTGGAAAGCCGGTTTCTATGTGCGTTTTGGCGGAGATACGCTGCAATTCGGACCGATGTTCAGCACGCAGCCTGAAGAGCTGGATCGGCTGTTTGATGCGGTGGGTGAATCCCTGCACGTGATTGACTAAGTACTGTCGCAGAACACAGAAAAGTCTTTCGGCCGGGCCTGTGCCCGGCTTTTTTGATCTCGCTGGCCGGGCAAGAAGGAACGGGCGTTCAGAGGTATCATCCTGCCGGCCCTGACCCGGGTATTGGTGAGTATATCGGGTATGACTTCCTGGAGTTTGCCCGTGGCATAGAACTGAATGAAAATCTTGCTAAGAAAGAGATCGATAAGCTTCTGCAGGCACAAGAAAAAATCTTCGGAATCATCAACAACAGTTATATGTCAGATGAGCATAAAGAAAAGGTCACTCAATATATTAACAGGCGGATGGTGCTGCTTGATATGACAGATAAACCCTGATAATCCATCCTGGTGTAAAGATGACTCAGGCTTCTTGTCTCCGGGCAGTCGGACAATCATTCAAAGCCTTAATTTTCAGGAGATTGATAACCGATTAAAAGTCCGGCTTTCTGATTTTCCTGCTGAAGCCGCTCTTCAGGCGATATTCGGGGGCAGTCAGGCGGCGATTTTACAGGAGATAAGGATAATCTCGTGGGGTACGTTTGAACTCCGTCATTATCACGTTTTCCGTAATAGGGTCAGAAAGTATCGACGTGATTCAGGGCGGGACAATCAATAAAAAAGCCCGTCGGTGACGGGCTTAATGCAGACATTAGCACCCGGGGGACCCTGATGCGGACTGTGATCAGCGCATTGTCACAAACTCTTCTGCACCGGTCGGGTGGATGGCGACGGTGTTATCAAAGTCTTTCTTGGTCGCGCCCATTTTCAGTGCGACCGCGAAGCCCTGTAACATTTCGTCCATACCAAAACCGATGCCATGAATACCGACGATTTTTTCTTCCGGACCGGCACACACCAGCTTCATACGGCAGGGCTGACGATGCTGTGTCACGGCGGTATACATGGCGGTGAAGGAGGAGGTATATACCTTCACGGCGTCGTCACCGTACTGTCCACGGGCCTGAGGTTCGGATAAACCCACGGTGCCGATAGGCGGGTGACTAAAGACCACGGTCGGAATATTGCTGTAGTCCAGATGTTCGTCCGGTTTATTGTTAAACAGACGTTCGGACAGACGACGACCCGCAGCCACCGCGACCGGCGTGAGTTCAACCGCGCCGGTATTATCGCCGACGGCATAGAGGCCGGGCACAGAGGTGTTCTGGAATTTATCCACCACAATGTGCCCTTTATCGTTCAGTTCGACGCCGGTGACCGCCAGGTTCAGGTTGTCCGTCGCCGGTTGACGGCCGATGGCCCAGACCAGGCAATCGACGGTGTAGCTGTCGCCGTTTTCCAGTGTCAGTGTCAGGCTGCCATCTGCATTTTTATCGACTTTCTGCGGCGTCGCATGGGTATGCAGGAGTGGCCCTTCGGCATTCATCACTTCCACCAGGGTTTCCGATAATAACGGATCGAACTGGCGTAACGGTGACTGCTTACGGACAAACAGATGGGTCTCTGCCCCGAGGCCGTTGACCACACCGGCAATCTCGACCGCAATATATCCGGCACCGACCACAGCGACGCGTTTTGGCAGTTCCTGCAGGTCAAAGAACCCGTCAGAATCAATACCGTACTCAGCCCCCGGGATGTCAGGGTGGCTCGGACGTCCGCCGGTCGCAATCAGAATATGGTCCGCGGTGATCTTCTCACCGTTGACTTCCACGGTATGCGCATCGATAAAGCGGGCAAACCCTTTGATAACGTCGACTTTATTTTTACCCAGGACATTGTCATAGGAATTGTGGATACGATCGATATAGGCCGTACGGCTTTTCACCAGCGTTGCCCAGTCGAATTGGTTTACGGTGGTATCGAAACCATAATCCGGACCATACAGCTTAATAGCTTCGGCGATCTGTGCAGCGTGCCACATGACCTTTTTCGGTACACAGCCGACGTTCACACAGGTGCCACCCAGCTCTTTTGCTTCAATCAGGGCACATTTCCTGCCATACATCGCTGCACGGTTAATGGATGCGATACCGCCACTGCCGCCGCCAATAGCAAGATAGTCATAATGTTTAGTCATTGAAAATGTCCGTCCGTTTCGGGTTGAGCAGAATGCTGTGCCGGGCTCAGGCCATCACCGGATAGCCGCTGGCAGTGTCTGCTGTACTGTATTTCATGCCGACCAGTGTAGCGCGACTCCGGCAAATGCCGCAAAGTTTGCACCTATGGTTGTGATAGGATGCCCACTGGTCTGACTCTACTACCGGAAGCATAGCATGTACCTGACTTTTCTGGGCACCTGCGCAGGGGTTCCCAGCCTGCAACGTAATGTCACCGCCATCGCACTGTCGCTGCCGCCGGGCGGGGACTGGCTGTTTGACTGTGGTGAAGCGACCCAGCACCAGTATATGCGTAGCGCGTTAAAGCCCGGCAAGCTGGAAAAAATCTTTATCACGCATCTGCATGGGGATCATATCTTCGGCTTACCGGGACTGCTGACCAGCCGGTCGATGGCCAGTATCAGCCAGCCGCTGACCATTTACGGCCCACCGGGGATCAAAGCCTTCGTGGACAATGCCCTGTCACTCAGCAGTTCCTGGGTGAGTTTCCCGATGGAAATCATCGAGATTGAAGCCGGCGTGGTGCTGGATGACGGCGAATATCGCGTCACGGCGTACCCGATGAACCATGTCGTGCCCTGTCTGGGTTACCGTATAGAACAACACGATAAACCCGGCACCCTGGATGCGGCCCGGCTGAAGGCCGACGGGATCCCTTCCGGTCCGTGGTTTCAGTTACTGAAACAGGGAAAAACCGTGACGCTGGACGACGGACGTCAGATTGACGGTACCGCGTATCTGGGCCCTGCCGTGAAAGGCAAATCGGTCGCTATTTTCGGGGATACGGCCCCGGCAGAAGCCAGCCTGAGCCTGGCGCGAGGGGTGGATGTGATGGTGCATGAAACCACGCTGGAGGCGGCCATGGCAGAAAAAGCGAATAGTCGTGGCCATTCGACCACGATACAGGCCGCACAGATAGCCCGCGATGCCGGGGCTGGCCGGCTGATTGCGACACACTTCAGCTCACGGTACGGGGCACAGGATATGCCCCGGTTACTGGCAGAGTGTCAGTCAGTGTTTACAGCCACCGGACTGGCACAGGATTTTGCGGTGATCGAAATCTGAGGCGTTACTCCGGGACCACCCAGTTCACCAGCGTGTGTCCGGTGCCGGCAGGCGACAGTTGTTTGTGCAGCCATGGCAGCACCGCTTCCATCTCTGCCGCCAGCTTCCACGGGGGATTAATAACAATCATGCCGGAGGCTGTCATACCGCGCTGGTCACTGTCCGGACGAACCGCCAGTTCAATCTGCAGAATACGTTTAATGCCGGTCGCCTGTAATTCGCTCAGCATACGTTTAATCTGCTGACGCAGAACAACCGGATACCAGAGGGCGAATACTCCGGTAGCAAAGCGTTTGTACCCTTCCTGGATCCCGGCGACCACGGCCTGGTAATCGCTCTTCATCTCGTAGGGAGGGTCGATCAGGATCAGGCCACGGCGCGACGCCGGCGGTAGTTTGGCTTTCAGCTGCTGATAACCATCCCCCCGGGCAACACGTGCGCGGTCATCTTTCAGAAATTCATTCCGTAATAACGGATAATCTGTCGGATGCAGTTCGGTCAGTTCGATAGTGTCCTGCTCCCGTAACAGATGACGGGCAATCAGCGGGGAGCCCGGGTAATACTTCAGACGACCGGACGGGTTCAGTGCGCTGACCGCAGAAAGATACGGTTTCAGTGGCTCCGGAGCTTCCGGGTTTTGCCAGATCCGACCGATCCCTTCCATATACTCCCCGGTACGTTCCGCATGCGCACTGTTCAGTAAGTAGCGCCCGGCACCGGCGTGGGTATCCAGATAGAGAAACGGTTTCTCTTTTTCACCGAGTGACTGGATGATCAGGCTCTGAACGGTATGTTTTAACACATCCGCATGATTACCTGCGTGGAAACTATGACGATAGCTCAGCATGTCGTTAACCTTCTGATAAAAACTGTATTCTGTGAGGTGTAAACCCGGCTATCGTCACACCCTCACGGCAAAGACAAAGCAGGTCTGCCAGGCAGTGCTCCTCTGTCGCGGGCGCAGAGTATAGCAGTATTGCCGGTAGGGCAGTAGCAACGCTCATGATTTATCCGCCCGGTTCAGCGAACCCGCAGGGAAGGCGGAAGCGGTTTACCCGGGGCAGAGCGGCGTTACCTTTCGCCTCTCCGGGGTCTGCGGATGGCGGATCATTGATTTTCTGTGTGTCAGCCCCCATGCTTCTTTTATCGCGCAAGCAAAGCGCCCTCTAACACCAACAGGATTGTGCTATGACTAACCCATTACTGACACCGTTCATACTGCCGCCGTTTTCGTTGATTAAACCGGAACATGTGGTGCCTGCCGTTACCGAAGCGCTAAAAGACTGCCGGAGTGCGGTTGAAAAAGTCGTTGCTCAGGAAGGCCCTTATACCTGGGAGACATTGTGTGAACCGCTGGCAGAGAGTGATGATCGTCTGGGACGTCTGTTTTCTCCGGTCAGCCATCTGAATTCGGTGCAGAACAGTCCTGAGTTACGTGAAGCTTATGAGCAGGTGTTACCTCTGCTCTCTGAATACGGTACCTGGCTTGGACAGCATGAAGGGTTATACAAGGCCTATGTCAGCCTGAAAGAGAGTGATAACTACGCCACCCTGACTCTGGAACAGCAAAAAGTCGTCGATAACGCCCTGCGTGATTTTGAGTTATCCGGCATCGGTCTGCCAAAGGACAAACAGCAACGTTACGGTGAGATCGCGGCCCGTTTATCGGAGATCGGTGCGGCGTACAGTAATAATGTGCTGGATGCCACCATGGGCTGGAGCAAGCTTATCACCGACGAAGCCGAGCTGGCCGGGATGCCGGAGAGCGCACTGGCGGCAGCGAAAGCCCGTGCGGAAGCGAAAGAGCAGCAGGGCTGGTTACTGACGCTGGACATCCCGAGCTACCTGCCGGTGATGACCTACTGCGAGAATGCGGCGCTGCGTGAAGAGATGTATCGCGCTTACGGCACCCGGGCCTCCGACCAGGGGCCGAATGCCGGAAAATGGGATAATGGCCCGCTGATCGAAGAAGAGCTGGCATTACGCCATGAATTTGCACAGTTATTAGGTTTCGGGTCATTTGCGGAAAAATCGCTGGCGACCAAAATGGCGCAGTCCCCGCAGCAGGTATTGGATTTCCTGAGTGATCTGGCGAAGCGCGCGCGGCCACAGGGTGAGAAAGAGCTGGCACAGCTGCGTGAGTTTGCCAAAGCCCATTACGGTGTCGATACCCTGGAACCGTGGGATATCACCTGGTATGCAGAGAAACAGAAACAGCATCTCTACACCATCAGTGATGAGCAGTTACGTCCTTACTTCCCTGAAGACAAAGCCGTCAGCGGTCTTTTTGAAGTCGTCAAACGTATTTACGGGATCACGGCGAAAGAGCGTAAGGATGTGGATGTCTGGCATCCGGATGTCCGTTTCTTTGAACTGTATGATGAAAGCGGTGAGCTGCGTGGCAGTTTTTACCTCGACCTGTATGCCCGTGAGAATAAACGTGGCGGCGCCTGGATGGACGATTGCGCAGGCCGCCGTCGCCGTGCCGATGGTTCAGTGCAAAAACCGGTCGCGTACCTGACCTGTAACTTTAACCGTCCTCTGAAAGGCCAGCCGGCGCTGTTCACCCATGATGAAGTCATTACCCTGTTCCATGAGTTCGGTCATGGCCTGCACCACATGCTGACAGAAGTGGATACCGCAGGCGTTTCCGGCATTAGCGGAGTGCCGTGGGATGCCGTCGAACTGCCAAGCCAGTTTATGGAAAACTGGTGCTGGGAGCCGGATGCACTGGCCTTTATCTCCGGCCATTATGAAACCGGTGAGCCATTACCTGAGGATCTGCTGGAAAAAATGCTGGCAGCGAAAAACTACAATGCGGCCATGTTTATTCTGCGTCAGCTGGAATTCGGGCTGTTTGACTTCCGTCTGCACGCCGGTTATGACCCGGCGAAAGGCGCACGACTGCTGGAAACCCTGCAGGAAGTGAAGAAAGAGGTTGCGGTTGTCCCTTCTCCGTCCTGGGGACGTTTCCCGCATGCCTTCAGCCATGTGTTTGCCGGCGGATATGCCGCAGGCTATTACAGCTATCTGTGGGCGGATGTGCTGGCCGCCGATGCTTACTCACGCTTTGAGGAAGAGGGGATTTTCAACCGCGAAACCGGTCAGTCATTCCTTGATAACATCCTGAGTCGCGGAGGCTCTGAAGAACCGATGGTGCTCTTCACCCGTTTCCGCGGACGTGAACCGGAGCTGGATGCGATGCTTGAGCATTACGGGATCCAGGGATAACTCCGGGTGAACATTTGTCTGATTGACGAAACAGGCGCCGGAGACGGCGCCTTATCTGTTCTGGCACAGCGCTGGCAGTTAACCCACGACGAAACCGCCCCGATGGCGCTGGTGATGACACCGGAGCGGCTGGAATTACGAAAGCGTGATGAACCCAAACTCGGCGGTATCTATGTCGATTTTGTGTCCGGCGCGATGGCTCATCGCCGTAAATTCGGTGGCGGGCGTGGAGAAGCGGTGGCGAAAGCCGTCGGCATTAAAGGCAACTACCTGCCTGATGTGGTGGATGCCACGGCGGGATTAGGCCGTGATGCTTTCGTACTGGCGGCGACCGGTTGCCGGGTCAGAATGCTGGAACGTCATCCGGTGGTGGCCGCGTTACTCGACGACGGTCTGCAGCGTGGTTATCGTGATGCGGAAATCGGTCACTGGTTACAGCAGCGTCTGACACTGATCCATGCGACCAGTCAGCAGGCACTGACAGAAATCAGCCCGCGCCCTGATGTGGTCTATCTGGACCCGATGTATCCCCATCGGCAGAAAAGCGCCATGGTGAAAAAAGAGATGCGGGTCTTTCAGTCGCTGGTGGGGGCGGATGAGGATGCCGATTCTCTGCTGACACCGGCCAGGTGGCTGGCAAAAAAACGGATAGTGGTTAAACGTCCGGACTACGCCGAACCGCTGGATGGTGTGGCAACCAGCTCCGCGGTGGTGACCAAAAGTCATCGGTTCGATATCTACCCGTCACTGGATCCGGTGACAGAGAACGCGGGCTGACAGAAAACGGCCCTGTCCCGCAGGACAGGGCCGGTTCAGCGACGATTATTCGTCATCCTTCATAGGAACAATCAGCATATCGATATGCACGGTGTTGATGAGCTGACGTGCGGAAGACATCAGTTTGCTCCAGAAATCCTGGTGGTGACCGCAAATAACCAGGTCCACCTGATAACGGTTAATCGCGTCCAGCAACACCTGCGCCAGGTCGCCACTGCCGCTCAGTGTCTGGCTGATCTGATAGCCGGCATTGGTCGATAATTCGGTCAGGGCCGTTTGTGTTTCCTGGGAGATGCGTTTTTGCATGTCACCGAGGTTTACGTCAATCAGTCCGGTGTAGAGATCTGAATAGTTCACGTCTACATGAATTAAAGAGACTTTAGCTTCATAGGGGCTGGCGAGAGAGACCGCTTTCTCAACCAGCAGCTGACTTTCCGGTGAAAGGTCAACTGCGACCAGAATATGTTTATAAGACATGACAGACTCCTTAAAGCGGAAAAAGTAAGGGTCAGCAGCATAGGTAAGGTGACACACCTGAGCGGGTAAGCCGCCGACCACGATGACGATTTTCTGTTGTGTGCTGTGGATTTATCCTACCATACGGCTCTTCAACTGAGTATAGAAGTATTGTCTGCCGGCCGGTAAGCGGGAAGTGTGAAGCAGCTCAAAAGGACGTGATATAACCCGTTCATCCGACCTTAAAAATTATGACAACCGATCGCGGCGGCAGGACGTGCCTGCGCGCGCGAGGTTCTGACAGGCCGCGTAATATCAGTCTCAGGGGAGGGGCAGAGAAGCAAGATGATCACAATCATGGCACTTTTTACCGCGACCTGTATTGTCTGTGCGATAAATATAGTGCGGTACTTTTCGGCGTTACGGACCTTACTGGCGGTCATGCGGACCTGTGACCCTCATCTGTATCAACAGGTGGACGGGGCAGGTTTTTTTACTCCGCGGGGGCGTCCGGCCATGCAACTGCAACTGGCCCGATACCTTTATGAACGACGTTACCGCGGCCATCAGGAATATGAATTTATCTTCCGGTGTGAGCAGGTGCGTCGCCAGTTTATTCTGACCAGTGCCCTCTGTGCCGCGGTGGTCATTGCCCTGACGGGGCTGCTGATACTGCATTGATGACAGTCAGGTCAGATAATTCCTTGCAGGGCGGCGGATTTTTTTTGAATTTACCTTCACCGTATACATCCCATATACTTTAAGTACATTCTTTACTACAGGCTATGGAATCACGTGACTTCCGGAAAAATACAGGCAACAGAAAAGCTAGGGGAACTGGCCTATCAGACACTCCATCGGATGATCCTGGAAAAGACATTACGTAGCGGAGGGGCCGTCGTCGAGGGGCGGCTGGTGGAGGAATTGCAGATTTCCCGCACCCCGCTGCGTGAAGCCTTACTGCGGCTGGAAGGGGAAGGTCTACTGGTCCGTTCCGGGGCCCGCTCTTATTCGGTACGCTTTGTCAGCGCACGGGAATATTTCCAGACCATGAAAGTCCGTGAGTTGCTGGAAACTGAAGCTATCGCATTATCGATCAATAAGATCGATCATCAGCAGGTGGATGCGTTGATCGAAAAGATCAAGGCGCTGAGTGCCGGACAGCAGGAACACGAACACTGGGAAGCCGATGATCAGGTGCATACCTTGTTTGCCCGCCATTGCGGTAATCCGGTGCTGGCAGGCATGATCGATCAGGCGCGAACCCAGAGCCGGCTGTTTGAGCTGGTGACACCGTTTAACCGGATCGAGGAAGATCGGCAGGAGCATCTGGCGATCCTGGAAGGGTGGAAGTCCGGTGATGCCGAAACGGCCCGTCATGCGGTCAGCCAGCATCTGAGAAATCTGTCAGCGTTTGTACTGAAACGTTTATCTGAAGGCGGTTAATCTGTAAGGCTCACCACGGTCTGTGATGAGCCTGAACCTTATTTTATGGAGGCAGGACAGCAGGGACACCCGTCCGAGTGCAACGGATTACGGATGGCGGGAGCAGGTTTACTGCGTAACAATATCGGACTGAACGCCTCCTTGCGGTAGGCGGGTTGTCCGCATTGCTGACAGCGGGCCGGGTTATCCCGCTCTGCGACCGTGCGGCGTACTTCAACCACCTCACCGCATTCACATTGATAGTCATAATACGGCATTGTCTTCTCCTACCAGCATTTACCGACTTCGCCCCGGGCAACGAACCGGCCCTGACCGGTTTTACCCACCCATTGGTCATCACTGACCAATAACTGGCCGCGCAGCAGGACTTTTTTGACTTTCCCCTGCACACGGTGGCCTTCAAACAGGGTGAAATCACAATCACTGTGTTGCGTGGCGGCACTGATGGTGTGTTGTTCATTCGGATCAAAAATAACGATATCCGCATCACTGCCCACCGCGATCGTGCCTTTTTTCGGAAACAGGCCAAATAATTTGGCCGGGGCCGTCGACATCAGCTCAACATAACGGTTTAAAGAAATTCTTCCGCTGCGTACACCCCCGTCGTAAACCACGGTCATGCGTGTCTCTACGCCCGGCACACCGTTCGGGATTTTCGAAAAATCATCTTTACCGAAGGGTTTCTGGTTAATTTTCCCCTGATGGCCTTCTTTCAGGCAGTACGGGCAGTGGTCGGTAGAAATCAACTGTAAATCATCGGTTTTCAGCGCGGTCCAGAGGGCGTTTTGTGCCTCTTTAGAGCGTAATGGCGGACTCATCACTAAGCGTGCCGCATCAAAACTGTCCTCTTCGTCGGTGGCAGCATACGCCGATTCATCAAAGAACAGATAGTGGGGACAGGTTTCCGCAAACACCGGAATACCGAGATCACGGGCCTCCACCACATGTTTTAGCGCTTCTTTAGCCGACAGATGGACAAAATAGACCGGCGCTTCCGCCAGTTCTGCCAGCTTGATCCCCCGGTGAGTGGCTTCACCTTCCAGAATGGCCGGGCGGGTTAATGCATGGTAGCGGGGGGAAGTGTGTCCCTGCGCCAATGCCTCCTGGATCAGTAATTCGACAATGGTGCCGTTCTCGGCATGCAATGCCACCATACCGCCATGCTGTCCGACCATACGCATCGCCTGAAAAATTGCCGCATCATCAGACATGACGGTGCCGGGATAGGCCATAAACATTTTAAAACTGGAGACGCCTTCATGACGAATGGCATAACGCATATCCTCCAGTACCCGCTTATCCACCTCGGTAATTATCACATGAAAACCGTAGTCGATATTGGCAGTACAATCGGCTTTCGATTGTGCGCGTTCTATGGCCTGTAAAGGGCTGGTATTATGATTTTGCAGCGCAAAATCGATGATGGTGGTGGTTCCGCCAAAGGCGGCAGAACGGGTTCCGGTATGGAAATTGTCGGCGGTCACAGAAGGGCCAAACGTATTTTCCATATGCGTATGACAATCGACTCCCCCCGGGAATAACATCATCCCTGCAGCATCAATCACCTGTGTATCAGGGCCGGCGGGCAGATTAAGCCCGATACTGACTATCTGCTCATCCTCAATGAAGACATCGGCAATATAATCATCGACTGCGGTGACAATACGCCCGCCACGGATCAAGGTAGTTGTCATAATGTTTTCCTGAATGATTGATTAAAAGACCGGGCCTGGTGTAATAACGCGACCAGTTTTTCGCGCTGGGCTGCACCGACAACCGGCACCGGAGGACGGGGCGTGGCATATGGGATCTGCCCCAGGATCTGTAAACAAGCCTTCAGGCGGGCATTGGCATGGGTACCGGGATGGGTTCCGTAGATCTCTTTGGCCAGCGGATAAATGTACTGATGTAATCGCCTGGCCTCGGCCAGCTGATGATTCTGCACTGCCTGATACAATGCGACGACCAGCTCCGGGATCACCGCAGCCAGACTGACCACGCTGCCATCGGTACCGAGGGCAAAACAGGTCAGTAAATGCTCATCGCCTGAGGCCATCATCGCAACGTCCGGCGCGACATCACGAACCGCCTGCAGGTTACAGTCATATCTTGAGGTTTCCCAACTGCCTTCCTTGACCGCGACCACATGGGGTAACTGTACCAGTCGGGTCAGCAGGCTGGTGGGATAAGCCATCCCGCCGGTACTGACGCCGGCCTGATACAGCATGACCGGTAACTGCGCATTGGCATTGATGATGCGGTGGTGATTAATCACCGTCTCACTGTCGGTCGATAACGTCCAGGAATAGGGAGGGAAGATCAGCAGTACATCAGCCCCGGCGGCTTTTGCCTCGTCTGCCTGTAATTGCCCTTCAAAACTGTCTTCGGCATTGATCCCCGCCAGCAGCAGGGTTTCCGGTGGACAGACGTGGCGGGCAATTTCGACCACCCGCTTTTTTTCTGCCAGTGACAGCGCAAAGTTTTCACCGGCATGGCCGTTGACCAGTAAACCGCGGATCCCCTCTACCCGCGAAATATGGTGCATGTGCGCAGCCAGTGCATCTTCATCCAGATAACGTCCCTGCTCGTCCATCGGACAAACCGTCGCGGCATATACGCCGTGGTAAAAGGGCGATTCAGTGCTGCTCATTGATTTTCTCCGCAATAGTGTCGGGTTCTGATCCGGCAGGAATAATCAGCCGGGAGGGATTAAAAAGGGGCATTTCAGGTTCATTGCCCAGCAGGCTCCCGGCCAGTAATTTCCCCATATAGGGGCCACTGGTGTAGCCGGAATGAACGCAACCAATCACGTACAGTTCAGGAAACCCGGCCAGCGGCCCGATCACTGGCATCGCATCGGCCGTTTCTGATTCCAGACCAAGCCAGATACGAGCGACCCGGGCTTCAGCCAGTGCAGGGCACACATATTGCCCAAGGCGCAGATTACCGATCAGATTCTCAGGAATAGTTTCCGGCTTGCCTGAGTCCCGGTGGCCGCGCCCCTGCCAGCCGCCGCCGATCACGACGGTGCCATTGGCAAACTGTTTCATGGAGAGCAGCCCGTTGGCGATACTCAGAACCGTGCGCATTACCGGTGGCATTCGTTCAGTCACAATTAACTGGTTAATCAGGGTCTTCACCGGCAGGGTGATGCCGATTAATGCCAGTAAAGGCTCCAGCCAGACGCCTCCTGCCAGTACCAGCCGGTTTGCCTGAATCTGCAGGCTCCCCTGATTGGCAGAAATGCGGTAACTTTCTCCCGGCGGAGTAATGCTATCGACATCGGCATTTTCGATAATCGTGACGCCGGCCAGGAGAAGTGCTTCATGAAAAGCTTTTCCGGTGAGGTAAGCACTTGCAAACCCGTCAGTCTCACAGTAAGCCGCCGACAGGCAGCTTTCCGGAATGCCCGGCTCGATACGTTTTGCTTCATGTCCGCTGAGCAGCCGGATATCGGCGCCGTATTCCCGGCGGGCAGCGGCACGTTGTTCCAGCAGTTCCTGTTCGGCGGGAGTAAACGCCAGGGATAATCCGGGGGCTGCGGTGGCCAGGACGCCGTGCCCCAGCCAGGTCTCCGGATGCATCCACATATCCCATGCTTTGATGGCATAGGGCACCAGTGCTGCACGTGTCATATGCAGCGTCAGCGTACCGGCGTTGACACCAGAGGCTCCACGGCATAACGCGTGTTTTTCAAGCAGGGCAACTTTCATACCGCCGCGGGCGAGAAACAGAGCCGTGGAGCAGCCCATCACCCCACCGCCAACCACGCAGACATCGTAACGGGTCAGACTCATAGGGGGGCCGCCTTAGGGATCGGGATATCGGCATAGTCGAATTCTCCGGTCAGCTGACCGATGGTCAGTGGGCGTAACGGCGTTCGCGGTGAAAAAATACCGGCCTCTTCACGGCTGATGTTACGGTGGCGGGCTAGAATTTCTGCCGCGACATCGCCGCAGCTCCGCCCCTGACAAGGTCCCATACCACAGCGGGTCCAGGCCTTCATCTGATTCATGTCTCCGGCCCCGGCATCGCTGGCGGCTTCAATCTCTGCCCGTGTCACATCTTCGCACCGGCAAACTACGGTTTCGGCGGTAATGCTGTCGGTATGGCCTTCGCGTAATGCCATCATGCCGGCCATTTTCCGACCAAAATGGCACACATTTTGCCACTCTTTAAGGGCTTGCTGGCGCTCCTGTTGCAGAGGCGCATCAACGCCTTTCAGTTCACTGACACACGCCAGCCCGACCACCACCCCCTGGCGGACGGCAGCCGCCGCACCATAGATCCCTGTACAGTCGCCGGCCGCAAATAAGCGCGGGCGGGAGGTTTTTCCGTTTTCATCGATAGTGGCGACAAAACCTCCTGAGTGTCGGGAGTAATGGTGGCGGGCATCCAGTAACCGGGTAATTTCTGTGGCGGGTGTCAGCCCGTGCCCCACAGTAATACAGTCCACCAGTATTTTTTTGCGTGGGCCGGAGACAGGCCGGCCGGCGGCATCACATGGAGCCAGCTCAGCCAGTAACTGCCCGTCCTGTTCGGTGGCACGCACCAGGGTATGGCGTGAATACAACGGGGTCGCTGCACGCAGGATGGGCAATCCGTAGCCGGCACTCTGCCTGAGAATATCCGGGCGACGTACCATGGCCGGTAACACCCGGGCCCATGAGCCTTTACCGGCAATATCCGCGATGGCGGCGACATTGCCGCCGGCTTTTAAAGTGCCGCCGGCAACGGCAACCAGCAATGGTCCACAACCCGCCACGAGGGTGCGTTTTCCGGGTAAGGTTTGCTGGGATTTCAGCAGCAGGGTTGCGGCGGCCAGTCCGATGACGCCGGGCAGAGTCCAGCCTTCAAACGGGACGACCCGTTCTGTAGTGCCCGACGCGACCAGTAATAAACGGCTGGTACAGTGAACGGGGCCTGACGGGCCAAGAGCATCGACACGAAAATCGCCGGTGACTGACCACACCTGGTGCCCCATAAAGAGGCTCACCGGGCTATCGGCGAGTTGTTTGCGCAGATGATCACCGTCTTTCAGGTCATTCCGGCTTTTTCCCGCCACCCTGAACGCCGGGGCACGATAGACCTGTCCGCCCGCCGCGGGGTTCTCATCAAACAGCGCGACACTCAGCTGATGCCGCGCCGCAGTAAGGGCCGCGGTGATCCCTGCCGGCCCGGCCCCTAATATAATCAGATCAAAATGCTGCATGTTGCACTGCTCCCGTAACGCGGGTCACTTCAAGATCAGAACTGGCCTCAGTTTTGCAAGCTAACGCCCGTTTACCGTTCACCATCACCAGGCATTCCTGGCAGGAGCCCATCAGGCAGAACATTCCCCGGGGCTGCTGCCGTGCCGGACTGAGACGCAATGTTTTAATGCCGTTCGAAAACAAAGCGGCGGCAATGCTCTGTCCGCGTAATGCAAAACAGCGTTGATTCTCAAAGGTAAAGCTTATTTTTTCACCACTCATTTGCGGCATGGCGCCCCCCGGAGTTGTTCATCAAATAATCAGAGATACTTGACAATTCGATTCAGATAGTATCGTATACGAATCGTATATGTAAAGTATTCGAATTTATCGGGATCACATTTTGACCGATTATCTGAACCAAAAGGCCAGCACACGGGGAATTAAATATGTTTAAAAAGAGTCTGTTAGGAAAACTCGCCGGCGCGGGTGTTATTTCACTGATGATGTTAAGTTCATTGGGGGCACAGGCCCGTACCCTTCAGCAGATCATGGACAGCAAAACACTGATTGTCGGCGTCAACCCGAACCTTCCGCCGCTCGGGGTATACGATGCTAAAAACCAGATCTCAGGGTTCGATGCGACCGTAGCGCAGAAAATCGCCGACCAGCTCGGGGTAAAACTGCAGCTAGTCGCTGTTGGCTCCAATGACCGGGTGCCGTTCATCATGTCAGACAAGATTGATGCGGTGATGGGCGGAATGACCCGTAACGCGCAGCGTATGCAGGTCGTCGATTTTACCGACCCGATTAACACCGAAGTGCTGGGCATCCTCACCACCGATAAAACGACGTATAAAAATGTACAGCAGCTGAATGATCCTGCGGTCCGTCTGGTACAGGTCCGCGGGACGACGCCGGTGAAATATATTCAGGATAACTTGCCGAAAGCCCAGCTACTGATTCTGGATAACTACCCGGATGCCGTGCGGGCAATAGCTCAGGGGCGTGCCGATGCGCTGATTGATGTGCTCGACTTTATGCTGGATTACACCAAAAAATATCCGGTCCGCTGGCGGGTGGTGGATGAGCCTATCGAGGTGGATTACGACTGTATCGCGGTGAGTAAAGGTAACACCGACCTGCGCCTCCGACTGAACCAGGCTATCGGTACACTGCAAAAAGATGGCTTTATCGCGGCAAGCTGGAAGACGTGGTTCGGTCATGCCATGTTGCATGATCCGACAGCATCTCCGACAAAATACTAAGTATTTATCATCACCTCAGGCACCTTGATTCTAAGGTGCTGTTTTTTGTGAGTATCCCGATGACGTTGAATTTTGGCCCGATACTGAATCAGCTACCTTACCTCGCGGGTGGGGCCTGGATCAGCCTGCAACTGGCGGTTCTGGCATTTGCCCTGGGTATGGTGATAGCGATGTTCTGTACTTCTTTACTCCGTTACGGACCGCCTCTGGCCGGTAAGCTGGTGAATGGCTATGTGGTCTTTGCCACCAATACGCCTCAGCTTATTCAGATTTACTTTTTATTTTTTGCCCTGCCGGAAGCCGGCATTTTGTTATCCCCGTTTAATGCGGTACTGATTGGCGCCACTTTTAATGCCGGTGCGTATCTGTGCGATATTCAGCGAGCCGGGTTTGATTCCGTGCGGCAGCGGGAGGTAGAGGCCGCCGAGGTATTGGGATTTTCACGCCTGCAGATTATCCGTTATGTCATTCTTCCCCATGTGATGAAAGTGATGTTCCGCCCCCTTTCAAACCAGTTTATTGTGATGACGTTGGGCACCTCAATGGCCTCTATGTTTGGCGTCGAAGAACTGACCGGCCGGACCTATAACCTCAGCTCTGAAACCTATTTATCCGTGGAATCATTTTCGGTGGCTGCGGTGCTGTACATTATTCTGACCCTGATCGCGACATTCGCCCTGGCGGTGATCGGGCGTTACCTGTTCCGTGCCAGAACGGAGGTCTTCTGATGATCACCGACGTTTTGCATGAACTGAGCGGTATGTTCTCTTATTACAATGTGTTGTTACTGTTGCAGGGGCTGGGGCGTACACTGGCATTATCGGCGTTCGGTTGTCTGGTCGGCTTCTTTATGGGGTTTTTATTAGCCATTATCGGTAATACCCGCACCGTGGTACTCAGACCGTTGCGCGGTATTATCCGTATTTACTGCTTTATGTTCCGGCGAATTCCCTTTCTGGTGACCCTGATGCTGGTATTTTTTATCAGTCAGTATTCCGGGCTGCGTTTTTCCACCTTTGTGGTGGCACTGGTCAGTGTCTGTCTGATCGCCGCCGCTTATCTGGGCGAAGTGATCCGTAGCGGTCTGGAATCGGTCCATCCTAACCAATGGGAGGCGGCAGAGACCCTGAACTTCAGTTATCTGCAAAGCCTGCGTTACATCATTATCCCTCAGTCGATGCGTGTGGTTATCCCGCCGACCTTCAGCTTTTTCATTATGTATATCAAAGATACTACGCTGGCCTCACAGATTGGTGTGATGGAACTGACATCTGCCAGTAAGGTGTTAACGGATAAGGGTTTTTCGGCAGGTCTGGTTTATGCCACCGTACTTGTCCTCTACTTCTGCATCTCTTATCCCTTATCGCGCTTAGGTAAGCGCCTGGAGACTAAAATTGCCACAGCTCGATATCGTTAATCTTAAAGCCGCCTATGGCGAACAACCGGTCCTCGAAAATATTACCTTACCGGTGGAAAAAGGGGACATTGTCAGTCTGATTGGCCCGTCCGGGTCCGGGAAGAGCACGTTATTACGGGTACTGATGGGGCTGTTATTGCCTTCAGAGGGGTATGTCTGTCTTGACGGCCGGAAGCTAAGTTATGACAACAAAGAGCAGCTTCGTCAGCTCCGTTCTTCGGTCGCCATTGTGTTTCAGCAATACAATCTGTTCCAGAACATGACGGTGCTGGAAAACGTCATGATCACTCCGACCAAAATCAAAGGCCGCCCGAAAGCGGAGGTTGAGCAGGAAGCCAGGCGCTTGCTGGAACGCGTCGGGTTATCCCACCGCCTGCATGCTTATCCGGATGAGTTGTCCGGCGGACAACAGCAGCGGGTAGCCATTGCCAGAGCCCTGGCGCTGAAACCTCAAATTCTGCTACTGGACGAAGTCACTGCCGCACTGGACCCGGAAATGGTTAATGAAGTTCTGGATACCATCCGCGAACTGGCGGCGGAAGGGATGACGATGTTTATTGTTTCTCATGAAATGAGCTTTGTTCGCGAAGTTTCATCAAAAGTCGTGTTTATGGCCGACGGCGAAGTGATTGAAAGCGGTACCCCCCGTCAGATTTTCGAACACCCCGAAAAAGCCCGGACACAGCAATTTATCGGCAAAATATTACGTCACTGAACAGAGGAAACTCCGGTTGAACAATGAAATTTTTTCCCAGATTAATCCCCCGTCACGACTTTTAATGGGGCCGGGACCGATTAATGCTGACCCGCGGGTATTACGGGCAATGTCGGCACAATTGGTGGGACAGTATGATCCGGCGATGACCGGTTACATGAATGAAGTCATGACGCTGTATCGCGGCGTGTTTGCCACCCGAAACCTGTGGACGCTGCTGATTAACGGAACATCGCGGGCAGGCATCGAAGCCCTGCTGGTCTCGGCGATCCGCCCGGGTGATAAGGTGCTGGTGCCGGTATTTGGTCGTTTTGGCGAACTGTTGTGTGAAATCGCCCATCGTTGCCGTGCCGATGTTCACCGGCTGGATGTGCCCTGGGGAGAGGTCTTCACTCCGGATCAGATTGAGGATGCCATTAAACGCCTGCGCCCCCGGATGTTGCTCACGGTGCACGGCGATACCTCGACAACTTTACGGCAACCTCTGCAGGAGTTGGGCAGTATCTGCCAGCGCTATGATGTGCTGTTTTACACCGATGCGACCGCCACTCTGGGCGGGAATCCACTGGATACGGATGCATGGGGGTTGGATGCGGTCTCTGCCGGCATGCAAAAATGCCTCGGCGGGGCCTCCGGGACATCGCCGGTTACCCTGAGTGATAAGATGGCAGAGCATATCCGCCGTCGCCGCAGGGTTGAAGCCGGGATCCGCACGGATGCACATCAGGAAGGCGAAGATGAAATGATTTACTCCAATTATTTCGACCTGGCCATGATCATGGATTACTGGGGCAGTGAGCGGCTGAATCACCATACTGAAGCCACCAGTGCGCTGTACGGCGCCCGTGAATGTGCCCGTATTATCCTCGGGGAAGGCCTGGAGACGTGTATTCAGCGACACAAGATACAGGGTGACGCGCTGATGAAAGGCGTGCAGGCGATGGGCCTGAAGCTGTTCGGGGATACGGCTCATAAAATGAATAATGTTCTCGGGGTGCTTATTCCGGAGGGCGTGAATGATCTTGCCGTCAGACACAGCATGCTGCATGACTTCGGCATAGAAATCGGCACATCCTTTGGTCCGCTGGTGGGTAAAGTCTGGCGGATAGGGACAATGGGGTATAACGCCCGTACGTCCTGTGTGATGCAAACACTGACGGCTCTGGAGGCAGTGCTGCATCGTCATGGATTCCGTACCCCGCAAGGTGCAGCGGCCCAGGCAGCCTGGGACCACTACACCCTGATGGCTACGCAAAACGCATAAAAAAAGGCTGCCCGTGGGCAGCCTGTTCTTTCAGGGTAAGAGCATCAGATAATCTGCAATGCAATCCAGTATAACGATGCGGATAACAGAACCGAGACCGGCAGGGTTAAAATCCAGGCCATCGCAATATTCTTGATCGTTTTACCTTGCAGGCCACCGCCATCAACCAGCATCGTTCCGGCCACCGAAGATGACAGAATATGCGTGGTAGAGACCGGCATCCCGGTATAACTGGCAATCCCGATAGACGCTGCGGCAGTCACCTGAGCAGACATCCCCTGGGCATAGGTCATGCCTTTCTTACCGATTTTTTCACCGATAGTCGTGGCGACGCGACGCCAGCCGACCATCGTGCCGGCGGAGAGCGCCAGAGCAACGGCAAAGATAATCCAGATCGGTGCATATTCGATAGTGCCCAGCAGATCATGATGCAGGTCACCCAGATAACGTTGATTCTGCGCACTGGTCTGCGGCAGTTTTGCCACTTTATCTGCAGTATCCGAGATACACAGCAGTAAACGACGTAGCTGGGCGCGATTTTCCGGGGTTAACTGATCATAACTGGTCAGATTATTAAGCATATTGCGGGCATGGGCCACCGCTTCCAGTGCACGTTCGTTACTGCAGTGGAATTCTTCAACCGGTGTACTCATCGCGGCAGGCGTCAGTGCCGGGGCAATAATGGTTTGCAACGACTGACTGTTCTGCTGATAGTACTGCTCCAGATGGTCAACGGCATCCCGCGTACGGGTAATATCGTATCCGGATGCTCCCATATTCACCACAAATCCGGCCGGGGTAACCCCGATAAGCACCAGCATAATCAGGCCGATACCTTTCTGGCCATCGTTAGCACCATGGGAGTAACTGACACCGATCGCCGAGACGATAAGTGCAATCCGGGTCCAGAACGGCGGTTTTTTCTTACCGTCAATCTTCTCGCGTTCTGCCGGCGTCATATGAATGCGTGAGCGCTTACGCGTACCGCTCCAGTACTTACGCAGCAGGAAGATCAATAAGCCCGCTAATACCATACCGACAATCGGTGACAGGATCAGAGACATAAAGATGTTGACCACTTTCGGGATATTGAGTGCTTCAACCAGCGACGTGCCGGTGGTTAACGCATTCGTCAGTGCTATACCGATAATAGCCCCGATAAGTGTATGAGAACTGGATGCGGGTAAACCGAAATACCAGGTACCGAGGTTCCAGATAATTGCTGCCAGTAACATGGAAAAGACCATGGCCAGCCCGTGAGCAGATCCCACGTTAAGCAACAGGTCGGTCGGCAGCATATGGACAATAGCATAAGCTACGCTGAGTCCGCCTAACAGAACCCCTAAGAAGTTAAAGATACCGGCCATTGCGACAGCAAGCTGCGCACGCATCGCGCGGGTATAGATTACCGTTGCAACTGCATTAGCGGTATCATGAAACCCGTTGATTGCTTCGTAGAACAAAACAAACAACAGAGCCACTACCAGTAACAGGCCAGTACTTATATCGATACCAGCAAAAAGATGTAGCATAACGTTACGCCATTTTTTGAGGACATGAACCTGGCGCATTATCAGCGAGAGAGGTGCGTTCAGGAAAGGAAAATATCGCTTTTTTTGTGCCTGCAGCCAGATTAAGGGAAAATTAATTTATAAAATATCTTTTAAATTAATCAGTTATGCTAATGCCCTCTGCATAAGAAATTTTCATTCTGGAGTCCGGAACACCATCTCATTACAATCAGCCGTTTTTAGCCGGGGGAAGCATGGAAAAGTTTGACGTAATCATCGTCGGAGCGGGGGCTGCCGGCCTGTTTTGTGCCGCTCAGGCCGGACAGCGTGGCCTGAATGTGCTGGTGCTGGATAACGGTAAAAAAGCGGGACGAAAAATCCTTATGTCCGGGGGCGGTCGCTGTAATTTTACCAACCTGTATACCGAACCCGGCGCGTACCTTTCCCAAAACCCACACTTTTGTAAGTCAGCACTCGCTCGCTATACACAGTGGGATTTTATTGAGCTGGTCAATCGCTATGGGATCGCGTGGCATGAAAAAACACTCGGCCAGCTCTTTTGTGATGACTCGGCACAACAGATCGTCGATATGTTGCTGGCGGAATGTGAGGCGGCTAAGGTGACTCTGCGTTTGCGCACAGAGATCCTGCAGACCGAACGGACCCCGGACGGTGAGTACCGGTTACAGCTTAACGGAACGAATGTAAGTACCCGCAAACTTGTTGTCGCTTCCGGAGGCTTATCCATGCCGGGCCTGGGTGCCACCCCTTTCGGCTATAAACTTGCCGCACAGTTCGGACTGCGTGTCCTGCCGACACGGGCAGCCCTGGTACCCTTTACCTTACATAAGCCGTTACTGGAACAGCTGCAACCTCTGTCGGGCGTGGCGGTACCGGTGACGGTCACAGCGAGTGATGGAAAGCAGTTTAAAGAAGCGATGCTCTTTACCCATCGTGGCCTTTCAGGCCCGTCCATTCTGCAGATTTCCAGTTACTGGCAAGCGGGAGAAGCCCTGGAGATAAATCTGGTGCCTGAAACGCCGCTGGAAGACTTCCTTAACCGGCAGCGTGAAACGCACCCGAACCTGAGCCTGAAGAATTGTCTGGCAAAACTACTGCCGAAACGATTGACCGAGATATTGCAGCAACTGGAAGTGGTGCCGGACCTGACGCTCAGGCAACTGAACAGCAAACAGCAACAACAGCTGATCGGGCAGCTGAACTGCTGGTCAGTGCAGCCGAACGGCACAGAAGGTTACCGTACTGCCGAAGTCACCCTGGGGGGCGTCGATACCGACCAGCTCTCCTCGCGGACCATGGAAGCGCGCGATGTGCCGGGGCTCTTTTTCATCGGCGAAGTGGTCGATGTGACCGGCTGGCTGGGGGGATATAACTTCCAGTGGGCCTGGAGTTCCGCTGCCGCCTGTGCTGCGGCGCTGTAAGTCGCGAACAGCAGTGCATGATACCGTCTGCCGGGCTGCGGCTCTGAAAGGCCGTTAAGCGTTATAACGGCCCTGACGTTCGAGGTCCGGCCGGTACCCGTCCGGAATCGCCGGAGACTCTTCGCCGGGGAGTCGCCCGGAACGCTGTGCTGATGTCAGTCCCGGAAACCGGCGGACCGGCGTCTGCAAAACGTTTTCTATCCTGGTCGCGGGCCACTGACGGTTGATGACCCGGTATTTCTGAAAACTGCACCTGAACCGGCAGTCCTGCACTTGCACTGCCGAATGCTTATTCCTGAACGCTCAACGGACGCTGCCACCGGCCATCGTCCCTGAGCCGGAAACTGCGGGCAGCTCTCCGGTCCGGAAAAGGACATTGCTCAGCATGACAGGGGGGACGGTTATCTGAATCTCAGTTCATGGCATAACATTTCGACGTCGCCACATTCTGATCTAAACCGCTACCGGCACCTTTCAGCATACAAAAAATGTAATATTTGCCTTTTCTGAGGGTCACGATCGGCCCGTCAGTCCCGAGGGTCGAGGAAATGATCACTCCGCCCTGGTCCAGCATCTGTTCCAGTGAACTGTTAACGGCAGAGAGGCGGGTGGGATACTCCAGGGCATTGCCCGGTACCTTCGCACCGGTTTCCGGTGGCCATTGGGCTGTAGCGGTAAAACTGATGGCTGAAGTAAGAACAGCAAAACATAACGTGGAACGAAATTTCACGGCAACTCCTGGTGTTGATCATGGGAAAGTGCCGGGTATTCCCCGGGCCGCCAATGCGGTTCATCCCTTCCCATGATAATGGCTTCGTGCCGGATATTTTACATACAGGGTGGCAGTAGGTCACTACGGGAAACCGAGACAGGAATATAGTATGACCCGGAGAAGGTATCGTTCAGTTCAGGAGAAATAACAGGCAATTGCGGATGACAGACAAAGAAATCGTGCCCCTGACGACGGGCTTCCGGGCGGAAAGGCATCACATACTGATAGATATCCGCCTGCATATTGATTAACTGTTGGCGGGTGCCGGAAAAGCTAAAGCGCAGAAATCTGTCCGGGGAAGCGTTCCGGTAGCAAACTTCCTGCAAATGGCGCTGGAATGTCAGGGTGAACTTTACGCGTCCGCAATCCGTGTCGGGCTCGAAATTTTCAGCGACAACCTGGGGTAAAGTTCCCTTGAACACCGAGACCGCTTTTGATAGTAAGTGCTTACGTTGTTCGCAGTGATAATTCACATCTTCCAGTTCTCTGTAGTCACAAAGATAGCTCAGGCTCAGGCCGGGGATGATGCCCGGCCCCTGCGTGACAGTTTCGGCTTCGGGGAGGTCTGACAGATTCGGGCTGGCTCTCGCGACCATGCCACGAAAATTCCACTCACTGGCATCCCGGTATTTGCCAGGGGCGGCTCCGAAATGCCGGGTAAACGATCGCGTAAATGTCTGCTGGGTACTGAACCCCAGTAACTCGCTGATTTCCACCGCGGGCATATGGGTCATTCTGAGGATCATCGCCGCTTTATTCAGTTTACGGTAACGAATATAAGAGGCCAGATGAAAGCCGGTATCTTCCCTGAAAATGCGTTGTAAATGCCATTTGCTGTAGCCGGCTTTCACCGAAACATCATCGATCGTCAGTTTTCCGGTGAGATTGTTCTCTATCCAGTCCAGCAGATCACGGGTAAATGAATTCATAAACGCAGCCTCCCTGATATTATTATTATATTAGCGGCAAAGTTTACGAATATCTATAATCAGAGATAACGATATATTTAGCAGTAATTATTAATCAGCTAAATTTATAATTAATCGTGTAATACTCCGGTTAGCCGGACAGATATTTCAGAACGTTATTCTGTATACACGCATTTTTTATCGCGGCGCGGGTATAAACAGGGCAGTTTGTGACGGGGATAGGGACCACTGCTTTTTATTCAGTATTCTGAGACTGAACTGGCGTTCTTAGCGCAGTATCTCTCCGGAGAGTGACACGCATCCCGGTCATGGCGCGACGGGAATAATCCCTTGCTGATAAATAAAGGCCGGCAGAAAACCATGGTTTATACCGGCTCATTACTTTGCAGCCTTTTTATTTTCGATGACTTACCGGCATTGCCGGTAACGGCCGTAGCGACTCAGACAGGCTCTTTTGTCACAGGTTTCCGCGGTGCCAGTTCAGTATTGCCGTTGCGGAACCAGGGTAAAAAGAACTGAATTAACGGGCCAATGGTCAGGGCATAAATCAGGGTGCCGGGCCCCACCGTCCCGCCCGCCAGCCAGCCGGTCAGTAATACCGTGACTTCGATAACGGTACGGATCAGCCGTAATGAAATACCGGTGCGACGGTGTATACCGGTCATCAGGCCATCACGGGGACCGGGGCCAAAACCGGCACAGATATACATGACGGTCGCAATCGCGTTCAGAATAATGGCCGCTGCCAGCATCAGACAACGTGCTGTCAGCGAGGTGAGCGGAGGCATGGCCGCCAGGGCGGCGTCAGCAGCCAGTCCGAGAACGACAACATTACTCAGCGTCCCCAGGCCAGGACGCTGCCGCAGAGGGATCCAGAAGAGCAATACCAGCGCGCCGGTCACAATCATCACAGTGCCGACATTCACCGAAAGCCAGCGGGCAACGCCCAGATGAAAAACATCCCAGGGGTCGGCCCCCAGTCCGCAATGGATATACATGGCACAGGAAATACCGTATATCGTTAATCCGCAATAGAGTTGTATCAGTCGTTTCAGCATCATTTTTTCCGGTGGCAGGTTGACAGCAAAATGATTGTTATCTGAAATGGATCGATAATTAATAGCCAGTTTATATAAAGTGGATCGCTATGTCTCTGAGACGCCTTGGTCATCACTCTCTGATTGAGATGCTGGGAAACTGGCAGCAAAGCTCTTCCCGGATCCCGCTGTGGCAGCAACTGGCCTCTGCCCTGCGGTTGCTGGTCCTGGATGGGCGACTGGTACAGGGGACCCGTCTGCCGGGTGAACGTGAACTGGCGACGGGACTGAAAATCAGTCGTACGACGGTGAGCAGTGCCTTATCCCTGCTGCGGGAACAAGGTTTCGTGCACAGCCAGCAGGGCAGCGGAAGCCGAATCACACTGCCGGAGAGCGCTGTGCATATTCCGGGGGCGATGTCGGCGGGGAGTGCGCTGGATTTATCGACGGCTTCCCTGAGTGCCGGGCCGGAGATCCATCAGGCATTTCGTCAGGCTCTATTGCGCTACCCTGAGTATTCGCTGGCGACAGGGTATGATCCCCGCGGATTACTTTCGCTGAGAGAAGCGATTGCACGCCGTTATTGTTCCCGGGGTTTACCTACCCGGCCGGATGAAGTGATGGTCGTGAACGGGGCTGTCAGCGGACTGGCGCTGGTTCTCCGGTGGCTGACCGGGCCCGGTGACCGGGTGCTGGTCGATCATCCCACTTACCCTTCTGCGTTGTCGGCTATCCGCGGGGCTTCCTGCCAGCCGATCGGTGTTTCTTTGCCGGAGGGCCGCTGGGATCACGGCGGGCTGGCCGCTGCCCTGGCACAGACCTCGCCCCGGCTGGCTTACCTGATTGCGGATTACCATAATCCGACCGGGTACTGTATGGGGGAAGAGAGCCGTGCGGAAATCACCGCACTGGCAGCCCGTTACCGGACGCCGCTGGTGATCGATGAGACGCTGGCAGAGTTATGGTATCAGCAGCCGCCGCCGCCGCCGGTGGCAGCATTTGCCCGGCCGGGGGAGGTGATCTGCCTCGGCTCGGCGTCGAAAAGTTACTGGGGAGGATTAAGGATTGGCTGGATCCGTGCCTCCGCGTCACAGATTGCTTCTCTGGTGCAGATCCGTGATTCACTGGACCTGGCTTCCCCGATCACGGAGCAAATCGTCTGTGAGTGGTTGCTGGACAACAGCGATCAGTTTTTACCGCAGCGCCGGCAGATGCTGCAACAGCGCCGGGATACCTGTGATCAGTTGATGAAGACCTGGTTTCCGGAATGGAAATATCAGGTACCGGCGGGGGGATTATCTTTCTGGGTCGAACTGCCGGGGATGCTGGCGACCCGTTTTGCGTCCCGGGCCAGTGACGCGGGTATTCTGCTGGGCACCGGCACACGCTTCGGGATCTCCGGCGCATTTGACCGCTATCTGCGCATGCCTTTCAGTGCCGATGAGGTCACATTACAACAGGCTTTTCAGCGTCTGCGGCCGCTCTGGTCATCGTTACCCGAACCCCCGGACTTACCGTTCTCAGGCCGGACTGTTTACTGAATTGCGCCATCGCTGCCGGTGGTCAGAGTGTCCCGGCGGGAGTGAAATCCCTGTCAATGTACTACCGGTAACGGAATACCTGGGGAGGTACTCCGGCCACGGCCAGCAGTTTGCGCAGAGATATTCACATAGCCGTGGCAGGTATCCCTGTTGCCGGCTGCCTGCGCGATGCGGCATCCTCATCCGGCTTTCCGCCAGTATCAGAGAGCCGCTGCCGTTGTTCAGGTCACTGCGCGTGCTTTCGCCTGCCCGGGATAACAAACGGACGACAGGGACCCGGTGCGGACGTTATATTTGCGGGGATCGTGCCCCCGGAAGATTTCTGCGGATCGGTGGGATCCTCGCCCGGGGATCGCGTAAGGATCGGCGGCCGGCCTGGCGGGCAGGTATTCCCGCGACCCCGGTCAATAGCCCAACCAACCAACCAACCAACCAACCAACCAACCAACCAACCAACCAACCAACCAACCAACCAACCAACCAACCAACCAACCAGCCAGCCAACCAATCAACAGCCGGGCGCATAAGCTTACGGATGACTTGCGTGTGGCCGGGTCAGTATATTAATACTGCCAATACTGCCAATACTGCCAATACTGCCAATACTGCCAATACTGCCAATACTGCCAATACTGCCAATACTGCCAATACTGCCAATACTGCCAATACTGCCAATGCTATCGGGAAACCGTGACCGTTAATAAGGGGGACAGAGCATTATTACAGTAATAACAACCCTTAACCTTTATTCCGTTAATTAACTCCCCGGTATCTTCCGGCAGAGAATGAAATAACAGATATCCTGTGGACCTGAATAACATCAGCGAATAAAAAAGGTCTGCGTGGATAAAAAGAAGAGGAGCCTGTATCTAATTTGAATTCACAGGCTCTGCGGAGGATCTGCCGGTTATTCCGTTTGTCACCGGGGCCTGCCGGGGAGCCAGATTACTGCGAAACGAGAACCCCTCATGATATTCGGGTCCGCAGGATGCCCGGAAAGCAGAAAGTCACACGGCGTATCGCGCTGAATATTCCCGTACGCCGCTGCGGATAACCTTCTGTCCGATGATCCTGGCGGCAGGTCATCGCTGTTCTGTTAGTATTCCGATAACTCACCGCTGTATGAAATGGCCCGGACTTTCCGGGCTTCGCCCTATCCATGAAATGCAGACGCCTCTTTCAGGCCGTCTCTGGCGTTCAGCGGCAGCAGGGTATGATGTGGTGATTTTTCCGGAAAAACGAGCGGTGAGGATATTGCTGCCCGCTCCCCGCAGACTACGGTCGCGTGACCGGGATGGCGCCTTACCGGGTAAAGATAAGAATGACATATCGTTATCAATGAACCGCCTTCCGTCCCGGAGACTACCTTATATATAACAGTGTTTCTGATGATTAAGCGCGGGTGGTAAGGGCACCGAACCGCCCGCAGGACTTTTTCAGGTTTGCGGATCCTGGCTTTAATCCGATGTTAGTTAACGTAAAGGGACAGATTTTATCGCTGACAACCCTAGCCGAACTTCATAAAATCCGATAAATTACAGAAGTGATAAGTAATTGTTTATATATAACAATAAAGAATAACAAACTAACTTCCCGTTCCGGACGACGGCTTCCGGTTCAGGTGCGTTGTTAGTTCTCAGCAAGGAACTCAGATGAAAAAAACATTGATAGGTCTCGCGCTGGCTATGATGACGACGTCCATGGCCGCGTTCAGTGCAACTCCTCCAGACACGCTCGTTGTCGCCCAGTCTCTGGATGATGCTATCAGCTTCGATCCGGCACAGGGTTTTGAGCTGTCGACCGTACAAGCTTTTAACAGTCTTTATCAGCGCCTGTTGCAGTCTGACCCGTCCAATCCGGTGGATCTGCGTCCGACGCTGGCTTCCTCCTGGAAGGCGGGTGCGGATAATCGCAGCCTGGTGTTTACGCTGCGTGACGGCGCTAAATTTGCCAGCGGTAACCCGGTGCGTCCGGAAGATGTGATCTTCTCTCTGTCACGTGTGGTGAAACTGAATCTTGAGCCTTCCTTTATCCTGACGCAGTTAGGCTGGAACGCGAAGAACGTTGACAGCGAACTGACCAAAGTGAGTGATAATCAGGTTGCTATCCACTGGACCGCCGATGTCAGCCCGTCCTTTGTCCTGAGCCTGCTCTCTGCCCCGGTGGCCTCGATTGTCGATGAGAAAGAGGCCGATAGCCACCAGGTACAGGGTGATTTGGGTCACCAGTGGCTGAACACCCACTCCGCCGGCAGCGGCCCGTATCAGATCCGTCGCTATGTCCCGCATGAAGTTCTGCTGATGACCGCCAACCCGGACTCTCCGGCAGGGGCACCTAAGCTTAAAAATGTCCTGATTAAAAATGTCCCGGAAGTCGCCACCCGTCTCTTACTGGTTGAGCAGGGCGATGCGGATATTGCCCGCAGTCTGGGCAGTGATCAGTTCAGTGCATTGAAAAACAAACCTGGTGTGAGACCAGTCGCCGTCCCTATCGCATCGCTTTACTATTTATTGTTTAACGTGAAGTCCTCTCCGGTGATGGCTAACCCGGCATTCTGGGAAGCTGCACGTTATCTGTTTGATTATAATGGTATTGCGAACGATCTGCTCAGAGGTCAGTTCTCTGTGCATCAGACCTTCTTACCGGACGGTTACTTAGGTGCATTAAAAGAAACGCCATACACTTACAACCCGGAAAAAGCGAAAGCGATTCTGGCGAAAGCCGGACTGAAGAATATCAGCTTTAGTCTGATCGTTAATAACCAGCCGCCTTATCTGGATATTGCCCAGGCATTGCAGGCGAGCTTTGCGAAAGCAGGCGTGAAGGTTACGTTGATCCCGGGGATCAGCAGTGAAATTACGGCGAAGATTTCCAGCCATAAATTCGATGCGACAGTCACGTCCTGGGGGCCTGACTACTTTGACCCGAACTCCAATGCGGCCGCTTTTGCGTCAAATCCTGAAGATGGCAGCAGTACGCTGGCAGCCCGTGCCGGCTGGCATATCCCTGCATTGACGGCAGAAACGAAGCAGGCCGTGGGTGAAAGCGATAATCAGCAACGTGCTGCGATGTATCAGAAACTGCAGCGTCAGGTAATGAAAAGTTCGCCTTATGTGATTGGTTTGCAGGCGCGTCAGCTGACCGCATTGCGCGATAACCTGAAAGGCTATCAGCAGGGTATGAACCCGGATATGGTGTTCTACAACCAGGTGACGAAGTAATGGCAACCACAGCGCAACCTTCGAGTCGCGCTGCGGGTTTGGGGCGGCTTGTACAGCGCCTCGCCGGTAACCTGTTATCACTGGTGGTGACACTTTTAGGTCTGCTGGCGTTTACCTTCACGCTGTCTCATCTTTCACCTGTCGATCCGGTGTTACAGCTGGTGGGGGATCATGCGAGTGCGTCTACGTATGCGCAGGTCCGTCATCAGCTGGGGTTAGACCAGTCACTGCCCCGGCAGTTCTGGGATTACCTGAAGCAACTGGCCCACGGTAATCTGGGGATTTCACAGAGCACCGGACAGCCGGTACTCAGTGATTTACTGCGGACTTTCCCGGCAACATTCACGCTGGCCACCTGTTCGCTGATTGTCGGTGCCGTCTGCGGTATCAGCCTGGCGCTGATTTCGGTCTGGCGTCCGAAGAGCTGGATCGACCACCTGGCGCGGATTGTCTCTTTGCTGGGCTATTCTGTCCCGGTGTTCTGGTTCGGCCTGCTGGGCTTGTTGCTGTTTTATGCGGTGCTGCACTGGTCCGCCGGTCCCGGCCAACTGGATGATTTGTATACCTATACACTGGAACCGAAAACAGGGATTGTGCTGATCGATAGCTGGTTGTCCGGTGATCGTGCCATGTTTATCAATGCATTAGCCCATCTGTGGCTACCGGTGGCGACGCTGGGATTATTATCTACCGCATCGATTACCCGCCTGTTACGCGCGACCTTACTGGAAGAGAACAGTAAAGAATATGTCACCCTCGCCTTGGCGAAAGGGGCAAGCCGCTGGCGCATTCTCTGGCATCACTTACTGCCGAACACCCGCGGAACTCTTATCACGGTGGTGATGCTGTCCTATGTCTCTCTGCTGGAAGGCTCCGTCTTAACAGAAAGCGTTTTTTCATGGCCCGGCATGGGACGTTATCTGACGAATGCGCTGTTTGCTGCTGATTTTCCTGCCATTCTGGGGACAACCTTAGTAGTGGGTGCCTGTTTTATCCTGATCAATGCGCTGACTGATGCGCTGGTCTGGCTCACAGATCCGAGAACACGATGACTGAATTAACTTCCCGTTCATCTGCGGCTCAATCCCGGCGCAGGATCCCGTTTTTACTGGCGCTTGGCTGCGGATTATTAGCCCTGCTGGTGCTGGCGGCGATTTTTGCTCCCTGGCTGGCACCGTTTGACCCGAATGCACAGAATATGGCTGGCCGGTTACTGCCGCCGTCAGAACTCCACTGGCTGGGTACCGATAGCTTTGGCCGGGATCTGCTTTCCCGCGTGATTTACGGTACCCGTCCTACCCTGGTGCTGATCATCTTTATTCTGGTATTAACCGTCCCGGTCGGGATGGCGGTCGGGATGGCGGCAGGCTATTTAGGTGGCTGGACAGAACGCATCCTGATGCGTATTACCGATATTTTTCTGGCGCTGCCGAGTCTGGTGATTGCGCTGGCGATGGTGGCGGTACTTGGCCCGGGGCTACTGAACGGCGCCTTAGCGCTGGCACTGACCAGCTGGCCGCCGTTTGCCCGTCAGGCCCGGGCAGAAACCCAGCAGTTGCGCCGCAGTGATTATCTGGCGGCGGCCAGGATGCAAGGGATCCGTGGTTTGCCGTTAATTCTGGGCCACATTTTACCGCTCTGTTTACCGAGTGCCGTCGTGCGCGCTGCGCTGAGCCTCGGGGGGATTATTCTGTCTGCCGCCGGCCTGGGCTTCCTGGGGATGGGGGTTCGTCCACCGACCGCGGAATGGGGATCCATGGTCGCGGAAGGTGGGAAAGTGATTTTTGACCAGTGGTGGGTCGCTGCTGCGCCGGGCGGGGCCATTTTGCTGGCCAGCCTGACCTTTAATTTCATTGGTGACGGTCTGCGCGACCGACTGGATAGCCGTCATGACAGTTGAATCGACACCTTTTATTATTGCGAATCAGTTATCCATCGGCCTGCCGCAAGGCCGTGCTCTGGTTGACGATATTTCTTTTCGTCTGGGGCGTGAACGTGTCGCGCTGGTGGGCGAATCGGGATCAGGGAAGTCACTGACGGCACGCAGTCTGATGGGGCTGCTGGCCCCGACGCTGACAGTGAATGCACAGGAACTGACGATTGCCGGGAATAATGCCCTGACTCTCACCCCGCGTGACTGGACCCGCTTACGTGGCGGTAAGGTCGCGATGGTCATGCAGGACCCGAAATATGCCCTGAACCCCTCGCGCACCATTGGCTGGCAGGTGGAAGAGCCGTTGATCCTGCACCGGTCACTCAGCCGCCGCCAGCGCCGGGAAAAAGTCCTCGAAATGCTGGATGCGGTAGGGCTGCCGAATCCGCAACAGCTGATTAAACGTTATCCTAATCAGCTGTCCGGCGGCATGGGGCAGCGTATTATGCTGGCGATAGCGCTGATCACCGATCCTGAGTTCCTGATTGCGGATGAACCGACTTCGGCGTTAGACCATCGTATGCGTGACCAGGTGCTGGCATTGATCCGCGAACTGGTATCACAACGGAATATGGGGCTGCTGCTGATCAGCCATGATTTACAGCAGGTCGCAGACCATTGTCAGCGTGTGATGGTGATGTATAAAGGGCGGATTCTGGATACTCTGCCGGCCTCAGAGCTGGCTAACGCCACCCATCCTTATACCCGTACCTTATGGGCCTGCCGGCCAGGCCTGGCGACGAAAGGTCAGCGCTTGCCTACCTTAGATCGTGCAGCACTGGAGGCGTTACCATGAGTGTTATCCGGCTGAATGGTGTGAATGTCTATCACCCGGAGGGCTATCACCTGCGCCAGGTGGTGGAAGGGGCCAGCCTTACTGTCGCTTCCGGCGAATGTTTTGGCCTGGTCGGACCTTCCGGTTGCGGAAAATCTTCTCTTCTCTGGGTGATGGCGGGATTAAATCCTCACTGGCAGGGTGAAATGACTCTGGCGGGGACTGACGTTGTTCCGGGTAAAGCATTTACCGGGCAGCTGCGTCGTGATGTCCAAATGGTCTTCCAGGACCCGTATGCTTCGCTGCACCCGCGTCACCGGTTACGCCGTACACTGGCAGAACCGCTGAAACGGTTCGGTTTCGATAACATCGATGACCGGATCCGCCAGGGGTTCCGCGAGGTAGGGCTGGATACGGCGTTAATCGACCGTTACCCGCATCAGTTATCCGGCGGACAACGTCAGCGTGTGGCGATAGTCCGCGCATTGTTACTGCAGCCAAAGATCCTGCTGCTGGATGAACCAACCTCGGCGCTGGATATGTCAGTGCAGGCGGAAATCCTGAACCTGCTGAATGACCTGAAACAAAACAGTCAGCTGACCATGGTGCTGGTCAGTCATGACCCGGATGTGATTGACCATATGTGTGATCGCTCCGTGGTGATGAACGCCGGGCATCTGTCCCATAGCGTCTGATTGCCCGGCATCGCCCCGGGGTAAGTTCGTGCTTATCCCGGGGAAAGCGACACCATGTTTAACGCCTTATTCCCGCCGATACGTCCCTTGCGACTTTCTTTTCCCCTGTCATCCACCCCTCGATAGTGTTCTGACGTCAGTGCCTGTTCCTTACCACCCGTCATAGGGTTAACCCTATTGTGCAGGGCTGCTATGCCGCGAAACCCTGTTTGCGGCAAAGGCGGTTACGAACCGGAGAGCCTGCTGTCTGTCCTGAGCTGACCCGGGCGGAGAGCAGGAGTGATACCCGATTACCGCATGGAAATATCGCCGCAGGGAGTTCCGGGGCCGGTAGCGGGATGCAGAAAGAAAAAGGCGATCGGTTCACGGGTGTCAGAACGACAAAGGGGACAGAGGGAAGCAATACTGGCCGGAGAGCAGATAAAAAAACGCCGGGCAAGATGCCCGGCGGGAATGACCGCGAAGATTACTGTGGTGTCGCGTTTTTCGGGTCAGTTTTTTTATTGCGGCGCTGGAGCTTTTTGATCAGGTTCAGCGCTTCTGCTTTAGTGGCTACCGCAGGGGTTGAGCCACGCAGAGGCTTACGGGCTGTTTCACGCAGGGTAAATACGGTGATCAGACCAATTGCCCCGGCAGCCATCAGGTAGTAAGCCGGGATCATCAGGTTATGTGTTTTCTCAACCAGCCATGCGGTCAGCAACGGTGTCGTACCACCGAACAGTGAAACGGACAGGTTAAAACCGATCGCCAGGGCACTGTAACGAATATCGGTGGTAAATAATGCCGGCAAGGTGGCAGGCATGGTGCCGCTGAAACAGGTATGGACGAAGCCAAGAATGATCAGACCGAAAAAGACGCCCCACATGCTGCCGGAACCGATCAGCATCAGGCAGGGAATGGACAGAATAATCAGACCCAGAGCCCCCCCGGCAATCACCGGACGACGACCGACTTTATCTGTCCAGTGGCCCCAGAACAGGGTCAGAGGCATCATCACAAACATCACCACCATCACCAGGATCAGGCTGCTCAGCTCACTCAGACCCAGAATACCGGTCAGGTAGCTTGGCATATAGGATGTCAGCATGTAGTTGGACACATTGAACAGCAATACCAGACCGATACATTTCAGCATCTGGGCGCGGTATTTGTGCATCATCTGGAACAGACCCAGACGAGGCTTGCTGTGCTCAAGGGCTTCCTGTTTTTCCATGTGTTGCTGGAATGCCGGCGTTTCTTCCAGTTTTAAACGCACATACAAACCGAACAGGCCGAGCGGTGCGGCAATAAAGAACGGAATTCTCCATCCCCAGTCCAGCATGGTCTGAGCAGGCATCACGGAAGTCAGCCCTGTCACCAGACCGGCACCCAGCAGATAGCCGCCCAGGGTACCGAATTCCAGGAAACTTCCCATAAATCCACGGCGATTATCGGTGGAGTATTCAGCAATAAAGGTCGCAGCACCCCCATACTCCCCACCGGTAGAGAAGCCCTGCAGCAGACGGGCGGCCAGTAACAGGAGAGGGGCCATGATGCCGATACTGTTATAAGAAGGGATCAGCCCGATACAGAAGGTCCCGATGGCCATCATAATCATGGTGATCGCCAGAATTTTCTGGCGACCATAGCGGTCTCCCAGCGGGCCAAAGACCATGCCGCCTAAAGGACGCACCAGGAAGGCGGCAGCAAAGGTACCGAAGGTGGCGATAAGCTGGGCAGCTGCGCTGGTATCTGCAAAAAAGACTTTACCGATGGTGACAGCCAGATAGCTGAACACACCAAAGTCGAACCATTCCATGGCATTACCCAGGGCAGCAGCGCCGACGGCGCGCTTCAGCATATCGTTATCGACGATAGTAATATCATCGACCGTCAGCTCTTTCGGTTGTTTTTTGTTCCAGAAGGGCTTCTTCTGTTTTTCTGTTGTATTGCTCGTCATAGAGTCCTCAAAACGTGATCAATGAGGGCGTCGCATAGCTTTCGTTGCCATTAAAAAAACTGATAATAAGTGAAGGGAATGAAAGCTATAAGAAGCCAGTGATGCGGGCTTAAATCAGGTCAATGCTTATTGACATATATTTACCTTAGTATAATGACGCTATATATATCAAGTTTCTGACCGGAATTGCTGAATATTTCTTCATTAATGGAGTGATATACCGTCATATGTATAATATTAAGGATATATCACTGCCATATAACTGGCGGCGCAGGACAACTGTGCTGCCTGCAGCCAGCCCGATCCGTTTACGCGGCGTATCCCTGCTAAAACGGAGTGATCCTGATCGCCTGATTAACTATAGCAGGTCATTACAGGGTGTCATGTTATCCCGGCTGCCGGAGTCAGTTATCGCAAACCGGCTGAGCAGCCATTGCCGGAGTTGCCTGACTTCCGGCCAGACGGCTTTGTTGTCGCTGGTCACAAAATAATAGCAGCCTCCCTCCAGACTCTGTTCTGCTGGTGACACCAGAATTTTCTTCTGTAAGGCATCCCTGACCAGTAATTCACTGGCGATCAGTACCCCCTGACCGGCTATCGCTGCCTGTATCGCATGGGTCTCATCATTGAAATGAATGCCGGAGGAGACATCCAGCGATTCAGGGCCGAACCGATTTTTCCAGTGCTGCCAGTCGGGTGACGGACGGGGAATATGCCGGTTATCCACATGAAACAATGTGTGTTTTAACAGGTCCTGCACGCGACGGATGGCCAGTTGCGGGCTGGCCACCAGGATAAACCGGTCCCTGCAGAGCAGAGTGTTGTCCAGTGCCGGATTGACCTGCTGACTATAACGGATGGCGCAATCTGCGATCCCCCCGGCCGGATCGACCAGATCAATGGCAGTATGCAGATGCAGGTTCAGGCCGGGGCACTGCCGGTGAAATTCCGGTAAGCGGGGAATGAGCCAGTGCGTCAGAAAATTGGAGGTGGTACTCAGCGTGAGCGCTCCCGGTGAAGAGGCCGGGGTAAGTTCACTCACTGCCTGGCGTAATGTGCTGAAGATGGTGGCGGAAGCCCGGAACAATGTTACGCCCTGCGGGGTCAGTGAGACGCCTCTGGCAGAACGTTCAAATAACCGGCACTCCAGTGACTGTTCAAGACTGCGGATCTGGTGGCTGATCGCGGTCGGTGTCACGCTGATCTCCTCCGCGGCACGTTTGAAACTCTCGTGTCTGGCAACGGCATCAAAAGCACGGAGTGACGTTAATGGCGGAAGACGGGATGTTTTCATAGATGAATTAAACTCATCATTCGGTGAATTATATGATTTTGTCACCCAATATAGGAAAGAGATAACGTGTCATCCAGTATTTTATCACATGAACAAAATTCATCTGTTGTGGTGCGGAGATGACCATGAGAAGTAAAAGGCTCACCTGTCAGCCTGAAAGACATGATTTTATGATGCGAAGTCCCGCTACGCTGAGTCGTAGGCTGGTATCGCTGGATTATGCGGCGATGTGCATCGCCCTGCCGCATATCGCTCAGCAACTGTCACTGACCCCGCAGCAGACCCCGGCAGTACTCGCCGTTTACGGGTTCTGTTTTGCTGTTCTGTCACTGATCGGTGGTGTGCTTTGCGCCCGAACCGGCAGCCGGCGGGTATTTATCGTCGGCAGGGGGATCTTTCTGCTGGCTTCTGTCATGGGGGCGTTAGCCGCTAATGGCGTGTGGATGCTCGCGGCACGGGCCTTACAGGGGACGGGAATGGCGCTGATCCATCAGGCGCTGAAGGGGGGAGAGTCCGGGGGAGAAAGCGGGAGCAAGGCACCTGTCTCTGCGGACAGCGGGGCAATGACGGGTCTGGTGGCTGGCCTGGTGCTGGGTGCCGTGTTCAGTGAAATCGACTGGCGTCTTATCTTTCTCCTCAATCTGCCGGCCCTGTGGGTGATCTGCCGGTCTGCGGGTCATGATTACCCGTGGCAAAAGGTCCCGGGGCGAACTTTCCCCGCCGGAGCGTTAATCGCAAGTGTTGCAGCGGGTAGCCTCTTTCTGGCGTTAACCGGGTTTGCCCGTACCGGCCAGCCTGATTTTATTATTAACCGCATGACGGCCCTTCTCTGTCTGCTTTTCCTTGTTCGCGAAAAATGGTCACCGCGCCCGTTATTTCCCCGTCCGTTACGCGATAACGCTACCTTTTGCGTTGGATGGCTGAGTCGCCTGTGCTACGTGGGAAGTGCAGGAAGCCAGTGGTATTTGCTGGCGTTTTACGGGCAACAACAAAGTCTCAGTCCCGGTGCTTCAGCGGGCCTGCTCTGCATTGCTGTCTTACTGATCATCACCGGCCGTCAGGTGTACACCCTGTTATCCGGCAGAATGCGTCATTCCGCATTACTGACCGGTGGATTCCTTTGCTGCGCCGCGGGACTTTTTCTTGCCGGAGAGACCTGCGACCAGCCGCTTTCTGTCACGTTTATCGCGGGCGTATGTCTCAGCAGCCTGGGCCAGGGCCTGCTCTGTCCGGCGTTATTCAGCACCGGCGGCCGCAGGATCCCGGATAACGCACAGGAACAGGCCGCCAGGGTGATGCTGATCTGCCGGTTCACGGGCGGGGCTATCGTATTAGCGATGCTCAACGTCATCACCGGGGGAGGAGACCTGCCTGCGGCCTGGCCGCAGGCATTTTATCTGATCGGCTGGGTAGCGCTCGCCGGCGGGGTGGCTGCCCTGAATACGCCCCCGACGGAAACCTCAGCCTGACTTTCAGGCTGACAGTCCGTCATGTTCTGTGCGGTAGTTCTGCCAGGCGGCCTGAAGCAATGGCGCAAGCGCCTTAGCCCAGGCCGTCTGACCCTCTGCCTCAGCGATCAGGTCCTGGCGGATCTCAATGCCGACCGACGGATAGCCATTTTTATCTGCATGTTGCGGTATTGCATAGTCCGTTTCATCGGAGACGGAATAGGGCTGATTATCGCCCACTTCCCAGCGATGCTGAGCCTGCAGCTGTGACAGAAACGCCTGAGGATAGGCCTTCAGGCGGTGATAAAGCAGGCCAATATGCCAGGGACGCGGTATGTCCAGATACACCGGTGTGAAACTGTGCACAGAGATAATACAGGTTGCCTGTCCGCACTGACGACGCTGCGTCAGGAGCCGACGTATCTCGTCATGGTAAGGGGTAAAGATCTCCTGCTGACGTGCCAGTTTCTGTGCTGCGGATAATCCCTGGTTACCCGGGATGTCGGTGGCCTCAGAAACCAGCGGGATGGAACTCACGACGGAGGGGGGCCGGTTACAGTCAATCACCAGCCGCGACCAGGTCTGGGAAATTAAGGTGGCGTCCAGTAACTCACTTAACTGCTCTGCGACCGGCAGAGCGCCGATATCCCAGCCGATATGGCGATCAATCTCTGCAGGGGATAACCCCAGTGTACCGAGCCGGCGCGGAATGCGTTTTCCTGCATGATCACAGATCAGCAGAAAAGGGGAGGTTCCTTCACGGTTACGTACCGTAAACGGGGCGGGTTCATCCGGAGACAATAATTTATCTGACACCTGGTCACTCCTGCTGAAGGCACTGATTTTAAAGAATACCGGGCACGCTCAGCCCGAGGATAATGGTCAGAACGGCCGGGCCCGGACGACGTTCACGCCCCTTTCCCCGGCTGGCAGGAAATACCGCAGACGCTATTCATCGCCTCCCGGCGCGGTTCCGGACGGTACAGGGCCACGGCGTGCACGGATAAAATAAAAATAACCCGCTTATGCCCCCGGGGCCTGATTCGATACCTGCCACGCGCTCAGTACACCGGACAGGGCTACTGACGGTATCCAGGGCGAAAGAGGCCCGGGAAAGCCTGATGTATCTGCGCTTCAGTTCACCGGCCGGATAGGCGGGAAACCCGCTGCCGCCTGTGGCAGCGGAACCCTGACGTCAGCCGTTATTCACTTCGATCACAAAAGGGCGGAGGTGAAAACGCGGTAATTTCCGGCAACGGTTGTTCCCAGCGTTCAATTTCGACTTTACAGCTCTGAGCGCTGCAGCCCTGACCGAGGCGTGAACTGCCACGGTCTTCGGTCAGTACATTCGGGTTACCGTGTTTATCGAGTGAGCCAGGCGTTGACGGATCCTGTGGATCGTACCAGGCCCCGGTGGAAATCTGTACCACGCCCGCCAGGATCTGATCACTGATATGGACACCGGCCAGTATGGCACCGCGCTGGTTAAAGACCCGGACCACCGAGCCTTCGGTGATGCCGCGTTCGGCGGCATCCTGCGGATGCATCCAGAGAGGTTCACGTCCCCGGACTTTGGTACTGCGGCTGAAGCTGCCGTGATCATACTGGCTGTGCAGACGGGAACGTGGCTGGCTGGACAGCATATGTAGTGGCCAGCATTGTGCCTGTTCCCGCTGGTATTGCTCTTCCTGCGGGTCCCAGAAAGGATGTCCCGGGCATTCGCGATAACCGAACGCGGCGATAGTGTCGGAGTAAAGTTCGATCTTTCCTGACGGCGTCGACAGCGGATGTTTTTCAGGGTCGGCACGGAAATCGGCTAAGAAAATCTGTGGCTCAGATGGGCGATCAAACTCCAGCTTTCCCTGTTCCCAGAAATCATCAAATGCAGGCAGGGTGATGCCATCTTCTTCTGCCCGGGGCCTGGACTCTTCATAGATGTGGCGCAGCCACTGATCAGGATTGCGGTTTTCTGTAAACTGTTCCGCAAACCCGAGTCGCTCTGCCAGCCCGCTGAAAATCTCATAATCATCACGCGCCTCACTGACCGGCGGAATATGCTGGCGCATGGCCACCATAAAGCCATCATGACTGCCGCTGCCGATATCATTACGCTCCAGCACGGTGGTGGCCGGTAACACGATATCGGAAAACTTCGCCTGCGCCGTCCAGTACTGCTCGTGCACGACAACGGTTTCCGGACGTCGCCAGGCGTCGACCAGACGGTTCAGATCCTGATGGTGATGGAAGGCGTTACCTCCCGCCCAGTAAACCAGACGAATATCCGGGTAGCGGCAGTCCTGACCATCGAACTGATATTCCCCGCCCGGGTTCAGTAACAGGTCAGAAATACGCGCCACCGGGATTTCGGTTTTGACCTTATTTTCGCCGGCCGGTAAACGGGGGCCGGAAAAACCAACACGATCCGCCCCGGCCAGGTTGGTACAGGCATAACCGAACGCCAGGCCGCCTCCCGGTGTGCCTATTTGTCCCAGCAGGGCCGTCAATGCCACCGTCGCCCAGTAGGCCTGTTCACCCTGGCGGGAACGCTGCAGAGACCAGGAGATATTTACCATACTACGATGGCTGGCCAGCGTCCGTGCAAGCCCGGTAATTTGTTCTGTGCTCAGTCCGGTAATGGGGGCTGCCCAGGCGGCATTTTTGACCACCCCGTCTGTTTCGCCGCTCAGGTAGCGGCGCAGCGGACCGAAACCGACGGTGTGGCTGTCGATAAATGCCTGATCATGCAGGTTTTCACTGACTAAGGTCTGGCACAGTGCCAGCAGCAGGGCCGTATCGGTACCCGGTCTGACCGGCAGCCATTCGGCGTTACTGACGGCACTCAGATCATTTTTTACCGGGCTGACATTAATAAATTTCACCCCGTTATTCTGCATCGTTTCCAGCCAGTGCTTCAGCATGTGATCACTGGCACCGCCGACATTCACCTGAGAGTTTCTGACCGGCAGTCCGCCGATGGCGACAAAGACTTCACAATGTTCTGCCAGCACGGAGAAATGGGTATGTTTTTTATGCAGCGGGCTGAGCGGGCCGATGATATGAGGCAGAATACGCTCACCGGCAGCACTGCTATAGGTATTGGTGCTGGCAGTATATCCGCCAAAACCTTTCAGAAAACGGTGCAACTGACTCTGTACGTGATGGAAACGACCGGCGCTTCCCCAGCCATAGGAGCCGCCGAAGATGGCTTCGTTGCCATGACGGGTTTTCACGGACTGCATGTCACGGGCGACCAGAGATAAGGCTTCTTCCCAGCTGACTTCAACGAACGGTTCTTTTCCCCGGCCTTCCCGGGAGTCCGGGCCATTTTTCAGGTAGCCGAGGCGGACCGCCGGGCGACGGATCCGTGTGTTGCCGGTAATGGCATCCGGCATCGACTGACCAATCCGCGACGGGTTTTTATCCCAGGGCACGGGCTTCATCGCCGTGACCTTATCTCCGGAGGTTTCGACTTCGTAAGTCCCCCAATGGGTGGAGGTGAGTAACTGCTCAGTTTTCATTATTATCTTCTTAACCAATGGCTTGGCGATGTTGTCAGCGTGGCAGGGAACTTATTCGGTGGTATAAAGCCGGCGTTTCAGTTCGCATTCGAACAGGAATTCCAGGCCTTCTAAATGGCGTCGGGCTTCACTGACATCCTTCCCCCAACAGGTCAGGCCATGACCCCGCAGCAGGAAGCCATAGTGAAGCGGATGCTGCTCCGCATAGGCTTCTATACGTGCAGATAAGGCAGCGATATCCTGGTCATTCTCAAAAATAGCGATGGGTACGGTGTCCAGATGGCTCTGCTGGCCGGTCAGCGACTTCTGCATCTCATAGCCGGATAAGGCCAGCTGTACATTTTTTTCGATGCGTGAGAGTACCGTCGCATTCACGGTATGCACATGCAGCACCGCATTGGCCTCCGGAAACAGGCGGTAAATCAGCGTATGGAGTCCGGTTTCTGCCGAAGGTGTGCGGCCGGAAGGTGCCTGTAAGGTAGCGATATTCACTTTCAGAAAATCGTCGGTGGTCAGGGTGCCTTTATCGCGCCCGGATTCACTCAGCCAGCACCATTGTTCATCCTCGCGGACTGACATATTACCGCCGGTGGCCGGTGCCCAGCCTTTACTGCCAATCCAATGGCAGGCGGTTACTAATTGTGTCAGTCGTTGTTGCCACATACAGGTTCCTTTCTATTACGGATAAGTTATTTTTAGCCATCTAAACGTCTGGCTGGATGTTAACACTGTGCCGGCAGGGGAGCAATAATTCTGTGGCGAGCCCTGCAGGAAAGAGGTTGCCGCCGCCACGATAGTATTATTTCAGCCGCGGCCAGCGATACCGGTCGCGCTTCTGTACGGGGCCTTTTCCGGCGGTCATCGGACAGCCCCGGCGTATTGTGTGAACGGCCCCTTGCGGGGCCACAGGGGCAGGGGCGGGGTGCATGTGCCCCGGACGGTCTTAACTCTTTTTCCAGTGGCTTCCCGGTCCCTGCTGCAACGTAAGCGGATGCTGATCTGTGGTGATTTTCACATTGTGCAGCGTGCCCTGCACATAACGGCTTTGCATCCCGAGCACAGAAGAAATAGTGATATTCCTCAGGGAAATATTCTGTAACGGTGCCTCCGGCAGTCCGCTGATCATCCCTGCCATTCCGGCCCCGCTGGCTTTCAGGTGGTTAATGGAAATATCGTGGATAAACGGGGTGTAACGACTGACCGGCTCAGGTGAAATAGCACTGAGACTCTGCCGGCTGTAGCCACCATTACCCCCATAGCTGTCGGTGATCACCAGCGGCACTTTGACGCCGGTCATCACAATATTCTCTGCACTCAGTGGCCCGATCTCGCTACCCCGATCACGGCCGGATTTGACACGGATCCCGTTAGCCGTTCCCCGGAAGCGGATATTCCTTACCGTAACAGCGCCGATACCGTTAGCCGTCTCACTGCCGACGGAGATGCCGTGGCCGTTACCGATATTACAGTCTTCAATGGTGATATCCCGGCTGGCCGGGGCCTTTCCGGTGGTCGCCAGTCCGGATTTGATCGAGATATCATCGTCTCCCGTAGAAAGCGTCAGGTCACGCAGCTGAACGTTCTGTGAGGAGACCACGTCGACTCCGTCAGTATTCGGTGCATCCGGGGGATTAGTGACCGTGCTGTGGCTCATGACGATATTCCGGCTGTCGCGTAAAACCACATTCCACATCGGTGAGTTGATGACGTTCACATTCTGCAGTTTCCCGTCGCGAACGTGGTCAAATTCAATCAGCCAGGGGCGGGGCATGCCGTTGGCCGGGGGAACGTCTTTCCAGTGGCGGGCAAACCATTGGGTGTCGCCGCGTTTCAGATGGTTACGGGCATCCGTCGCCATCGGCCACCAGCCATGCTGTCCCTGACCATCCACCGTACCGGGCCCGGTGATCGCCACGTCCCGGACATGTGTGGCGATAATCAGCGCTTCACGGGGCTGCAAAGGCTGGCTGATAAAAGCCGCGGTAAAATCGGCCGGATTACCGGTCGAGGTTAACCGGCTGCCGGCGGCCAGATGCAGTGTGACATGACTCTTCAGCATCAGTGGTCCGCTTACCCATACCCCCGCCGGCAGGGTCACCGTTCCGCCGCCCTGAGTACTGCACCTATCGATGGCCTGCTGAAGCGCGCCGGTGACCGGTGCCTGTCCTGCGCTGAGCGGCAGGTCACATTGATGACCAGCCGCCAGCACACTGGCTGAGCAAAGCAGCGCCGGAACGGAAAAAAGTAAGCCCCGTAAACGCGAGGTCTGTTTAGTACATGTCATACGGCATTCCTGAATTCATCGAAAAAAAGAAACCATAACAATCTTTAACGGCGAAGATGCCTGTCGTGGAAGGATTAACGTATCTGAATGTACGAAGATTTTTCAGGCCGACACATCTGTGGCCCCCGGGCGGGGGCCACAAAGATTATTCGCCAAGCACCTGTTGGACACAGGATTTGAAGATGCGTACCCCGATGGCCAGCGCATCCCGGTCGAAATGCATTTCCGGATGATGCAGGCCCGGTACCAGATTAGCGCCGAGGCCCCAGAATCCGCCTTTCACCTGCGGACAGAGGCGTAAGTAATGGAAAAAATCTTCGCTGCCAGGGGTGGTTTTCGACGGTAACAAGGCATCTTCCCCCAGTTGCTGACAGATGGCGTGGCTGATCACCGCCGTGGCTTCTTCATCAATGATCGCCGCCGGCATCTCTTTGAGGATTTTAATATCGACGGAGGCACCCAGCGCTGCGGCACTCCCTTGCAGGGCCGCAGTCACTTTTTGTTTCAGTTCCTCCATCGGGGCATTTTCCGCCGAACGGAGATCCCAGCAGACACGGGCTTCAGAAGGGATAGAATTAGTGACCCCGGCATCGGCAATAAAGCGGGTGGCTTTAGCGCTGAACGTGAGTGACGGAGAAAGATGGATCGAATTCACGGCCTGCACCGCCTGAACGGCAGCATCCAGTGCATTGACGCCTAAATGCGGGCGGGCGGCATGGGCCGCTTTTCCGGTAAATACGGCCTCAATGGTGGCTGATGCGGAGTAATTCATCGCGGCAACCGCCTGGCCCATCGGGCATTCCTCTATCGGACGCAGATGGAAGCCCAGCAGCATATCCACATTATCCAGAGCCCCTCCCTCCACCATGGCAATGGCGCCGGTCCCTAATTCTTCTGCGGGCTGGAACAGGATCCTGAGTTTGCCTTTTTTCACCAGGCCCTCACGGCGTGTTTCTTCTGCGGCGGTCAGCACGACAGAGGAATGTCCGTCATGGCCGCAGGTATGGCGGGCCACATGCTGGCCATCGATAATATGGCCCAGGGCATCCATATCTGCCCGCAACGCTAATACCGGCCCCGGTTGTCCACTGTCCAGCTCGGCAATGATCCCCGTGGTCCCGTTAATCTGGCGGGTGACAGTAAAGCCGGCGGCTTCCAGTGCAGACGCGATATACGCCGAGGTTTTAAATTCTTCAAAGCCCAGTTCGGGGATCTCATGTAATACATTAAAATGGTCTAAGGTACGTGACATACTTTACTCCGGAGATTCGCTGACCGGCAGTATCCGGACTGCCGGTGGTGATAATGAGGCGTGTCAGGCGATAAAACGCATCACCAGCATAGAGATAACGGCATTGACGATGCTGGTCAGCATCAGTAGCGGCCAGTACTTCTTCGGTACATCGGCCACCCCCAGTAAACGTCCCATATACTGCAACTGAGCCCCCATCAGAAAGATCGCGGGGATAAGAATAGTGACCTGAGCGGGGTCCAGTGTCCCTTTCGTCAGCAGACTGACCGCAACGCCGGTTCCTGCAGAGGATGAGAGCCATGCGGTGAGTAAGACGGTGATCGCTTCGCCCGGCAGACCGAATATCCCCATCAGCGGGGCACAGAGGTGGCCAATCATCTGCATAATACCGAGCAGGTTCAGGATTTCCGCAATCACATAGGCCATCACCACATTGGGCATCAGATTATTAATGGCAATATTGAACCCTTTACGGGCACCGATAACAAAAATATCGAACGGATTGGCGCTGGTTTTAAGCTGATTACTCATTGATGAAATCCTTCCTGTAGACCGTATTTAATGCGACTCTGACCAGACCTGCCCCGACAAATTTCAGGACAAACATTAATAATAACGGCACAATTAACGGAGTGGTCAGGGAGGCAAATAATGCCGAGCCGATAGCAAAATAGTTATTAATCAGTCCGGCGCCGGAATATTGCCAGGAACCCATAATCACGACATGTTTGCGGGTGATTTTTTTACTGTCATAGAGTTCTTTACTCAGGGCAGCCCCGGCATCGGTACTCTGTAAATCTGTGATTAATGCAAGCCCGGTATAACCGGGTAATCCCAGCAGCGGTTTCAGTAACGGCGTTAACAGCCGGTGGGCGGCACGAATAGCACCGTAATGGGTAAAAATCTCCAGTAGTCCCAGCGCCAGCATCACGGTCGGTACTAAGGACAGGGCAAACAGAAAGCCGGCTTTCGCCCCGAACCCGCCGCTGCCGACGAAGGTTCCTCCGCCCCCGTCTTTCAGGGTCCCGAAGGCCCCGCCGAGCGTCGTAAAGTCAAAGGCTCCCAGCCAGGCCATATCTTTGACTTTAAAAAACAGCCCTGAAAATACCAGTAATACGGCGATCAGGGCTATCCATGCGCCTGGCGTCACTTTCAGGGCATGTTCGTCCTTATCCTGACTTTGGTTGCTGATGTTGTTATCGCTCATAATTATTCTCTGTAGTTATTTTAGTGATGAGTTTCCCTGGTGCCGGAGAACCTGAGTGAATATTTTGTCTGTCCACAAAATAGATAATTAACAATTTTTATGCCGGAATGAAACCTGCGACATAAAAACGCCGGTGGCCTGCTGTTTATTAAATTTTATGGAATTTATAAATAACATAAAAAAGCAGAACACATTCACTGTTATTAATATCTTTCACTGTTTATGTTGGTGCAGTTGCACTCTTCTGGTGCTTTGCTGATGGATATTCAGAAAATTATTTTTTTATATCTGATACCTCAGGTTTATCCGATTATCGTAAAGGATTATAAAAATATAAATGTCCTGTAATCGGTGTTATTGTTGCTTTCTGGTCAACAGTTGGCAGGGCTTGAGGTGCAGAAGTTTCATGAAAAACCGATGAGTTATTTGTACGAAGTCGGTGTCCAGGGCGGGATCCGCCGCGCAGCCGATATCCTGGGAGTGAATCCTTCGGTGATCAGCCGCCAGATTTCGCAACTTGAGCGTGAATTACAATTACCCTTGCTGGAACGGCGTGGCCGGATTGTCGTTCTGACCGAAGCGGGGCGTTTACTGGCCGAAGATTACTTTGAGAGCCGCCAGCGGCGATATAAGCTGGAAGCGCACCTGAAAGACTTACGTCATATGAAAGGGGGAAGTGTTTCGGTACGCATCGGTGGCGGGCTGGTCAGCACCTTTATCCGTGAGATTATGACGACCTTTTCCGGGGCGTATCCGCAGGTTTTTGTGGATATTACCGTGGCCAGTATGCATGAGATGCTGAATGCTGTGGTCCATGGTGACACCGATATGGCACTGGCCTTCGGGCCTGTCGGCAGCCCGGAGGTTAAACGCTACAGTTTTCGCTGGGGGCCGGTCTGTGCCGTTATGTCGCCGGATCATCCGTTAAGCGGTGAGCCTGGTGTGACCATCGAAACCCTTGCCGGACAACGGCTGATTGCCCTGACGGATCAGTTCGGGTTACAGCGCTATATGAACACCATGTTCCGCAACAGTGGCCTGATATTTACACCTTCCTACCGGTGTAATCTCTTTTCCACCGCCCTGGAGCTTAGTGCGGCGGGGCTGGGGATCGCCTGCATGTCCGCCAGGGCGGCTGAGCCGATGATTTCCTCCGGACAACTGGTCGCAATACCGATAGACAACCCGGTCGCGCATGAAACGCAATGCCACTTACTGCGCAATTCAGATCGCCGTTTTACCCCGGCGGCACATCATCTGTGGCAGTTATTACGCAACTATTTCAGTGAAATGTCTGATGACGACCAAGCAATATCAGGTCGCTGACGGATGTGCAGCGGCTATTTGCTGCTTTTTTGCGCCTTCGGTCAGGCACTGTGTCAGCATTCTGTGCAGTGATGATCGTCGGTTCACATGGCGCATCACAATGATCAACTCGCGAAAGAACGTGTCGTTGTGCAGCGGTATAACCCGCACCCGTGCATGCTGGTGCTGCCATTGGCCGGACAGCGGTACCAGAGCGACTCCCAGCCCCTGTCCGACCATTCTGACAATGGCTTCAATCTCATCCAGTTCCAGAGTTTGCTGTGGTTCAATTCGCTGTTCTCTCAGGTACTGACTGACCTGGCGTCCGCCGAAAGAAGTCCTGTCGTAGCGGACAAACGGATGCGCGCGCAATAACCCCCTGACATCGTCACCCTTAATCTCTTCGGGCACAATTAAGACGTACGGCTCGCGTAACAGAGTTTCGCAGTAAAGTTCTTTCGGCAGGCTGAAAGGGGGTTTAATGGTGATTGCCAGGTCGACATCACCGGTTTCCACCATCGACAATAAATTAAAAGAGACGCCGGGCACCAGCCGTGTTTCCAGAAACGGTGCGACCTGGCGGAGATCGACCAGAACTTCCGGTAACAGTCCTGACTGAACGGTAGAGATCGCCCCTATTTTTACCGTACCGCGGTATCCGCTGAGGGTATCGGGCTGTGACATCCGGCCAAAGATTGCCAGCATCTCTTCAGCCATGGGCAGAATACGCTGACCTGCCGGGCTGAGCACCACGCTGCGTCCTGAGCGATCAAACAGCTGAACCCCCAGCGCGTTTTCCAGAATTCGCATCTGGGCACTGACGGCAGACTGTGTCAGCCCGATCCGTTGTCCGGCTGCGGCAAACGTTCCGTATTGTGTCACAGCGATAAAGGTTTTTAGCTCACGTAGCATTAGTGTCAGAAATCATCAAAATTATTGTTGATTGAAACTCAGAATATTCGCTTTTCAACAAAAAATATATCAATAAGAATGCAGAGACACTCAGATAAAACAGTAATGTCGGAGATTTCACTATGGCACTCAGTCCTTTTCACCTGGCAATCCCTGTGTATGATTTAGCGGCAGCCCGCCGTTTTTATGGCGAGACGTTCGGCCTTGCCGAAGGACGCTCCAGCGACCAGTGGGTCGATTTCGATTTTTATGGCCATCAGTTGGTGATCCATGAGCATCCGCAGACAGCCTCGCAGACATCGGCACACACAAATCCGGTAGACGGCCATGATGTTCCGGTGCCGCATTTCGGCATTATCCTGAGCTGGGATGAATGGGAAGCGCTGGCTGCCCGGTTACGCGATTTTAATACCCGTTTTGTTATCGAGCCTTATATTCGCTTTCAGGGGCAGGTGGGTGAGCAGGCAACGATGTTCTTGCTGGACCCTTGTGGCAATGCATTAGAATTTAAAGCCTTCAAAGACATGTCTCAGCTATTTGCAAAATAATAATAACGTATAGCAGAAAAAATGCCGGCTCCCCCGAGCCGGCATGATTGTGGAGTCCTTATGTCGTATTCCGGATTACGCTGGCGCTGTGATCCTTCCGGGGAAGATTGTGTGGTAATCACCCTGGATGTCCCCGAGTCTCCGTGGAAACTGACGGGGCAGCTGGCGCGCTGGCTGGCATCTCAGTCAATTCAGGGCGTGGTCGATATCGTTCCTGGCGTCGTGACGCTTGGTATCTATTATCAGCCTGAAATCATGTGGCGTCTGGATAGTCAGCTGTCACCTTATAGTCAGCTGGTTAACCGGCTGGAGGCTCTGCTTAATAGCTGGCAATCGGCAGGGAAGTATCAGCCACGTGAAGTGGTGATCCCCGTGTGCTACCACCCTGAATTTGCACCGGACCTGACCGAGATTGCTGAATACTGTCAGTTAACTGAACGTGAGGTGATCGATCGTCATCAGGCCCGGCCCGTGGATGTTATGATGCTCGGTTTTTTACCCGGTCACCCGTATCTGGGCTTACTTGACCCTTGTTTCACTCTGCCCCGTAAAAAGACTCCACGACTGAGCGTGATGATGGGGTCGATTGGCATCGCAAACCGTCAGAGTGTTATCTATCCCCAGCAAAGTCCCGGTGGCTGGAATCTGATTGGCTGTACACCCTTAAAAATGTTTACCCCACAAACAGCATCACCTTGTCTGTTACAGGCCGGGGACATCGTAAGGTTCTCAGAAATTACCCGTCAGCAGTTCGACACAATGTATTCGGAGAACCGTAATGGCGATTGAGATTTTGCATCCGGGGCTGGCGAGTTCCTTACAGGACAGTGGTCGTTATCACTGGCAGCACTTAGGTGTGCCGGTCTGTGGTTCAATGGATCTTTTTTCACATCGTTTAGCGAACGCACTGGCAGGGAATCAGGGGGATCCGGCAACGCTGGAGATGACCTTACAGGGGGCAAAGATCCGCTTTTTACGCCGTGCCGTCATCGTTCTTAGTGGTGCGGATTTTTCTCCCTGTATTGATGATAAGCCTGTCGCCATGTTATGTCCGCTGACGGTTCCTGCCGGGGCTATCCTGAGTTTTGGTTCCCACCGCAATGGGGCCAGATGTTACCTGGCTATCAAAGGCGGATTTTCTGCACCGGAAGTCATGGGGAGTCAGAGTACCAGTCAGGGAGCAGGGTTTGGTGGTCATTATGGACGAAGGCTGAAAAAAGGAGATGTGTTAGCCTTTAACTGGCCACTACATAATACCAGCAATTTACGTTTACCTTTTGGTATGCCAGATATTTTCCCTGCGCATCGACAGGTGCTGAGATTTATTCCAGGAAAACATTGGAACTTATTAACGGATAGAGAAAAGCATCAGTTTACCCATCAGATATTTGTTTTAAGTCAGCACTCGGACCGGATGGGGTATCGTCTGGAGGGTGAACCCTTAGCCTTATCTTCTACGACAGAGATCTATTCTGAAGCGGTAAGCCGGGGAACGGTACAATTACCTGCCGGAGGAAAGCCGATTATTCTGATGGCTGATAGTCAGACGACCGGCGGTTATCCTAAAATTGCGCATATAGCCTCGGTGGATATGCCTTATCTCGCTCAGGCACTCCCCGGGGCCGAATTTACGTTTAATGAAATCTCCTTGTATAACGCGCAGTTATATTCTGCACAGCGTCAGTGGTGGCTGAAAAAAATTTCCCCGACGGCATAATAATCTCCTTGCCCTCTGACAGGGAGTGCGGATCATTTTGGTGAAAATAGCTGTCTCCCTTTATTTCTCTGTTTAACTCCTGGTATCCCATTCTTACCCTCCTTCGGGAGGGGATGAGTACTATAATGATAATTAATCTTATTAACGTCTGATAATGCGTATTTATTTTAATGCAGTTGAATGACTGGCGAATAATTTCTATCAGTCAGAAAACTGGTATTTAAGTTGCTTCATAAACACTCACTATAAAAAGAACTCGTGATTTTAGGCAGTTCTGTCATTCATTCACCTGTGAGGCAACATCATGTCATATGAAACTGAACCAGAATTCGCGCTGGCTTCTCTACATACCAGGAATGATCCCCGGCATTTACTGGCGCGTCGTGCTGCTCTGGCCGCCATGACCGGTACTGCGATTGAATACTATGAATTTGGCATATATGGATTTATGGCTGCGGTCATCGGGCCGCTCTTCTTTCCCGGAACCACGCCTGCCGCGGCTTTACTGTCGGTTCTTGCGGTTTTCGGCAGTGCCTTTTTTATCCGTCCTTTGGGCGGAATACTACTGGGGCGTCTGGGCGATCGGGTCGGACGCAGAAAAATTTTGTTATTAACGGTGCTGGGCATGGGGGGATCAACGGCCGCCGTCGGTTTATTACCTGATGCCGCAGCGGCAGGGCTGGCGGCCCCGCTATTGCTGGTTCTGCTTCGGCTGGCCCAGGGTTTTTTTGCCGGTGCAGAAATTGTCGGGGCCGCGGCATTTGTCGCGGAATCTTCGCCGACAGGTAAACGAGGGTTTTATGGTGCCTTTACGCCGGTTGGCGTCGCGCTCGGAGGAGCATTAGCGGCATTTGTTTGCGGCTGGATGCTACATCTTGTCGACAGCAGTCAGTTAAAAGCCTGGGGCTGGCGGATCCCGTTTCTTCTGACGATCCCTCTGGTGATCCTGTCTGCACTTTTACGACATCAGTTAGAGGAAACTCCTGAATTCAAAGCGTTTACCCGCGGGAAAAAACCTCAGCATACGCCGTTTATTACCATGATACGTGAACATCGTCATTCATTATTCCGCGTGATTGTGCTGACTTTTGGACAAAATGCAGGGTACTGGATTGGTATTGTTTTTATGAATATTTATCTGACCACCTGGCTGGGTTATGACAAACAGCATGTCTTCTGGCTGATGGCGTTTATCAGTCTTTCGATGGCGGTGATGATGCCTTTTTGGGGAGCGTTGTCGGATAAGCTGGGGCGCAGCAAAGTCCTTAAAATCGGCTTCCTTGGCTATGTTGTACTGGTACTACCGATGATGTCACTTATGGGTCACCATAATTACTGGCTGGCATGTGTTGCGATGTTTATCGCCAGTTTACCGATGCCTATTGTGCAATCCGTCGGTTATCCCACTTATGCAGAGCAGTTCCCTACCAGGGTGCGCTACAGCGCCATGGCGTTAAGTATTAATCTTGGCGCAATCGTTGGTGGCGGGATTACCCCTTATCTGGTCACCGCCTTAATTGAAAAAACAGGCTGGCTCTTTATGCCGGGAATTTTCATGGCATGTGCGGCTGTGCCGGGATTATGGGTACTCTTACGGATGCGTGATACACACCAACAGGAGCTTTCTCAATGATTCCATCTACTGCATCAGAATTACGACAGATGGCCGTGAGGGGAGAGTGGTGTAAACCAACATCCGGCATACTGGATGATCTTCAGCAGGCCAATCTGGTGATCGTTTCCCGCGACCTGGCGTGGGATTTTCTATTGTTTTGCGTTCGTAATCCTAAAGTGTGTCCGCTACTGGCAGTCGGTGAACCCGGAGAATACCAGCTTCAGGTTGGTCATACCCTGGTGGATGTGCGCACGATGCTTCCCCGTTACCGTATCTGGAAAGCGGGATCTTTAGTGGCTGAACCTTATGATTTGCAACAGCACTGGCATGAGAATGCGGTGGCTTTTTTGCTGGGATGCAGCCATACCTTCGATGGTCCGTTGCGGCGAGCCGGCATCCCGGTGAGTCATGAAGCGCCGGCAGTCTATATTTCAAACATTCCTTGTATACAAGCCGGAAGTATCGGTGGCCCGATGGCCGTCAGTATGCGTCCTATCCATCATTCAAAGATAGCCACTGCAACGGCAGTGACAGCACGTTATGCTTCCGGCCATGGTATGCCTGTACATTATGGATCGCCTGAAGATATTGGTATTACTGATCTCAGCCAGCCTGACTTTGGCGTTTATCCCGGCCTTGAAGCAGGATATGTCCCGGTATTCTGGGCATGCGGGGTGACACCGCAGATAGTGTTACCTCCCCTGAAGCTTGAATGGATGTGCAGCCATTATCCGGGTCATATGCTGGTATTGGATGATAATGTTGATTTTTTCTCCCTGCAGCAGACTTAATCCACAGAGGACCCCGTTACCACAGCTCAGGGGATCCCCGCCAGACGCAGAAGGGCGGTCACTGCCGCTGCCGACAGGATAACCACAATTAGCGGGGTCCGGCGCAGTGTGAGGAGCAGCGCCACCGCGACGCCGCCTGTACGGGCAAAGCCTGCGAAATGGTTATCATGATAAAAGGTGGCAATCACCGCCACAGAGAACAATAAGGTGGTGGCGGCGTCGGATAAGCGCTGTTGCCACGGTTCCGGGAGTACCCACCGATGTCCAAGACGGCTACTGATATAGCGCATCAGAAAGGTGCCCACCCCAAGTAAGAGAATGCTCCCCAAAAGCGCCGGACTACTGTTCATTTTTTCTGCCTCCCATCATCAGCCCGGCGAGCGAGACCAGTACCGGTAAGCCGGCAGGCAGCCAGGGAACCGTGGCCAGCGCCAGCAGGGCACCGGAACCGGCACGCTTCCGGGTCACTTTTTTCTTCAGCGATGGGATCACCAGCGCCAGCATAATGGCCGGAAAGACGCTGTCTAAACCGATCACTGACGGGTCCGGCAGAAGTTTGCCCATCAGGGATCCTCCCAGTACACCTGCGGGCCAGCAGAGGGCGATACCTGTACCACACAGCCAGTAGGCGGCTCGTTGCTGACGTTTATCCGGACGCGATAACCCGAATACGACACTTTCATCATTCATCATATGGCTGCCGGCAATACCCCGCCATCCGCGTCCGGTCAAATCACTGACGGCAATACCAAACGGAATATGGCGGGCATTCACCAGCAAGCCGGCCGCCGCTGCCGCCAGAGGACTCCCTCCGGCGGCCACGATACCGATAAAGATAAATTCAGACGCGCCCGCCATGACGATCATGGAAAGCGCTAAAGGTACCCATACCGGGAACCCGAGGCTGCCTGCCAGTGAACCATAAGAGACTGCCACCACACCATCAGCCAGACAGACCAGGAAAATAGCTTTAACAACATCACGGGGTAAGGCGGAATAGAGTGGAGTCAGCATAGGGATACCGTTAAAATGAACGTTAGTACACTATAATGAACACACGGTCAGTGTTTTTCAACAAGAACGTTTCGTTCGTTATAACGAACGGTGAGGCGATATGACACCCCCTATCACGATTATTTCGCGGAATCTGTGCCAGGAACGGCAGAGATCCGGTCTGTCACTGGCTGAAGTGGCCCGCAGAGCCGGAATTGCCAAGTCCACACTGTCTCAGCTGGAATCCGGCACCGGTAATCCCAGCCTGGAAACACTCTGGGCCTTATGCATGGCACTGGATATGCCGTTTGCCCGGTTACTGGAAGACGGCGGTACGGCTATCCGGTTATTGCGAAAGGGAGAAGGGATGGCCGTCGATTCCGGACAGGCAAGTTACCAGGCGATCCTGCTGGCCAATTGTCCGCCCGGGGCCAGACGCGATATTTATACCCTGCAGGTTCAGCCGGGCAAGGACAGGCTGTCAGAGCCACATCTGCCGGGGTCGGTTGAACATATTATTCTGGTACGCGGGCGGGCATTAGTCGGACTGGCGGATAATCCGGTGGAGCTGAATGAAGGTGACTACCTGTGTTACCCGGGGGATCTGCCGCATATTTTCCGTGCGCTGGAAAAAGATACCGAAGCCTTGCTGGTGGCGGAACATCGGGCGGATGTCCGGGCAGGGAAGCCCGATACGGGCTTCCCGTGGCAGGGATTACTGACTGACCGGTGAATAACTCAGATTGACCGGATCATTCGGTAACTGCGTGAAATGGGTCACGATATAGTGGTAATCGGCGGTCGGATCCAGCGAAGCAAACTGCTGCGGATAGAACCAGTGTGCCAGGATCTCAACCCCGATAATATTCCACGGATGGTTGTAGAAATGATGATACACTCCGCCGACATGCCCTTCAGAGACCGCAGGGATCGTCGCGACAGCGGTACGTTTTAACAGATTGTCAAAGCTGGCTTTGATCTGTGTGATTTGGGTATTGTAACCGAACGGCAATACCGGGTTCCCTGCCGCGCCGCGTTTTGAACCGGTCATCAGGTACCAGTCAGGACGCATCGCGATGATTTTTTCAGGATTAATAAAGCCTGATGCCCCTTTCATCAACTCTGAGCCGATATTAATCCCGCCTGCGGCAGCCACTAATCCGCCCCAGCCATTGGTGCCGTGGGTGAAGCAGCAGTTATCTGAATTACCGGCGATAGGTTCGATGAAGACCAGCGGCTTTTTCGGTGCTTTGCTGACCACGGACTCAATCCGGTTCAGGTGCTCGGTATAAAAATCAGTAAAGGCTTTGGCATTACTCTCTTTGTTGAGGACTTTCCCCAGTAACGTGATGCTGGGCACCGTATCCTGAATCGGGTGGAGTTCATAATCCAGGAACAGCACAGGGATATGCAATTCCCGGAAACGTTTCAGAACCCCGGTTTGTTCCAGTGCCGGTTTGGCCCGCAACTGGGCAATCAGCAGGTCCGGGTGGCTGGAGATCACGGTTTCAGTATTCACTTCCCCCTGGTCTGAGAACCCCATATCCGGGATAGCTGCCGCCTGAGGCCACTTTCCTTTCAGAACCGCCCACTCCTGGCCATCCTGCTTTTTGATCAGATTATTCCAGCTAATGACCCGCGCGAACGGGTCTGCCCGGTCGAGCAGGGCCAGCGCCATAATATCGCGGCCATCCTGCAGAATAATGCGTTTCGGTTCATGACTGATCACCACAGTCTGGTGATCCATATCCTGTACGGTCAGCGGGTAATCCGTCGCCATCGCGGCCAGCGGGGAGAAACACACCGCGGCGGTGACACACTGGCGGGCATAGCGTATGAGAGTATGACGGCGTTTGATCGCGTTATTCATTAGCTTTCCTGAATTGTTTCTCCCTCGTTGCCATGGGGTACGCAGAAAATAACAGGGCCGGGGAGGTGATTGAATGAGAATCTATATCATAATAATTATTAACTATAATTTTAGCGGCAGGTATCTGCGGTATGTTACCGGGAGTAACTATCTGCCGGGAGATGTTTCCGGTGCGGGTTTTTCTGGCCCGGGAGGGCGGCAAAAACAGGTTTTTTATTGCGGCTATTCATGTTGTGTAAACTGTTTGACGTTGTATTCATTCGGTTTCGCGGTATCATTCGGAATGATTATTATTATATTTTGTCGCGGGTGGTCCAGAGCAGGCTGACTGCCAGGCTTTACAGGTTTACCGCCGTAATCCCGATACGGTGAATGAATAAGCCGCACAAAACAATGTCGTTAGTTCCGGAACGTGGAAATAGGATTAATGAGTACAGTGACAGAATCTGTTACCCGTGAACGTGGGGGTATCGGTGCCGAATATCGGAAACTGATCCGTAAACGTGTCGTGTTATTGTTGGTTTTAGTCATGGCAATCTGCTGCAGTGTCATCCTCGACTTTACTATCGGACCGGCGCACTTTGACCTGATGACGCTGTTACGTGCACTGGTACATCCTGCCGGTGTCGATGCGGCGACCCGGGTGATCGTCTGGGATATCCGTCTGCCTTTCACCCTGATGGCCGTGGTGGTTGGTTTTGCCCTGGGAATGGCAGGAAGTGAGATGCAGACCATCCTCAATAACCCGCTGGCCAGTCCTTTTACGCTGGGCGTTTCCTCCGCCGCCTCGTTCGGGGCTGCACTGGCACTGGTGCTGGGGGTGGGTATTCCCGGGATCCCAGGCACCTGGCTGGTGACCGGAAATGCGTTTATTTTTGCCATTCTGACAGCATTTATTCTGAATCTGGTCAGCCGCCGCACAGTGAATACACGCACTACCGTGGTGCTGTTCGGGATTGCCCTGGTGTTTACCTTTAATGCGCTGGTCGCCATGATGCAATTTATCGCCAGTGAAGATACCCTGCAATCGCTGGTCTTCTGGACCATGGGTAGCCTGGGACGCGCTTCCTGGCCGAAACTGGGGATCCTGGCTGCAGCCATAGTGATATTGCTTCCCTGGGCCCTGAAGAGTGCCTGGCAACTGACCGCGCTACGTCTGGGTGAAGACAGGGCGGCCAGTTTTGGTATTGATGTTGCCCGTCTGCGGATGTCGTCATTGATCCGCATCAGCCTGGCGTCTGCGCTGGCGGTGGCCTTTGTCGGACCTATCGGCTTTATCGGCCTGGTGGCACCGCATATCGCCCGGCAACTGGTCGGCGAGGATCACCGTTTTTATCTGCCCGCCAGTGGTCTGATTGGTGCCCTGGTGTTATCCCTGGCCTCCGTGGTATCGAAAAATATTGTCCCCGGCGTCATTATCCCGATCGGTATTATCACCTCGCTGGTGGGCGTGCCTTTCTTTATCGTTATCATTCTGCGTCACCGGGGGAACTTATGAGTGATTCCCTCAGTATCAAGGGGTTAACTACCGGTTATCGCCGGCATCCGGTGATCAGTGAGATGTCACTGGCCGCCATTCCCCGGGGTAAGGTGACGGTATTACTGGGGCCGAATGGCTGTGGTAAGTCTACTTTGCTGCGCGCCCTGGCCGGTTTAAACCGGGCGCAGGGTGAGATCTGGCTGGATAATCAAAATATCAACCGGTTATCCCTGGCAGAACGCGGCGAAAAAGTCGTCTATCTGCCGCAGAGCCTGCCCTCCGGAGTCCATTTGCAGGTCCTGGAATCTGTGCTGGTATCGGCCAGAGCCACGGGCCAGCAGGGGGCGGATGTCTCGCCGGAACGTATCCTGCAGTTACTGGATCAGGTCGGGATTGCGTCGCTGGCACTCAGATATATGGATGAGTTATCCGGCGGCCAGAAACAGATGGTCGGGCTGGCCCAGTCACTGGTGCGTAATCCGTCCCTGCTGTTACTCGATGAGCCGCTCAGCGCCCTGGATCTCAATTATCAGTACCATGTGATGAGTCTGGTCAGTAAAGAGACCCGGGCGCGTAATATGGTTACGGTGGTTGTTCTGCATGATATTAATATTGCCCTGCGTCACAGTGATCATGTGGTGATGATGAAGTCCGGACGGATTGTGGCCAGCGGTGCGCCGGCGGAGGTGATTACCCCGGAAAGCCTGGCCGAGGTCTATGGTGTTCGCGGGCGCATCGAATTGTGTTCTCAGGGGGTGCCCCAGGTGCATATCGATGGCCTGGTCAGCGGCGGCCTGTAATCGTTATTGCGGATAGCCGCCGGCTATCCGCCTTCAGGACTCACTCTCAATTCTTTTCCTGTCTGACTCTGTGTTATCTCCTCCTGAATTGTTCCCTTCACTTTAAGCACACCGGATGGCTGGCCTGTTTGTCGCTGCCGGGCAGGAGGGGGGGCCATTTCCTGTGTCCGTGCCACCCGGATGTCTCTCTGGCGGGCCTGAATCTCTCTGCCGCCGGACACCTCAGCAAGAGCAGATGGCACATAAATTGCTTATTTCACGGGGATAATGACAATAATGACGGAGAGTGCCATGAGCGTTGATACTTCTGAGTTAGCCGGGGTTGCGGGGGCGGCCACCCACGAAAAGTGGAAGCAACTGGGCTACGGACTGCTGTGTATGGCAGCGATTTCCAGCCCGCAGTATGTCTGGACGTTGCTGACCAAACCCATGATGGCGCAATTTTCGGTCGGGCTGCCTGAGTTGCAGGTGACTTTCTCGCTGCTGATCATCTTACAGACTTTCTTTTCCCCTTTTCAGGGCAAGCTGATCGACTATTTTGGTGCCAGACGGCTGATTGCGCTCGGTACTCTGTTATCCGGATTAAGCTGGGTATTGAGTGCGCAGGTGCATCAACTGGCTATGCTCTATCTGGTCTACGGAGGGCTGGGCGGCCTGGGGACCGGCATTGTCTATGTGGGTGTCGTTGGCCTGGTGGTGCAGTGGTTTCCGTCGCAACGGGGGTTTGCGGCCGGTATTGTTGCGGCAGGCTACGGGATGGGGGCGATTGTCACAACGTTTCCCGTCTCGCATCTGCTGGATACCCGGGGGCTTAATTTTACCCTGACCGTGTTTGGCCTGATGTTTGCTGTGGTCGGTTTTCTGGCCAGTCAGGGCCTGAAACATCCGCCGGCCAGCGGTAGCACCGAAGCCGCACACCCCGCCGTGCAAGGGCAGAAACAGTTTACGGCGCCGGAAATGCTGCGCCAGCCGCTTTTCTGGCTGATGTTCTGCATGATGACGTTTATGGCGACGTCCGGCCTGATGGTGACCTCGCAGATGGCCATCTTCTCCCGTGATTTCGGTGTCAGTCAGGTCGTTGTTTTCGGGATGGCAGCACTGCCCCTCGCACTGACCCTCGACAGGTTTACCAATGGTCTGACCCGTCCGCTGTTTGGCTTTATTTCTGATAAATTTGGCCGGGAACAAACGATGTTTATCGCCTTTGCGCTTGAGGCGGTGGCAATGACGCTCTGGCTGCTCTGCCGGCAGGATGCTGTGCTGTTTGTGTTACTCTCCGGCGTGGTTTTTCTGGGCTGGGGAGAAATCTTTTCCCTGTTCCCGGCGACGCTGACGGATACTTTCGGCACCCGACATAGCACGACGAATTATGGCTGCCTGTATATGTCTCAGGGGATTGGTTCTGTCGCAGGGGGGCCACTGGCCGCCTTACTTCATCAGCATACCCATAGCTGGTTGCCGGTTTTCGGGAGTGCGATAGCTCTGGATATCATCACCGCATTCCTGGCGTTGCTGGTATTGCGGCCCGTCCGTCAGCGTTTTCTCCGCCGGCATCAGGGGTAGCCTGGCCGGCGGCAGGGTCAACGTTACACAGAGGCGGTCTGTAAACGATGTAATGCAGCAATATCGGCTGGCGTGGTGCGACAGCAACCGCCGATCACCCGGGCGCCGGCCTCCCGCCATGCCGGCAGATAATCACTCAACGTCGCACAGCCATGAGGCGGATGATGCCAGGTCTTACTGACCGGGTCATAGTGTTCACCGGAATTCGGATACACCACCAGCGGCAGTGGCGTCAGGGCATGCAGATGGCGTAGGGCGTCGGTCGTATTCTCCAGTGCAATGCAGTTGATACCGATGGCGACGATGCGGGGATAGGCTTCGATAAAGGCGACCACCTCACTCAGGGGCGTGCCGTCACTCAGATGCTGCGCATCTTTCAGGGTAAACGAGAACCAGGCGGTGGTACGCGGATACTCGTTCAGCAGCTCTGCCAGTGCCCGGATTTCGTCAAAAGAGGGCAGCGTTTCACAGGCCAGCAGATCCGCCCCGGCTTCGATCAATGCGGCAATACGCGGCCGGTGGAAGTCCTGATATTGCCGGAGGCTGCACTGGTAATCTCCGCGGTATTCCGAACCGTCAGCCAGATAGGCCCCGTAAGGGCCGACAGACCCGGCGACCAGCAACGGCCCGGCCTGCGGGTGCTCAGATAAATAGCGGTGACGGGCATTAGCCGCCAGGGTCACACTCAGACGCATCAGTGCCTGCGCATCTATCGCGGAGATATTCCGGGCGGCAAATCCGGGAAGACTGGCCTGATAGCTCGCCGTAATCGCACAGCGGGCGCCCGCCTGAAAATAATCGTAATGCACCTGTTCTATCAGTTGCGGGTTTTCCTGCAGGACTTTGGCCGACCACAGGCTGTCTGCCAGCTGACAGCCACGGTGTTCCAGTTCCGTAGCCATCGCGCCGTCGAGCAGTAAAAAAGGCTGCTCACGGAGCACTGAGGATAAAGGATCATTGGGTCGCATGTTACTGCTCCTGAGGCTGAGTGACGTTAGCGCGACTCAGCTTGCGGGTAATAAAATAAGCCAGATAGCAAAGGGCGACAAAAGGAATGCCGCACCATAATGCTATACGCTGGTCAGGGTCAAAGGCCAGACCTGCACAGGCGACCAGGCATAAAATAAAACCCAGCACCGGTACGACAGGATACCAGGGGGCACGATAGCGCAAATCGCTCAGCGATTTACCCTGCTGCAGATGACGGCGGCGGAAAACATAGTGCGAGGCACAGATACTCAGCCAGACGGCGACGACGGCGAAACCGGAGATTGCGGACAAGGCCACAAAAACAGTATCCGGCGCGATAACACTGGAAGCCAGCGCCAGGATCCCGCCGAGCATACTGACCGACAGCGCCGTTAAAGGAACTCCCCGTTTTGTCACCCGGGCAAAGCACTGCGGCAGTGTATTCTGATTTGCCAGTGACCATAACATCCTGCCGGAAGCATACAGGCCGGAATTGGCGGCCGAAAGAATAGCGGTCAGGATCACCAGATTAAAGAACCCTGCGGCATAGGGAATACCGACTTTTTCGAACACCAGGACAAAGGGACTCTTTTCGACGCCGGCCTGCTGCATAGGGATCAGGGCCGCCAGCACAAACACGGTGCCGATAAAGAAAATAATCAGTCGTACCACGGTCGTGCGGATAGCTATCGGGATCACTTTATGCGGGGATTCGGTTTCCCCGGCCGCAATACCAATCAGTTCGGTTCCGGAAAAGGCGAAGTTAACCGCGACCATCGTCATCAGGATCGGCAGTCCGCCATGCGGGAACCAGCCCTGAGACGTGATGTTATGCAGGCCGGGGGCCGGCGTTCCGTCATGCATCGGTAGCAGTCCGGTCATGGCGGCGACGCCCAGGATCAGGAACAGTACGATAGTGAAGACTTTGAGCAGAGAGAACCAGAATTCACTTTCGGCAAAAAAGCGGGTAGAGACCACATTCAGGACGAAAATCAGCACACAGAAGACCAGGCACCAAATCCAGACCGGGATCTGCGGAAACCAGTACTGCATACAGAAACCGGCCGCCGTAAAGCTGGAGCCGAGGGCGACCGTCCAGGTCAGCCAGTAGAGCCAGGCCACCGTATAGCCGGTGGCAGGGCCGAGATAGCGATTGGCATAGACATGAAATGCGCCGGTTTCCGGCATGGCGACCGACAGTTCCCCTAAACATTGCATGACCAGCCAGACCACCAGCGCACCGATAAGATAAGCGAGGAGTGTGCCTGCCGCGCCTGTGGTAGAGATAATGTAGCCGGTATTAAAAAATAACCCGGTCCCGATCACTCCGCCCAGTGACAACATCACCAGGTGGCGGGCTTTCATGGTGCGCTTCAGAGGCGCGGGGGTGGAGGGTGTCTGCATATAGCCTTCTGAATGGTTAGATGTCTAAAGTGAGATGGGCGAAGTTATACCGGCATCTGCCCTGAAATGCAAAAAATCAGACGCTGCTGTCAGGGAATACGGGCCGGAAAAGAGAGGGAATAATGGCTGACCGGCGGCTGAATCTTGCCGGATAAAATGAATGCTTCGCTTTCTTGCGGAGTGAGGGCGACGTCGCAGTCAGAGCCGTGCCAGGGAGGTAATGACCAGAGGGTACCGGTGGCCGACTGAGACTGTCCGGAGACATTCCCGGCGCGCCGTTCTCGCCCCGATAGCGATCCCCGTCGCCGCGATTTTTATGCTTCCGGGGTATTAATCCGGCTTTTTTATCAACTAACAGGCGACCCGCACGGTGAGACTTGTATAATGCCTGGCCAGAAGTAGTTAAACAGGCAGTTACCGGGAGACCGGTCCGATGATTTCAGGAAATTAATACCATGATGCACAATGACGTTTTGCGTAGTGTTCGCTATATGCTCGACCTTCGTGATGAAAAAATGCTGGAAATTCTTATTTCCGGAGGGGCAGAAGTCAGCCTGCAGGAAATGAGTGGCTATCTGACCAAAGAAGGTGAGCCGGGCTACCTGGCATGTAACGATAAGATCATGGCACATTTTCTGAATGGCCTGATCTTCTACCGCCGTGGTCGTGACCCGCGCTATCCTGCCCCTGAAGTGGAGAAGCGTGTGACCAATAATGTCATGCTGAAAAAATTACGCGTGGCGTTTGAGCTGAAAACTGAAGATTTACATGACATTCTGAAATCTGTGGATTTTGCGATGTCAGAAAATGAGCTGAGTGCCTTTTTCCGTAAAGAAGGGCATAAAAATTATCGCGAGTGCGGGGATCAGGTACTGCGTTATATCCTGAAAGGCCTGGCCGAACGGGTTCGAAAAGCGAAAAAATAATAATGGTTCCCCCGTCGGTGTCAGGCGGGGGAATATTCCCGGGGCTACAGCCTGTCCAGTCCCAGTTTTACCGCGGTACCCAGGGTCGGTGCGAGCGGTAAGCGGCTGTTCAGTGTCAGCTGCCATGCGTGGTAGATATCGGGTTTCCCGGACCAGACCACGGAAGAGGGTTTGTTTTCGGCATCCAGTTCGTGCCACCAGCTACCGTTTTTCTGATCGATCAGATAATTGGCAATATAATCCCACAATGTGCGATACCAGCGCTCATAGGTCAGGTCACCGGTACGCTTCAGCAGACTGGCGGCGGTAGAACAGCTTTCCGCCACGGTCCAGTGAAGACGGTTGTGGGTCACGGGTTTCTTGTCCCAGTCATGGGTATACACCAGTCCTGGCTGACCATCCACATACCAGCCGTATCTGAGGCCGGTTTCAAATAAGCCTTTTGAATCTGTCAGTAACCAGTCCGGTGTGTGTTCATTATTCCGCAACAGTGCCGCTTCCAGGTGCAGCAACAGACGAGCCCACTCACAGGCATGCCCCGGGGTGATACCGTATGGGCGGAAGTCATCGGTCGGTTTATCTTTGTTGTAGTCGTGCCATTCCTGCCAGTTTTCGTCGAAATGTTCGGCCAGCAGGTAGTGGTTATCTTTGGCATGTTTATGAATGATATGGGTAACAATAGACAGTGCCCGCTGGCGCCATTTACTTTCACCGGTGACATCGGAAAGCTGCACAAACATCTCGGTGGCGTGCATATTACTGTTGCCCCCGCGATAAGCCTCCGGGTCCTTCCAGTCGCGGGCAAAACTTTCCTGCAACCTGCCTTCTTTATCTGACCAGAAACGGTTATCCATAATGTCTTTAGCTTCATCCAGAAGCTCCTGCGCGCCTTCGATATTGGCTAATGTGGCACTTAATGCCGCAAGGGTAACGAAGACATGCAGGTAGGCTTGTTTACGCCCGTCAGGGGTTTGCTCCGGGATCCCGTCCAGCCAGCCGCCGAACTCTTTATCACGCAGCACACCACGTAATGCATCGATGCCCCATTTGGCCAGATCTCCGGCCCCCGGTTCGCCCTGCAGGGAGGCGATGGAAAAACAGTGAGTCATCCTGGCGGTGAGCATGCTCTCCGGTTGCGCATCCGCAGGCAGATTGCCATGGATATCCAGCGCACCGAACCCGCCCTTAGGATGTTTTGAATTGCGGTAAAACGCCATCAGGCGACGGCTCTCTTTTTCCAGCCAGTCATGGTGATAAGGCATGCTCAGCCAGCTGTCAGTTAATTGTTTAAATAACATAGTATCCTCTGTATTCAGGGCGTCAGACCGCCGCCGGCAGGCTGCGGCAGTCCTTATAAAAACAACGTTATTCGATGCGCAGGCAGCCGTGGGACTGCGCTGCGCTGACAGGGGGGGGACGGTTTAGGGTTTAGCCGCCGACCATGATACCGCCGTTAGGGTGCAGTACCTGGCCACTGATAAAGGAAGAATCAAGGCTTGCCAGGAATACATAGACCGGGCCAAGCTCAGAAGGCTGACCGGCACGGCCCATCGGGGTTTCATGGCCAAAATCTTCCAGCAGATCCTTGTTATAGTCACCGAGCGTCGCGGGTTGCAGCGGGGTCCAGACCGGGCCGGGGGCCACAGCATTCACACGGATACCCTTCGCGACAATCTGGTTTGACAACGCGCGGGTGAAACTGACAATCGCCCCTTTAGTGGCGGTATAATCCAGCAGCATTTCCGGGCCAACATAGGCATTGACTGATGTGGTGTTGATGATGCTGTCATCTTCCTGCAGGTGTGGCAGAGCCGCTTTGGTGAGGAAGAAGACTGAGTGAATATTCACATCAAACGTATCCAGCCATTTTTCGTCACTCAGGGTGGTAATATCTTCGTTCGGATACTGAGTCCCTGCGTTGTTCACCAGAATGTTCAGTTTACCGAACTCTTTGACCACGCTGTCGACCAGCTGACGGCAGTTTTCCGCTTTACGCAGATCGACCGGATAAGTCACACATTTACGGCCTTCCTTTTCCGCCAGTTGCTGTGCAATTTTTGCATCCTGCGCTTCTTCTTCACTATCCGGTAAATAGGTCAGGGCAATGTCCGCGCCTTCGCGGGCAAAATGCTGCACAACCGAACGTCCTATACCGCTGTCACCCCCGGTGACCAGGGCAACTTTACCCGCCAGCTTTCCGCTGCCTTTATAATCATCCCGTATAAAGACCGCTGCAGGCTCCAGTTTTTCATCGCTGCCGGGCAGAGTTTGTGACTGAGCATGGATAGTTATCTTCTGAACCATATTTCCCTCCGGTTATGTTAATCGAACGGTTAACAAAACGGCATTCCGAAGCCTGATGCCGCAGAAGTTTGTTAACCGTACTCGTTAAACTTCAGAACGATTTAAGTATAGAAGGCGATACCCGATTGTCGAATAACCAGCAGAAACCACTGTGATGTCGCCAGAAAGGCAGAATATTTATCCGGGAACTCCGGGTTAATGGTTGGTTATCTTATTGTTTTAAATTGTGTTTGCGGTGTTATTTTAGCCGGGGGAGTGCCCTGTAGCCCGCCAGGTTTATCCGCGGATAAGCCAGAGGCGGGAATGATCTTTCACCGATGGTAGCGTCCGGACGATAAATAATATATCCGGAAACAACTTTACCCGGCAAAGCCATTCCCCGGACTGACCGGAGTCAAGGGTTTTCGACAGGGGAGCCACGGTATTCCGGGGGATCACTCTTGTTATGCAGAGCGCCTGCAGGAATGGCCGGCGGCTCTGTTACTTTTCGGAGCCAGCATTCCTGGCGGGAATGCTGGCCGGTATGAAGGACCCGTCATTATCATGGACCCCCCGGGGGATCAGCCGCGCCGGAGAGAGAAATCGTCGCAGCACTCCCGGGGTCTGTCTCAAAAACAAGTTTTATCCACACTGACCCCCGGCCGTGGCGAACCCACTGGCTACCGAAGGCGGCTAATCGCGCTGTCGCATCGTCTTGTCTTTGGCTGGCATCAGCCTGTCCTGATCCGACCTTATCAGACTCACCATTCAGAGTGATACTACAGGCCGATACTGCTAACCGGATGATGACTGACGGGAGATAGTGATGAAAAGTGCGTTACTGGTGATTGATGTTCAGGACTCTTTTTTACACCGCGATGAGTGGTCAGACGACGATTTTCCGGCATTTTCTGCCAGCCTCTGCCGGCTGATTTCAGGCTGTGAGAGACTGGGGATCCCTGTCGTGGATATCTTTCATGTCAGCGAAGGGGTGTTTGCCCCGGACTCCGGTTATGTGAAACGAATGTCCTTTTTAACTCATACCGCTGCAAAAACGGTACAAAAGCACGTTCATAGTGCTTTAGCCGCCGCTTCTTTATCTGACTGGCTCACAGAGGAAGCCATCGACCGGCTGATTATCTGTGGAATGCGGACAGAGCAATGTTGCGAAACCACGGCCAGAGCCGCGCGCGATTCGGGATTTGACGTACAGTTTATCAGTGAAGCTACGCTAACCTTTGCTATGCAATGGCAGGGCCAGGCGTATACTGCTGATGAAATCAGGCAGCACACCGGTATGGTACTGAACGGGCGCTTTGCCGATGTCCTGACGGTAGAGGAATGCCTGCAACGGCAGGGACTGTGCTGAAATAATATTCGCCATTACGATAAGGTATTGCCTGTGACAATCCCGGTCTGGTTTTTAACGTTGCCCGGAGTGATGACGCTCGATATGGCCGGACCCGCTGAAACACTCCGGCTGGCGGGCCCGGATGTCGGGTTATATTACACGGGGCCTGAGGCGACGGTGTTCAGCTCAACCCGGATGACTCTTGGCAATATTCTCCCCCTGCCGGAATGTCTGCCCTCCGGCAGCATCCTGATCGTTCCCGGGCTCGAAAATTCGCAGCACCAGCTGACGTTGCCTGCGGCGACGGAGGCCTGTCTCTGGTTGCGACGTCAGCGGGCCGCAATCCAGCGCAGGGAAATAATGCTGGTCTGTATTTGCGCCGGGGCCTTACTGGCTGCCCGCGCCGGTTTACTGGACGGGGTTCTGTGTACCACTCATCATCAGCTACAGTCGCGGCTGAGAGAAAGCGCCCCTGCCGCACGTGTGCTGGATAACCGTATTTTTGTGGAAGATGGCGGCATCTGGACCAGTGCAGGGATCACCACAGGAATTGATCTCGCTCTGCATCTGGTTAACCGGTTATTCGGTCCGCAGAAGGCTCTGGACATCGCCCGTGAAATGGTGGTGTGGTTTCGTCGTTCCGGTAATGATCCGCAGTTGTCCCCCTGGTTACGCTATCGTAATCATCTGCACTCGGCGATCCATCGGGCCCAGGATCTTATCAGCCAGCACCCGGAGCAGCACTGGTCTCTGATGCAACTGGCGCAACGGGCCCATGTCAGCGGTCGTCACCTGACACGCTTGTTTCGCCAGCATCTTGGGGTCACCGTGCATACCTATCAGCAACAGTTACAGGTCGCGGTGGCAGAACAGCGCATTCAGCAAGGGGAAGGTATTGAGAAAGCCGCACTGGCCGCGGGATTTTCATCGGCCCGTCATTTCCGGCGTACGGCGTTACGCCTTAGCGCAGATAACGCCGGATAGCGTCGTCCCCGGAGGGCCGTGGGAGCCGTTGGCGCGCAGAGCGGTGACGAGGCAATTCAGCGCGGGACCTGCCTTGCGCTGATTTCCGGCTGCACATCTGCCGGTCAAAGGGTATACTACGACCCACTTTTTTTCATCCGGCCAAATAGTGTGCGAACTCAACATGCAAAAGTTTGATACCAAGACCTTTCAGGGCCTGATCCTGACCTTGCAGGATTACTGGGCGCAACAAGGCTGCACCATTGTTCAGCCTCTGGATATGGAAGTCGGTGCGGGTACCTCGCATCCTATGACCTGTCTGCGTGCTCTGGGGCCAGAACCCATTGCGACGGCATATGTGCAGCCTTCACGTCGTCCGACGGACGGACGTTACGGCGAGAACCCTAACCGTCTGCAACACTACTATCAGTTCCAGGTGATGATTAAACCATCTCCGGAAAATATGCAGGAACTGTACCTCGGCTCGTTACAGGCCCTGGGTATTGACCCTGGCGTGCACGATATCCGCTTTGTGGAAGATAACTGGGAAAACCCGACTCTGGGTGCCTGGGGACTGGGCTGGGAAGTGTGGCTGAACGGTATGGAAGTGACGCAGTTCACCTATTTCCAGCAGGTCGGTGGTCTTGAGTGTAAACCGGTCACCGGAGAAATTACCTACGGTCTGGAACGTCTGGCGATGTACATTCAGGGTGTCGACAGTGTCTACGACCTGGTATGGAGTGATGGCGCGCTCGGTAAAACGACCTACGGTGATGTGTTCCACCAGAATGAAGTGGAGCAGTCGACCTATAACTTTGAGTACGCCGATGTGCCTTTCCTGTTCAGTTGCTTTGAGCAGTATGAGAAAGAAGCTCAGACCTTACTGGCACTGGAAAAACCGCTTCCTCTGCCGGCCTATGAACGTATTCTGAAAGCTGCGCACAGTTTTAATCTGCTGGATGCACGTAAAGCCATCTCTGTCACAGAGCGTCAGCGTTATATCCTGCGCATCCGTACCCTGACCAAAGCCGTAGCTGAGGCCTATTATGCTTCCCGTGAAGCCCTGGGCTTCCCGATGTGCAATAACAATAAATAAGAGGCAGCGATGACAGAAAAAACCTTTCTGGTGGAAATCGGCACCGAAGAGCTGCCACCAAAAGCCTTACGTCAGCTGGCGGAATCCTTTGCCGCACAACTGACGACTGAACTCGACAGCGCAGGGCTGTCACACGGTGCGGTTGAATGGTTTGCGGCTCCGCGCCGTCTGGCCGTCAAAGTGGCGGCGCTGAGCGCGGCACAGGCCGATCGTGAAGTTGAAAAACGCGGCCCGGCTATCCAGGCCGCCTTTGATGCGGACGGTAAACCGACCAAAGCGGCCGAAGGCTGGGCGCGTGGTAATGGCATTACGGTCGATCAGGCCGAACGACTGAAAACCGATAAAGGTGAATGGCTACTCTACCGGGCGGCAGTGAAAGGCGAGAGCGCGGTTTCTCTGCTGCCAGCGATGGTTGCCGGTGTGCTGAGTAAATTACCGGTGCCGAAGCTGATGCGCTGGGCAGACAGTGACGTACAGTTTGTACGTCCGGTCCATACCGTGACACTGTTGCTGGGTGATGAACTGATCCCGGCGACGATCCTCGGGGTTGCGTCAGATCGGATCATCCGTGGTCACCGTTTTATGGGTGAAGCTGAATTCAGTATCGGAAGTGCGGATCAGTATCCGCAGATCCTGCTGGAACGCGGTAAGGTGATGGCGGACTACGATGCCCGTAAAGCGGCTATCAAGGCCGGTGCAGAAGCCGCGGCGGAAAAACTGGGTGGCACGGCAGACCTGAATGACAGCCTGCTTGAAGAAGTGACCTCTCTGGTTGAATGGCCGGTGGTACTGACCGCGACCTTTGAAGAAAAATTCCTGGCCGTACCGGCGGAAGCCCTGGTGTACACCATGAAAGGGGATCAGAAATACTTCCCTGTCTATGGTACTGACGGCCAGTTACTGCCTAATTTTATCTTTGTCACCAATATTGAGTCGTCTGATCCTCAGCAGATTATCTCCGGTAATGAAAAAGTGGTGCGTCCGCGTCTGGCCGATGCCGAGTTCTTCTTTAACAGCGACCGTAAACTGCGTCTGGAAGATCAGTTACCTCGTCTGGAAACGGTATTGTTCCAGAAACAGCTGGGGACGCTGCGTGATAAGACCGATCGCATTCAGGCACTGGCTGGCTGGATTGCTGCAAAAATCGGGGCGGATGTCAGTCATGCGACCCGTGCAGGTTTGCTGTCGAAATGTGACCTGATGACCAATATGGTCTTTGAATTTACCGATACTCAGGGTGTGATGGGCATGCACTATGCCCGCCATGACGGTGAAGCTGAAGATGTCGCTCTGGCACTGAATGAGCAATATCAGCCACGTTTCTCCGGCGACGCGTTGCCGCAGGGACTGGTTTCCTGTGCGCTGGCGATTGCCGACAAGATGGATACGCTGGCTGGTATTTTCGGTATTGGTCAGCATCCGAAAGGGGATAAAGATCCGTTTGCTCTGCGTCGTGCGGCACTGGGTGTACTGCGTATTATTGTCGGGAAAAACCTGCCCTTAGATCTGCAGACACTGACAGAAGAAGCGGTACGTTTGTATGGCGATAAGCTGACCAATGCCAATGTGGTGGATGAGGTGATCGACTTTATGCTGGGTCGTTTCCGCACCTGGTATCAGGAAGAAGGCCACAGTGTTGATACACTGCAGGCGGTACTGGCGCGTCGCCCAACCCGTCCGGCAGACTTTGATGCCCGTATGCGTGCTGTGTCGCATTTCCGTACCCTGGAGCAGTCTGCGGCTCTGGCCGCGGCGAATAAGCGTGTCTCTAATATCCTGGCAAAATCGGATGAGCCGCTGAACGATAGCGTGCAGGCCTCCCTGCTGAAAGAGAATGCCGAGATCACCCTGGCGACCTATGTCAGCGCACTGACCAGCAAACTGCAGCCTTACTTTGCGGAAGGCCGTTATCAGGAAGCCCTGATCGAGCTGGCCCAATTGCGTGAAGCCGTGGATAACTTCTTCAGTGAAGTGATGGTCAATGCTGAAGAGAAAGACGTACGGATTAACCGTCTGACGTTACTGGCGAAGTTACGTGATCTGTTCCTGCAGGTAGCGGACATCTCCCTGTTACAGTAAGTTTTTACAGCGAAAACAGGAAAAAGCGAGCCATTGGCTCGCTTTTTTTTACGCCGGATTTCCGCTCTTACGGCTAACACCCGTCCGGAGTTGTGTGCTAAATACAGTAACTCTTCTTATAAAAAAGTACTCATCTGCGGAACAGATCTTATGCACACTCTTCCCGAGCCCTCTGACCCCGGTCTCCCTCCTGCACAGGGGCTAAAACGCCATCCGGTCTGGACCCGTGACGCTATTCAGCAGAGTGCCCACCCGGCGGCTCACGGGGATCTTCTGGCGGAAGAAGTGCCGGTGGCTCTGGTGTATAACGGCATTTCTCATGTGGTGATGATGGCAACCCCCCTCGATCTGCAGGCATTCGCGCTGGGTTTTTCCCTGTCGGAAGGCATTATCTCCGCCCCCGCCGAGATCTACGGTATGGACGTTGTCCCGGTGTGCGGTGGCATTGAAGTACAGATTGAATTGTCTGCCCGCCGCTTTATGGCGCTGAAAGAACAGCGCAGGGCGATGGCCGGGCGGACAGGATGCGGGGTCTGCGGTGTGGAACAGTTACAGCATATCGGCAAACCGGTTCCGCCTTTACCGTTTACGCAGCGCTTTGATTTACAGGCCCTGGACCGGGGACTGGCGCAGTTGTCCGCATTTCAGCCGATCGGTCAGCAGACGGGGTGTACTCATGTGGCGGCCTGGATGACAGAAGATGGCTCGCTGCAACAGGGCTGTGAAGATATCGGGCGACATGTGGCACTGGATAAACTGCTGGGTTATCGCAGCCAGCAGTCGTGGCATCACGGTGCGGTCATTGTTTCCAGCCGGGCCAGTTATGAGATGGTACAGAAAACGGCGATGTGTGGTGCAGAACTGCTGTTTGCTGTCTCTGCGGCTACAACACTGGCCGTTGAGGTGGCCGAACGCTGCGGACTGACACTGGCCGGATTCAGTAAGCCGGGACGGGCCACCGTGTACACCCATCCGCAGCGGTTGTACTAAGCGCAAATCACCTGTTGCAGTGTGCGGGTGAGGTCCGGCCATGCTGAGCTGACGGCGGCTGCCGGGTCAGAGATTAACAGATGGACCTCTTGCGGACGGGCATAACAATAGCGACTGGTGGTGCCCAGTTTACTATGGTCGGCCAGCAGGATCAGTTGTCTTGCCTGTCGGGTCATTGCGGTGGCAATGGCCGCTTCCGCCGGGGAAAAGCTGCTGGCTCCGTTCACGGCATCCACACCGACCGGTGACAGCAGTGCCACATCGGCCTGATAACGGTGGATCTCATTGACCGTGTGCCCGCCCCGGGTCTGTTGCGTTCCGGCAGACATTGTCCCGCCCAGTAAGATCACCTCATGATCCAGCTGATTTTCATTTTCTGTGGCCGTCAGTGCCAGCGCCGCCTGCAGACTGTTGGTAATAATGGTCAGGCCTGACATGGTCCTGAGCTCCTGAGCCAGCATGGTGGTGGTACTGCCGGAGTCCAGAAACAGAGTTTGCCCGGCATGTAGCTGCTGTACCGCACAGCGGGCAATACTGCGTTTTTCTTTTTCCCGGGCAGCGTAGCGAAGCGTCAGCGGCGCTTCGGCCGGCGCATCAATGGCGACAATACCGCCATGCACTCTGCGGGCGATGCCTTGTTCTTCCAGCGCGATAATATCCCGCCGGGCGGTTTCACGGGAAACTCCCAGTTCTTTTATGATGCGCTCAGTACTGACCTGATGATGGGTACTGATTAATGAACGAATTCGGTGTAATCGCGTTTCCTGCAACATAAAACATCCTCAATAAAACCGGGGGCGGATAATACCAGTTGTTCCAGTGTAGCGCAGTCTGCACACGTTTGGTGTGTATTTTATTGCGTTTGTGTATTTTGTTGCATTTTTCTGAAAATCAGCCATGATGGGGTTATTGAGATTTCATTCATTCGTATTCCCGCTGATTATTGTGACAGGAGTTTTTATGGCCACTCGTTCCACCATCATGGATACCAACAGCTTCCGTGCAGAACATGCTGCCGGGCTTGATGCCGATACCCGCAGCCTGACAGAGAAGCGGAGTAAAGTCCTCGGTGACTCTTACCGCTTGTTCTACCGTAAACCGGTACATCTGGTGCGCGGGGAGGGTCAATATCTGTGGGATGCGAACGGTGATAAATATCTGGATGTTTATAACAATGTCGCCAGTATCGGGCATTGTCATCCGGCAGTGATTGATGCCGTGACCCGGCAGATGAAAATGCTGAATACCCATACACGCTATCTGCATGAAACTATTCTGGATTACAGTGAAGCCTTACTGGCGACCGCGCCTGCAGAAATTAACAAAGCCATGTACATGTGTACCGGCTCTGAAGCCAATGATCTGGCCATCCGCGTAGCGCGTTCATTTAGTGGCGGCACCGGTATTATCGTGACCAAAGAAGCCTACCACGGTACCAGTGACCTGACGTCAGGTGCCTCACCGGCGCTGGGGAGCGGACAACCACTGGCCGCGACCACACGGCTGGTCTCGCCGCCGGATGATTACCGTGTCGATGCGCCGGATTTAGGGGCCTGGTTTGCCGCCGAAATTCAGCGTCAGATCGATGACATGGCGGCGCACGGTATCAAATTTGCCGGTTTCCTGGCCGATTCTATCTTCTCCTCGGATGGCGTATTACCTAACCCGCGTGGATTTTTACAACAGGCGGTGGATGTCGTACATCGTAACGGCGGTATCTTTATTGCGGATGAGGTTCAGCCCGGCTTCGCCAGAACCGGTGACAGTTTCTGGGGCTTCGGTCGTCATGATGTGGTGCCGGATATCATCACGACCGGTAAACCGATGGGGAACGGTATTCCGGTCTCCGGTTTACTGGCCAGGAGTGAAGTGCTGGCGACGTTCAGTGATGATATTCCTTACTTTAATACCTTCGGAGGAAATCCGGTGGCGATGGCCGCAGCACAGGCTGTGTTGCAGGTGATTGAGGAAGAAAAGTTACAGGAACATAGTCGTGTCGTCGGGGCACAGTTGCTGGCTGAATTGCGTAAGCTAATGGACAGACACGAATGCATCGGCGATATTCGTGGTGCCGGGTTATTTATCGGTTTTGAACTGGTGAAAGACCGCGAAAGTAAAACTCCGGATAAAGCACTGGCACTGAATCTGATCGAACAGTTACGTGAACACCGTGTGCTGACCTCGGTCGCCGGACCGTACGGGAATGTGCTGAAACTGCGTCCGCCGTTGGCTTTCCAGGTGGCTGACATTGACTGGCTGGTCGGTGCGCTGGACAAATCACTGACCGCTCTGGGGCACTGAAACCCGTGATTGTTATCAAAAACTGCTGAAATCGTCAGGTTTCGGCAGTTTTTTTTGCACTGAAAACAAACCGTTACTTGCGGGTGAGGCGTGATTCTCCTTTTCCCGATCAATTATTTAACTATAATGGAAGCCAGTGCTTATGCAGCGCATCCTCCCGGGTGTGCTGTCCTTACATTAGAATGGAGAGGTTGAACATGAGTTATTCACTGCCATCCCTGCCTTACGCTTATGATGCGCTTGAGCCGCATTTCGATAAGGAAACGATGGAAATCCATCACACTAAACATCACCAGGCTTACGTCAACAACGCCAATGCAGCGCTGGAAGGCACCGAATTTGCCTCACTGCCGGTTGAAGAACTGATCACTCAACTGGACAAGGTGCCGGCAGATAAGAAAACCGCACTGCGTAACAATGCCGGCGGCCACGCTAACCATAGCCTGTTCTGGAAAGGTCTGAAAACCGGAACGACTCTGCAGGGCGAACTGAAAGCGGCCATCGAGAAAGATTTCGGTAGCGTTGAAAACTTCCAGGCTGAATTTGAGAAAGCCGCAGCGACCCGTTTTGGTTCCGGCTGGGCATGGCTGGTAAAACAGGGTGATAAACTGGCGGTCGTCTCTACTGCGAACCAGGATAGCCCGCTGATGGGTGAAGCGGTCTCCGGCACTTCCGGTTTCCCAATCCTGGGTCTGGATGTCTGGGAGCACGCTTATTACCTGAAATTCCAGAATAAACGCCCTGACTACATCAAAGCGTTCTGGAACGTGGTTAACTGGGACGAGGCTGCGGCCCGTTTTGCTTCTGCAAAATAATTCCGTTAATGCGTAATAGCCGCCCCGGCGGCCCGCTATCTGCCGGCAGTCTTCACTGCCGGTAGTTTTTGCTTATTTCAGCCCGCAAGTTAAACCGCTTCTCAACACATTCTTTATTTTTGCCGTCCTCCCCGATCGTCTTCCGGCCAATTGAATCATCGTTGAGCCTCTGTCAGATACTCTTTCCCGGAGATTTCTGAACTTCAGGCACCCCTATGTCAATCCTCGTTACCGAATCACTAAAAAAATCGAATGTTTCATTACTCTGGTCGGTAATTAACGGCAAATACCAGCCGGACCGGGCATGGAGAAGCCAATCCTTCTGCCTGAAGTTTTTGCTGCGCTGCGGTTGTTACCCCGTTGTCAGTTATCGTTACCTGAGTGCCCTGACCGGACTGGCTATGTTCCCCGAGTTACTGGAATGTCAGGGACTGCTGCCCGCAAAGATCCACCGTCCTTATCTGCAGGCGGGCCTGGATGTCCGCCAACGCGCTGCCGCGATCGTGAGTCACTATGAGTTATTGCGGTCTCTGGCAAACCCCTGCCTGCAAAGCTTCCTGGTGCAACGCACTGCCCGTCCGCTACTTGAATGGACGACGGATAACGGTCACCATTTTAAGCTGAACTGTGGACCGTCGCAGTTTGACCGTGAAGGTGAGGTGATGCTCTGTCTGCACTATCAGCAGCAGATGGTCGCGATGATCACTTTTTCCCTGATATCCCGTGGGGAACAGCCTGTGCTGTTTATCGGCGGATTACAGGGGCCTTCAGGAGAGGGGACGGCAGACCGGGTTCGCCAGGCCACCCGTGACGCTTGCGGTATCTTCCCTAAACGTTTACTGATGGAGGTTGTTTCTCTGCTGGCCGCTGCTTGTGGGGTTTCCGCGATAATGGCCGTCAGCGAACACAGCCATGTGTTCCGTAGCCTGCGTTATCGCCGCAGTAAGCAGGATAAATTTCTCGCCAGCTACAGCAGTTTCTGGGAAAGTCTGGGGGGAGTGCAGGAGAGTGAGGGTCTCTACACGTTACCCATGAAGGTAATACGTAAGCCGCTGGAGGAGGTTGCCAGTAAGAAAAGGGCAGAATACCGGCGTCGCTATCAGTTGCTGGAGGCACTTGAACAGCAATTTATGGACGCGCTGGGAATTACCGCCCCTCTTTGATGAGTGGCAGTGGCCGGTCAGAACGCGCTTTTGGCAAAGCCGGTCACTTCTGTCAGACCCATCTCACGACCCAGAGCCGTCATCGGATGGACAATGACAATACCACGGACTGATTTTTTCAGGGCCCCGAGGTTGGCCTGTTCTTTTTTAGTAATGGCGCGGCTGAAGGTGAGTTTCTGTAGCTTCTGTGCTTCAGAACTGAGCTTTTTCACGCGAACGTTACGTAAACGGGCGATTTCTTCTTCCAGTTTTTGTTTTTCTTTCTGGAGTTCTCCCAGTTTCTCCATATCACCCGCTTCGAGTAATGGCTGGGATTTGTGATTCACGGCATCCAGCTGATCGCTCAGACGCTTAATCTCGGCTTTTTCAGGTTCTTTCATCATTGACTCCTTCTGTACAGCGGGCAAGGATACACGAAAATATCTGATGACAGTAATGATATGCAGGATTCCGCGAATATTCTTTATCCGGGTAAATATCGCCGTGGGCGATAAGGATGACCCCGGCCGCCGGGTGCTTTCGGGGCGATATTGCCGGCCGCGAAAGGCTCTCCTGATACGGCCGTTTCCGCCGCAGATAAACCTGTGCGGCCTTGCGCCAGAGCAAACAGAGCACCTGACCACGACGGTCTGACTGAGAGTCTAACGGTGATAAACGGAGAGAGTCCTGACTCACAGCCAAACCGGACTGAAAGTGGTGGTCTGGTCACGATATGCGGACGGAAGGGGATGCCTGGCCGGCCTCCGTCGGTCCTCCGGGCGAATCCGATAGTGCATCGCGGGCAGGATGTTGAAACGGGAGGACAGAACGTCCGGGATATCAGACGCCAGAAGTCAGTTTCGCCACTTCTGACGTCCGGCAGAATTACTGATTATTGCTGAGAAGAGGTTGCAGTTGGTTCAGTACCGGAGCCGCCCCGGTGATTTGGCTCATCAGCGCATTATACTGCTTCACCTGATCCTGAGACGAAAACTGAACACTGTTACCGGCAAAACTGACGTTGTTGTTCTGTGCCTGCAGGAAGTCTCCGGTGTTCACCACCGTCTGAGCCAGCGTCTGTAATTGTGGCAGCAGAGGCAGGACGTTTTCCGCCGGCTGAGTAACGACTTTGGCATAGGCTGCATCGTAAACTTTCTGCAGATCGGCGGGTAATTTCATCGATGTCCGGCTACTGTCGGCCAGATTTCGGGCATTCTGCACCTGCTGGGTGACGACATTTAATGCCCCCGCCGCCTGACGTAACGTATCCCGGTGTGACTGATAATCTGCCGGGACACGGATAGCCGAGAGCTCATCGGTGACCGGACGGATACCGTCATTAATCGCCCTGTTCAATTGCTGTGAAAAACCGTAAAGAATGGCGTAATCACCGGCAAAATTCCCGAAACTTTTCTTCTGGCTCTCACTCAGGGTAGGTAGCTGAGTGCCACTACGCATCACCGTATTTTGCAGAAAATTACTAAAGGCCTGGCGGGATTCGGCTTCTTTATCACCGCAACCACTGAGCTGAAAAACCATAAGCAATGTTGTAAGCAGTAATCCGGCCTGCTTAGTAACACGGAAAATACCTGACGTCATAAGGAACAGACTCCTGTTATTCGACAGCTTGTATATTTACAAGCAGAGAGATCCACAAGGATAGTGCAAAGCAGCACTCCCGCCAACGGAGAAGATCGCAGAAAAAGCATGCTATCTGCTTTTTCTTTATCTTCGCTCTTCCTGCTCAGACAGTGTCCCCGGTGCCCGGGTGGAAAGGTATTGACTGGCACGGTGACGAAACCAGCGGGCGGGCACATTGAAAGGGGGAGCACTCAGCCGGAGGATCGCCTGCCGTATCTGTTGATCAGCCTGCTGCCACAGTAAGGGGTCACCGTGACGGAGTAACCTGAGTTGTAGCTGTTTTTCAACCAGATAGACCGGTGCAAACTCAGGATCATTATCCACGATATCCCGGGTGTTATCGATGATATCTGCAATTTTGATGGTCTGTGCCCGGGGAGAGGCTTTGGCGGTATGTTGCAGATACGATTGGGTACGCTGCACCCTGTCCGGTGATCGGCAAGGCGGATTCGTCAGCATATCGACCAGCAGCGCGACTTCGTGACCGAACAGCTGTTGTAACTGGTGACGCGTGGTCGGTGTATCTTCCAGTGTGTCATGTAACCATGCTGCGGCCAGCATGGTTTCATCCGCCCGCACAGTACGGACCAGGTCAGCCACCGCGCCCGGATGAACAATATAGGGGGCATTGGTGTATTTGCGTCGTTGTTTTGCCTGAGCGTGGGCATGACAGGCAAATCTCTTTGCTTTTTCTTCCAATGAATAGGGCATAGTTCACCTGTAAATCATCATACTCTTACTGACTATAGAATGCCCGGGAAGGCCTCTGCAAGCGCAGCTGACAGGTTTAAACGTTAAATAAGCTAATTAATTAAATTTTCTATTATTTTCAGGAAAATTCTGCCTGTGACTATATATTATAAAATATGTCGAACTCCTGGCGTGATCAGCACTCTGAGGGAGGTAAGCAATTTTATAGTGATTGAGGTCGGGTTTTTTTAAATGAATAAAATCAAAGAATTGAGCCAGGGGCAGTTATCTCTGATCCTGGCAGTTTATATCGGTCTTTTTCTGAACTGGTCAGTTTTTGCCCGAAGATTTCAGGGATTAACAGAAAATTTTAAACTTCTGACCGGTATTTCCGCAGTGACAGAGGTGGTTGCTGCGGTACTGGTTTGCGTGGTGATTTTTCGCCTGTTATCGCTGGGCGGGAAAGTTTTTTTCAGGGTGAGTGCCTCGCTGATCGTCCTGGTCTCGGTGGCTTCAGCCTATTATATGATGGTCTTTAACGTCGTTATCGGCTACGGCATCGTCGCCTCCGTCCTGACTACGGACACCGATCTCTCAAAAGAGGTCGTCGGTTACTATTTCTATTTCTGGCTGATTGCCGGCAGTCTGCTCCCGTTGTTTCTGATTTGGTACAGCCGGCTGGCCGGGTGCCTGAGCGCACAACTGGCGCAGCGCGGGCAACGCCTGAAACCGGTGATGTGTTTACTGGTCTGTATTGCCCTGGTGTGGCTACCCCTCCGGTATCTGGATAAACAATATAAAAACCGTGAACACATCACTAACATCGACTTACCCAGTTATGGCGGGATGGTGGCTCACTCTTATTTGCCTGTGAACTGGCTGACTGCCAGCGGTTTGTTTGGCTGGTCAAAACTCGATGAGCAGATGACCGGCAAAAAACTCTTTGACCCGGCCCGTAAATTTACTTACGTACCGCCGGCGGGTCTGGACGATACGTATGTCGTGTTTGTGATTGGTGAAACGACCCGCTGGGATCATATGGGGATCCTCGGGTATTCGCGCGACACAACGCCTTTATTGTCGAAAGAGAAGAACCTCGTTGCTTTCCGTGGGGAGTCATGCGATACCGCGACCAAACTCTCTTTACGTTGTATGTTTGTTCGTGAAGGTGGCGCGGAAAATGATGCCGGCAGAACGCTGAAAGAGCAGAATGTGTTTGCTGTACTGAAGGAGTTGGGCTTCAGTTCCGATTTATATGCCATGCAGAGTGAGGTCTGGTTTTACGGACTGACCAATGTTGACACGATGGCATTTCGTGAGCAGATAGGGTCAGAACCGCAGAATAACGGGAAGCCGGTCGACGATATGTTACTGATCCCGAAACTGCGGCAGTCGCTGGACCGTCATCCGCGAGGTAAGCATCTGGTGATCCTTCATACCAAAGGGTCGCATTACCTCTATTCTCAACGGTATCCACGGAGTTTTGCCCGGTTTACGCCGGAATGTATCGGGGTTGATGATTTCTGTTCCAAAGATCAGCTGATTAACGCTTATGATAACTCTGTGCTGTACGTCGATTATATGCTGGATAATGTACTGGACCAGTTACGGGACAAAAAAGCGATAGTCTTTTACGCGGCCGATCACGGGGAATCTATCAGCAGTAATACTCATTTCCATGGGACGCCACGTGAAATGGCACCTCCGGAACAATTCCGCGTCCCTCTGCTGGTGTGGGCATCCGATAAATATCTGGCCGATGAAGCTAACCGGCAACGTTTTGCTCAACTGCAACAGCAGGCAAAAGACGGGTATATTCACCGGCATACGGAGTTATATGATTCGATACTAGGTTGCCTGGGGTACACCTCCCCCGACGGTGGTATTAACGCGAAGAATAACTGGTGTCAGATGCCTGCCGGTGCAGGGCAGGCCAGATAAAGGGGAACCGGTCATTTTACCGGCCGGACGGTTGCTTTTTAGTCAAACGCATGGCCGGTAACGAAAAAGCGGTTGACGATGACCGGGGCCAGCAGTAATATTCGCCCCCATCGGCGAGTAGCGCAGCTTGGTAGCGCAACTGGTTTGGGACCAGTGGGTCGGAGGTTCGAATCCTCTCTCGCCGACCATCTTCGAAGAAACCCGCTCCGGCGGGTTTTTTTACGCCTGTAGTTAACAGGATGAGAACCTCCGAAGGAGGTTTGAGCCGAGCGAAGCGAGACAACGTTGCGTAGCAACGGCCCGAAGGGGAATCATCCTCTCTCGCCGACCATATTCGAAGAAACCCGCTCCGGCGGGTTTTTTTACGTCTGTAGAAAGTTTAAGACCCGGGTCTTAATACCTCCGTCTGACACAGATCCTTGTTCTTTCCTCATTTATTACTCCGGGCTGACTGCCAGTCATCCTGCGCTGTTGATAGCGCTTTGAAACCTGCTATCCGGGCACCTGTATTTGTGTTTACTCTTTTGAAAAAAAACATAATCCGCTTTACCAGGGATGTTTGCACCATTTGTCGGGCGACATCGCATCGCTGAGCGAATGAATGCGTCCAGGACGAGCCGCAGGGATGCGGCGAGAGGTCATGCTGAGCAGGAGCGAATCATGACCGGTCCGTCAAGGACACATGAGTGAGTGAAGGTACCGCGCAGCGGTGGGCAGGATTGTCGCCAGGCCCGGAGTGCAGAGGGCGCGGCCCTGCGCCCTTTGCCCGGTCGCCCACGGCGGGGCAAAGGAAGCATGCCTTAATATAAAGCGAACGGAATACTCACCATACTGATAATAAAAAACGCATCCGGTTTATC
>NZ_BAAAFX010000011.1:0-184603 GCF_039523755.1 Tatumella terrea | reverse complement strand
ATGTTGAACATGGACCCTTTTTACATCATGCACTGGATCGATCAAGTAGTCTTAAACGATCGGCATTAACCTGACGGTGGCTTTTTTGGTTTTTATTACGGTATGACTGTAGGGTGTGCCTTACTGAGGACGGGCCACAAAACCTACCGCCTGATATACCTTATCCAGCGTTTCACGGGCTCTGCTGCTGGCCTTCTCCGCACCTTCCTGCATGATCTTATTCAGCAAGGCTTCATCGTTACGATAGTGTTCGAAGCGCTGTTGTAGCTCGCCAACCATTCCGGCAACGGCGTCGGCTACCGCGCCTTTCAGATGGCCATACATTTTACCGCTGAATTCCTCTTCCAGCTCAGGAATAGACTGACCGGTAACACCGGAGAGAATATCCAGCAGGTTAGAAACACCGGCTTTGTTTTTCACATCATAACGAACCACCGGTGGCTCATCCGAGTCGGTCACCGCACGTTTAATCTTCTTCACGACCGACTTTGGATCTTCCAGCAGGCCGATCACGTTATTTCGGTTCTCATCCGACTTAGACATTTTACGGGTCGGTTCCAGCAGAGACATCACGCGCGCACCTGATTTCGGAATAAAAGGCTCCGGAATGCGGAAGATATCACCATAAATAGCATTAAAGCGCTGAGCAATATCCCGGCTTAATTCAAGGTGTTGTTTCTGATCTTCGCCTACCGGCACCTGGTTGGTCTGGTAAAGCAGGATGTCTGCGGCCATTAACACCGGATAGTCGAAAAGACCGGCGTTAATATTCTCAGCATAACGGGAAGATTTATCTTTGAACTGTGTCATGCGACTCAGCTCACCAAAATAGGTGTAGCAGTTCAGTAACCAGGAGAGCTGCGCATGTTCCGGTACATGAGACTGGACAAATATGGTCGACTTTTCAGGATCAATGCCACAGGCCAGGTACAGTGCCAGGGTATCCAGCGTTGCCTTATGCAGCGCTTGCGGATCCTGACGGACGGTAATGGCGTGCTGGTCAACAATACAGTAGATGCAATGGTAATCATCCTGCATCTGTACCCATTGACGAAGAGCCCCCATGTAATTACCAATGGTTAGTTCACCTGAAGGCTGTGCGCCACTAAAAACAATGGGTTTACTCATAAATTTCTTCCTGATTCCTTACAGCCCAAGTGCGGGCAAAAGTTGGTCAAACGAATTCAATACTCTATCCGGCTTACTGTCCGCGATAGGCTCACCATAGTTATATCCATAGGTCAGGCCAGCACAGGGGACACCTGCAGACTTCGCTGCCTGAATATCATTTTTTGAATCACCAACAAACAATAACTCATGCGGATGCAGCCCGAATTTACCCAGAACGAGGTAAATTGCCGCCGGATGCGGTTTTTTCACCACCACATCATCCCCGCCGATGACCAGTGAAAACATGTCAGCAATTCCCAGAGATTCCAGCAGGGGTGCAACAAATGGCGTCGGTTTGTTGGTCACAATGGCCATCGGCAGTGGCTGCTGATGTAATGTGCGCAGGGTTTCTTCTACCGCCGGGAACAAGGCACTGCCATGTTCAGCCGTTTGTGCATAATAACTAGTAAATAACTGACGGGCTTGCCCGAAGTCGGTGGCTGTGGGCGTACGACCCAGGGCGTGCGTCAGGGCGCGTTCCACCAGAACATCGGCTCCGTTTCCGACCCAGGTCGTGATCTGGTCAACGCTGGCAGCTGGAAAACTCAGGGTTTTCAGCGTGAGATTGATGGCTTCAGCAAGACCAGGGATGCTGTCAGTCAGCGTACCGTCGAGATCGAATGCCAGGGCCCGAATATCAGTGAAATGACCCATTGGCACTCTCCAGTTCCCGACGCATCTCTTGGATCACTTTTTTATAGTCAGGCTGACCAAAAATCGCGGAACCGGCAACAAACATATCCGCTCCGGCCGCGGCAATCTGAGCAATATTGTCCGTTTTTACTCCGCCGTCAACTTCCAGGCGAATATCAAAGCCACTATGGTCGATACGTTTACGCACATCACGGAGTTTATTCAGTGTCGAAGGCAGAAAACTCTGACCACCAAAGCCAGGGTTCACAGACATCAACAGCACCACATCAATCTTATCCATGACGTAATCGAGATAGTTCAGCGGTGTTGCCGGGTTAAATACCAGGCCGGCTTTGCAGCCATGTTCTTTAATCAGCTGTAAGGTGCGGTCAATATGTTCTGATGCTTCCGGGTGAAAAGTGATAATGCTGGCACCGGCCTTCGCAAATTCAGGCACAAGACTATCTACCGGTTTCACCATCAGATGAACATCAATGGGGGCGGTGATCCCGTAATCACGGAGCGCTTTCAGCACCATCGGTCCCATCGTCAGGTTGGGCACGTAATGGTTATCCATTACATCGAAATGAACAACGTCTCCCCCGGCAGCCAGTGCTTTTGCGGTGTCCTCTCCCAGTCTGGCGAAATCAGCCGACAAAATTGAGGGGGCTATCAAATAGTCTTTCATTCTGTTCTCCCGAGGGTTGTGCCCGGTTAAATTACCTGAGAAATAGACCTGACTATGCTCAGCTTAGCGGTAAAGCGCCAGTAATTCGTTAACCTTAGTGCGCCCGTTTACATTACGACTGATAGAGCGGCGGGCCTTGACGATATATTTTACTGCCTCACCGTACCACTGCTGAGTTAACTCAGTATCATGATTAGAGATTAACACAGGGACTGCGTTTTCCCTTGCCAGTTTTGCCGCCAGTTCGGCCAGCTGTACCTGTTCAGCCAGATTAAAACTGTTCGTATGGTAAGCAGTAAAATTTGCCGTCGCCGAAAGCGGTGCATAAGGTGGATCACAGTACACGACTGACCCGGAGCGCGCCTGACTCATTGTTGTGCTGTAAGACTGACAAACAAAAGTCGCCTGCTGTGCACGTTCGGCAAACCATAATAGTTCGGCTTCAGGGAAATATGGCTTACGGTAACGGCCAAAAGGCACGTTAAACTCTCCGCTCAGGTTATAGCGACACAAGCCGTTATAACCGTGACGGTTCAGATAGAGGAATAACAGAGCCCGTTCATAAGGGTCCCTGCTCTGATTAAAGATTATCCGCTGGGCATAATAGACATCAGGGTCATTAAACTCCGCGGTGAACAACCGGCGCGAGTCTGCAATAAATGCCGCACTGTTCGTCTTGATAATGTTGTAGAGATTAATCAGGTCGCTATTGATGTCAGCCAGCTGATAACTTTTATAATCTGTGTTCAGAAATACTGAACCGGCACCTACAAAAGGTTCGATTAAACAATCACCCTCAGGTAAGTATCGGCGAATATCATCCAGCAGGTGGTATTTTCCCCCTGCCCACTTCAGGAAAGCGCGGTGTTTTTTCATGCTGTCGTAGTAAAGATTATTTCATTAATGGCTGCGGATAGACCGACAGCAGATCTGCGCTTATCAGTGGGGCTGCCCATTGCAGCCCCGATAATTATCACTTAGCAGCCTCTTTCCTGACCTGGCTTAAAGGTTTAACCCATGGACTCTTCGCCCGTACAGCTTCAGGAAGGGTACTGATAGCACGTTTAGCTTCAGCAGAAGTTGCATAAGAACCACTCACTAACACATACCATGGCTGTCCGTTACGCTGCGTTTCATAAACATGGTAACCGGTAAGGTTTTGTTGTCTGGCCCACGCGTTCAGGGACTCCCTGTGTGTCGCACCACTCAACTGTATTGTGTACTCACCTGAAGGGACCTGTGCTACAGCCTCAGGGGGAGTTTTACGTGCCACACTGGCAGGTTTCGATTCATGCATGACCGGTTCAGAAGCAGTGACCGGCTTGCGTGTTTCTTTCACCGGATGTTCAGCAACGCGACGGGGTTCCGCGGCACGACGCTGTTCAGCGGCACGTCGTTGTTCTGTGACACGGCGCTGCTCTTCCCTGCGACGTTGTTCGGTTATGCGCGCCTCGCGCTCACGACGCTCCGCCGCGACATTACGTTCGCTGGCAGGGGATTTCCGGACTGCACTGTGTGGTACAGAAGGTACAGAAGGTACAGAAGGTGAAGTATTGGCCGAACGGTTACCCGGGACCATGCCGTTATTTTTTACATTCAGTCCCAGCGTGGCTGGCGCGGTCGGTAATGTTGTCTGGCTGGCGACCGGTGTGGCCGTCCCGTCAGTGCTGACATCCTTTTGCGCTGCATCAGGCTGTGACTGAACACCCGGCGCGGATGACGCAGAAGACGATGCAGATGACATATCAGACGGAGATGCCGGGTTACCTTCAGTATCACTGCCGGCAACGGGCGGTGGCGGCGCATCTGAAGCTGTTCCCGGGGTGTTGCTCGTCACAGAAGAGCCGGAAAGGTCAATAGACTTCCCTTCTCCGCCCGCAGAGGAACTGTTTCCGGCTACCGGTGACTGCGATGGACCCTTCAGGGCGGCACCAATGCCAAGGATGAGGAGCAGAAGAACCAGAATACCGACAGCAATCATAATATGCTGCTTCGATACCGGTAACTGCGGGAGTTGCGGTAGTTTCGGTAACTTTGGCTTGGGTGATGATTTACGGGTTCGCGCAGCAGGACGATCACTGGCGTCAGGTTTTAACTCATCTTCCGGCTGGAACTCATCCATTAAACCACCTCGTGCTTAACCGTTAGTATCCCGCTACCTGTGTGCAGCAGAACAAGCTATGTCTTATATCAGCCTGGCTGACAATCATTGATCGCCGCTAAAACAATATCATGCGCTACACCACTTCTCACCTCTGCCTGCCCTGTTTTACAAGGCAGCACCAGACGCAACTCTCCGCCCAGTACTTTTTTATCACGCAGCATGTGAGGCAGATATTGCTCTGCGCTCATTTCAGCCGGTCCACAGGTCGGTAGTCCGGCCCGCGCCAGCAGCGCAATAATGCGCTCTGTTTCGGCTGAGGTAAAACCATTACAACGTTCGGCTGTTTTCGCAGCCATCACGATTCCGGCGGCCACCGCTTCACCGTGTAACCAGTTGCCATAGCCCATATGCGCTTCAATCGCGTGCCCGAAGGTGTGCCCCAGATTCAGCAACGCCCTGACTCCGGACTCCCGCTCATCAGCGGCAACAACTTCAGCTTTAAGTTCACAGCAACGGCGAATACAGCGGGCTATCGTAGGTTCATCCAGGGCCATCAGCTGTTCCATATGCTGTTCAAGCCATACAAAAAAGTCAGCATCCAGAATGATACCGTATTTAATGACTTCCGCCAGTCCGGACGATAACTCTCGTAGCGGCAGCGTTTTCAGACAGCGGGTATCAATAATGACCGATGCGGGCTGATAAAAAGCCCCAATCATATTTTTACCTAACGGGTGGTTTACTGCGGTTTTTCCACCGACGGAGGAATCAACCTGTGAAAGTAAGGTGGTCGGGATCTGAATAAAACGGACACCCCGTTGGTAACATGCCGCGGCAAAGCCGGTCATATCACCGATCACCCCGCCCCCGAGAGCCACCAGAGTGGTATCCCGGCCATGGGGTTTTTTCAGTAATGCGGTAAATATCTGCTCCAGAACATCCAGCGTTTTGTACTGCTCGCCATCCGGCAGAATGACCTGGTCAACCGCAATATCTGCATCAGAGAGTTTCTGTGTCACAGACGTCAGATAGAGTGGTGCCAGTGTTTCATTGGTCACCACCATCGCGGTATCACCGGCACTGAGAGGCCAGTAGGAAGCAGGGTCATCAAATAAACCTGCAGCTATGGTAATCGGATAACTACGTTCTTCAAGTGAGACCGAGATCTGCTCCATAATGATCGATACCCTGCGACTGAGTCTGTTTTACGCTAACAAATTAATTACTTTCCAGCATATGAATAATCTGGTTTGCGACCACTTTAGCACTCTGCTCATCGGTTCTGATGGTCACATCCGCAATTTCTTCATACAAAGGATTACGTTCGTCGGCCAATTCCTCCAGAACTTCCCGCGGAGGAGAGTCAACCTGAAGTAACGGGCGCCGTTTATCACGCTGTGTCCGTGCCAGTTGTTTTTCGATGGTTGTTTCCAGATACACAACAACACCACGGGCGGAAAGACGATTACGGGTATCCCGTGATTTTACTGAGCCACCGCCAGTCGCCAGGACAATTCCCTGTTTTTCAGTGAGCTCGTTGATGATTTTTTCTTCACGATCACGAAAACCATCCTCGCCTTCTACATCAAATACCCAGCCAACATCAGCTCCGGTACGTCGCTCAATTTCCTGATCGGAATCGTAAAATTCCATATTGAGTTGCTGAGCTAACTGACGACCAATAGTGCTTTTGCCGGCACCCATAGGCCCAACCAGAAAGATATTTCGTTTCTCTGCCATTTTATCGGTATTACTAAGAATTCGTTGATGATACCCCGCGTTCAGCCTTGCTGACAGTCGGGACAGAAACTGAGACCTCATAAGCGTTAACAAGAGTCAGACGAAAAATTATCTCAACACTCTGGGCTGTTTGGCAACCAATTAAATGATCTCAGGAGTAGCTTTCTCTTCCGGAGCAAGGTGAGATTGTATAGTCTGCCTGTTTTTCGGGCAATTATTCATGCAATCACAAAGATAACCTGACCCTACATCTGTTTTTCAGTATTTGGCTCCGGACTTACAGAATCGCTCAATCTTTTATGCTAAATGCACGGCCGCGTCAACGCGGATTCAGTCAGCAGACAATTTCAGAGTGAGAGATCAGGGGAATATTAATCGCGGGGTGATAAATATCACAAGTTCACGTTTATTCTGCTGACGTGAATCATGGCGAAATAATTGACCAAAAAACGGTATATTTCCCAGGATTGGCACCTTATTCCGCTGGTTATTCTGATTTTGCTGAAAAATTCCGCCCAGAGCCAGGGTCTGACCATCACGTACCGTGACCCGGGTCGAGATTTCCTGCTTATCGATACTTATCGGTACGTTACTCCCTTTTTGCAGGGCCTTTCCCGGAACATTCTGGCTAAGCTGTATCGTCAGGCGAACATTTCCACCACCGAGCACTTCCGGAGTGATCTGCATTCCTAATACGGCTTCTTTAAATTCAACGGTTGCTGTTTCATCTTTTCCCCGGGTGACGACATAAGGTATTTCCGTCCCCTGTTTAATGGACGCCATACTACCATGTGACGTCATCAGACGCGGACTGGCGATAATTTCCGCCTGATGTTCCTGTTCAAGTGCACTCAACTCAAGGCTCAACAGTTGTCCATTCATTCGTGTCAGCGTCATGCCTGCGGTGAAGGATGCCGGTGTCACTGCCAGCGGAATATTCAGCACAGAGAGCGCTCCCGTCTCTGCCTGCAGGCGTTCACCTTGCTGCCCCCACGCCACCCCTAATTCGCGTAAGCTTTCCTCACTGATGGTGATAATATGCGCCGTAATTTCTACCTGGGGGATAGCTACATCATAACTGTCCAGCCATTCAGAGATTTTCCTGACGGACTCTGCAGTGTCCTGAACAATCAGCATATTGGCCCGGGTATTCGCACTAATGTGGCCTGCAGGACTCAATAAGCCGGCGCTATCGCTCGTCAGTAGCGGTTTTATCGAGGCGGCGTCGGTATTCCGCAGGGTAAAACGTCGGGTGATGACCGGTGAAGACGGATGGTCCCGCGTGTTCCAGCGTCCACCCTCATCCTGAATTTCCGGGAAAACCCGCAAAATATTGTCGTCCAGGACGGCCCTCACTCCGGCCATTTCCGATACCAGTAATATCGCCCCGGGCCAGGTAATATCGTGCAACCGTAAAGACAACGTCCCGGTTACGCCCGGGGCGATGACCAGGTTAAGGTTTCGGAATGCGGCAAGATAATAGAAAATCCGCGTAACCGGTGTTTCCTCAAAGTCCAGTGTCACAGGAGAGTCCGGCACGACCGCCTGCCCCATTCCTGTAAAAAAAATAAGAAGCGATATCAGGTTATTACTCTTCATCGGGGCTCTCCCGGGTCAGTGATAATTGCCAAAACGGCTTATCGCACGCCGGGGTATTGCGGAACAACACTTTACCACGATGGATACTTTCGGCTTTCCATGCGGTTCCCGGCAGGTACTCCCCCACCTGCAGAAAATAATGACCGTCGCCGGGGCCGGTAATATAGGCGGCCTGGTGAGTCTGGTCAGATAAAGTCCCTTGCAGCCGCCATTCACGAGCACCGGCTTTTTCCGGTAACTGACATTGCGGACGGCTTGCCGGAGGCTGAAAAGGGTCCCGGTCTTCGGCCTGTGCTGCACTGAGTATCAGGCTAAGACACCACAGCCAGGCTCTAGTCACCGGTCTGCAACCACAGTGTCATTTCCAGCACATCTTTCTGGCGACCAAGAGTAAAATCGCCGGCGGACCAGGCCGGATACAGTGAGGCAATACGCCCGAAAATATCTTTAACCTCCGGCCAGTTCAGCCATAACTGTATCTGTGCCGGAGAGCCACTTTTCCAGTGACGGACCCTGACATTCGTGCGGGCCAGTAGCATCATGGGGGTCATCCGCGGGGGCTCCGGCGCTTTAGCCTGATTGCACAGAGCACGTAGTTGAACCAGTGAAGGCAGAGATGCCAGTTTTTTCCGTTTCTGGTTCAGGACGGCCGATTGCTGAAGATAACGGACTTCACTCCGCTGCCACTGGCGCCAGGCTGGGAAATCCAGCAGTGCTGCCTCTGCAACCAGACTGCCCATGCCAAGCAGAACGAACAGCAGCCACTGCTGACTCTGTGGACGGTATAAAAAAGAAAGTATAACTTCAGGCATTGCCATCCTCCTTCCCGTGGAGTCCGGGGAGCAGACGGGCCGTAAGCGTAAAGCGGTATCCGCCTTCGGCTACCGTGACCAATTCCTGAATAGCCGGTGAGGATAAAAACGGATGTCCTGCCAGATGGCGGTTAAATCGTATTAGTTGCGAAACACTGTCAGTCTGCCCACGGACAATGAGTACCCCTTTCTGACGGCTGACAGAGGATAACCAGACCGAGGCAGGCATCAGTCCCGGTAAGTCAGCCCAGAAACGACGCCATTGCAATTGTTGCTCCTGCTGTACCTGCCGGGCTTCCCTGTTCTTCCTCAGATCATCCAGGCGCAGCGAGAGCTGTTGTTGTTCGGTAATGAGCTGGTTTATCCGTAACTGCTGTTGCTGTTGATGCTCATCCAGTAAAAGCATCTTCTGCAGCCGATCACGCAGAATGACATATCCCACGGTACAAAGAAGAGTGATCACCATCAGCAAGACGCTATAGCGAATGACCCAGTGGCGCGCCCGTTGTTTTATCGCCGTTTCCCGCCAGGGCAACAGATTCACCCCGGTCATACGCTATCTTCCGGGCGTAAAGCGAGACCGGTCGCCAGGACATAACCATTGTCATTGGCCGGTAACGGCGGATACCGATGGGCAATCATCAGCAGAGGATGGCATAACGTAAAGCCGGGCAGCGGCTGCCGGAGAGAGTCGCCGCAACAGAGACGAAAGGCTGCCTCAGGGCACTGCTGCCGACAGAGGGTGTCGGCATCGGGGACTTGCTGGCGAAACTGCCAGCCGTAGCTGATTTTCCCGTGCCGGCGGGTAGCCCATAACCAGAAGGCATCACTGCAGTGAAGTAATATGCCGTCTTTTTCCGGCTGCTGCGCTTCCATAATTACCGCCAGACTGGCCGGAGAGAGATCAAATACCTCCGGGTTCAGTCCTGCCTGTCGGAATAATGCCTGCCACTGATCCAGTACCTCCTGATTGACGACCGTCACCGTGAGTCCCCCCGAAGAAAACGGTTCAGCGGTGTAATCAAGTCCCAAAGGTCCGGTACCTTCAGGAAACCATCGGCGCGCCGCGGCCCGGATATAACGCCCGCGCTGCGGCTCACACATGACGGCCATGGGCAACGTAAGTTCACGGCGGGAAACGAGATGCGGAGGTAAACCGATCCGCAGCGAAAACCGGCCGGGTAATAGCCGGCGCCACTGATGCAGAAGAGATAACAAGGCTGACCGCTGCCCTTCGATATCCAGGGTGCCGGTGCCTGTGGAAGGTAACCGGTGCTGCCACCAGTGGCGCAATTGCCAACCTGTGCGGCGGGCCTGTACCCCGAGGGCAGTAATACAGTCAGGCTGAATATCAAGCCCGACATTCCAGCGCTGAAAATTCATAAATGACACCTCCGCTGTGTCTGTTGCGCAAAATGACGTATCAAACCAATCTTCTTGCCTTTATACTACGGCAAAATTGTCTATAAACTATGCAGTTGACCTTTGGTGGGATATTTCAGGTGAAGTTCTTAAAGTATTTATTTATTTTCGCAATTTTTTGCGTATTTCTGGGAGTCGGCTCTGTCTATGGCCTCTATAAGTATATTGAGCCACAGCTGCCTGATGTAAACACACTGAAAGATGTGCGGCTGCAAACGCCGATGCAGGTCTACAGTGCCGACGGCGAGCTGATGGCTCAGTTTGGCGAAAAACGCCGTGTCCCCTTAACGCTGAATCAAATCCCGCCTGAAATGGTAAAAGCGTTTATTGCCACAGAAGACAGCCGTTTCTACGAGCATCACGGCATTGACCCGGTCGGGATCTTCCGCGCCGCCAGTATCGCCCTGGTGACCGGCCATGCTTCTCAGGGGGCCAGTACGATCACCCAGCAGTTAGCGCGTAATTTCTTCCTGAGCCCGGAAAAAACGTTCATGAGGAAGGTCAAAGAAGCCTTTCTTGCAATACGCATCGAGCAGTTACTGAGTAAAGATGAAATTCTGGAACTCTATCTGAATAAAATCTACCTGGGCTATCGTGCGTATGGTGTCGGGGCGGCCGCGCAGGTTTATTTTGGTAAGAATGTGGATCAACTGACATTGAGCGAGATGGCCATGATCGCCGGGCTACCGAAAGCGCCGTCAACCTTTAATCCGCTCTATTCCCCGGATCGTGCCCTGGCCCGCAGAAATGTCGTGCTGTCGCGCATGCTGGACCAGCATTACATCACACGTCAGCAGTATGATGACGCCAGGGCACAGGCGATCGATGCCAGTTACCATGGCCCGGAGGTCGCCTTTAGCGCACCGTATATCACCGAAATGGTACGCCAGGAGATGGTGAAGCGTTACGGCGATAATGCGTATACCGACGGATTTAAGGTCTATACCACCATCACACGCCGGTTACAGACCGCCGCTCAGGCTGCCGTACAGAAAAACGTTATCGACTACGATATGCGTCATGGCTATCGCGGGCCACAAAAGGTGTTATGGAAATCCGGCGATAATGCCTGGGATGCAGCAAAAATTAGCCGGGAGCTGAATACACTTCCGGTGTATGGCCCGCTCATCCCGGCCGTCGTCACTGCCGCAAACGCCAGTACTGCCAGTGTGACCCTTAAAGGGGATAAAGTGTTGTCGCTCGACCTTGCCGCTGTTCGCTGGGCAAGACCGTTTAAGACAGATACCCAGCAAGGCGCGACCCCACAGACGGTTAACCAGGTGCTGCAACCGGGACAGCTTATCTGGGTACGTCAGACAGAGAGCCAATGGCTGCTGGCACAGGTGCCGGATGTGAATTCCGCGCTGGTCTCGCTGAATTCCAAAACCGGTGCCATCATTGCGCTGGTTGGCGGCTTTGATTTTAACCAGAGCATGTTTAACCGGGCCACCCAGGCCTTACGGCAGGTCGGGTCAAACATCAAACCACTGTTGTACACCGCAGCCATGGATAAAGGTCTGACATTAGCGACTCTGCTGAATGATGTGCCTATCTCCCGCTGGGATGCCGGTGCCGGTACAGACTGGCGTCCTCATAACTCACCGAATACTTACGACGGCCCTATCCGTTTACGTCAGGGATTAGGGTTGTCTAAAAACGTGGTGATGGTCAGGGCGATGCGGGCGATGGGTGTGGATTATGCCGTGAAGTACCTGCAACGACTGGGCTTTCCGGAGCAGAATATTGTCCATACGGAGTCCCTGGCTCTGGGGGCGGCGTCATTCACGCCGTTACAGGTTGTCAGAGGTTATGCCACCCTGACGAATGGCGGTTTCCTGGTTGACCCATGGTTTATTCAGAAGATTGTCAATGATGGCGGGGATACCGTTTTTGAAGAACAACCGAAAATCGCCTGTCCGCAATGCAATATTCCGGTGATCTATGGCGAGACCCCGAAATCAGCGGCACTGAACGAAGAAAGTATTGAAAACGTCGCGCAATCTGGCACGGTTGCCCCGGCGAATGCCTCTGCACCACAAACGGATCTGGAACACCCCCTGGTGCCGCCGGTGACAGATCAGCAATATGCGCCCCATGTCATCAGTACTCAGCTCTCCTTCCTGATTAAGAGCGCTCTGAACTCGAATGTCTTCGGGGAACCGGGCTGGCAAGGGACAGGCTGGCGTGCCGGCAGGGACCTGAAACGAAATGATATCGGTGGTAAAACAGGTACTACCAACAATTCGAAAGATGCATGGTTTTCCGGATTCGGCCCGGATATCGCCACTTCGGTCTGGATAGGCTTTGATGATGCCCGCAGAGATTTAGGCCGCAGTACTTATTCCGGAGCCATTAAAGATCAGGCCGCCGGGTATGAAGGCGGTGCTAAAACCGCCCAGCCAGCCTGGGATGACTATATGAAAGTCGCTCTGGAGGGTGTACCACTGCAGCCACTGGTCCCACCGGAAGGCATTACCACGGTGACTATTGACCGTACCACCGGAAAACTGTCTAAAGGCGGGGCTAATTCGCGTCAGGAATACTTTATTACCGGCACAGAACCGACCGAATATTCAGTGCAGGATACCAGCCCTGAAATCATCAATAACGGCCAGAGTCACGACCTGTTCTGACATTCCTTAAGCAAGATCCCCCGGGACGGGGGACTGGAGGGACCGGGAGCAATAAGACCTTCGGTCCGCGACATTTATGGTCGTTGCCCGGCGCTGTTTATCGCTGCCCGGGCCCTGTTGATTGACCCTGCTCAGGGGATAAAAAAGCCGGCACTGCCGGCTTTTTGTTATGATCAGCCTGGCAGTTTATTGTGCTTTATCAACCATTCCCGTAGCAGGAACAGCGCACTGATATTTCTGGCCTCACTGAATTGGGGCTTTTCCAGCAAGCCAGTCAGATTATTAAGCGGCCAGCGGTGCACGACCAGGGGTTCAGGTTCATCACCTTCCAGTTTTTCCGGATAAAGATCCTGCGCAACAATAATATTCATGCGGCTGGAGAAATAAGAAGGAGCCATCGTCAGACTGGCCAGTAATTCGGTATTCCGTGCGCCAAAACCGGCTTCTTCTTTCAGTTCACGTTGTGCCGCCTCCGGGGGAGTTTCGCCCGGGTCTATCAGTCCTTTAGGAAACCCCAGTTCATAACTCTCCAGCCCGACCGCATACTCTTCGATCAGTAGCACCGAATCACCGTCCAGTGCGAGGATCATCACGGCTTCCCTCGATGAAGGTTTCATACGCTCATACGCCCGCCGCTCTCCGTTACTGAATTCCAGGTCGACCTGCTGGATAGTAAATAGCCGGGAACGGGCAACCTCTTTGATATTCAGAATTTCTGGTTTTTTCAGGGAACCCATCGATAACCTCGAACAGTACGTTGGAATGAGCAGCGCTAATGAACCTGCAGACTAACTGATCGTATTGAACCACAGCTCACCCTGTAGCTCAAATACCCGGTTCAGTCCTTCACAGGAGTGGCAGGGTCAGGCATTATCTCCCCCGCCGGCAGATCATATAAGATATGAATATTAAGATTAGACCGATACCCTTATTGTGCGGCGCGCAGTAGAATAGTGACGAGCGAATTCTGACTTTAATCAATGACTCAGCAGCACTAAGAAGAAGGTGAAAAAGGTCATCATTCGCGGCTGTAGTCGTGCACACCGGGCCGGTACCCGGTGCAACTGAGAATCATATTTTATTATCTTTTCCGGAGTAAATAACTTCCGCGGAGTTCTCTGTAGCCAGGCTGAACATTACATGGGTATGATGATTACGATTTTAGCATTAGCAATATTATTAGCTGGTGCTTCAATGATTTATTTCAGAAGGTACCGCTTCTTTCCGGAGAGGCTGACTTTATTGATCCCTGCAACCAAACGTCCTCTCTCTTCAGAAGAAAAGCAAGCCGCGGTTGCGTACCTGTCAGCTATATCATCATCACGCCATCCTATTCTCGCGCTGTTCAATCGCCCCACTGTCAGTAAAGAACCGGTTTTTACGTTACGCAGCCATAAGGTCTACTCCCTCACTTATCCGATAACACGCTACGGGCTGTCCACCAGTTCCCCCCAGCAATGGCGATATTATCTCGATACCATTGAGATCCATCTGCCGCCCTTGTGGGAACAATTCATTACGGCAGAAAACACCATAGAACTGATCCCCGCCGGGAATATTTTACTGGTCATTGCACTTAACGGGCATCAGCTGGCTGACTATTTTCAGGAGACCTCCGAGAGCCTCCCTCATCTGCCACTGAACTCCCCGGCCTCTATCCGTAAAGAGAAAAGCAGTAATATTGAGCTGCTGCAGATACGCAGAGAAACACCGGAAGAACACCAGCTTTCCAGGCCCGACGGAACCCCGGAAGCCTTTATTATCTGTCTGGCACTACTGATCCTGTTCCTGAGTCAGCTTGTGCCCCCGGGGCTGCTGTTATGGCTGGTCGTACCGTCACTGTTAGTCATCTCCGGATGCCTGTGGAGTATGTTCCGCCCTGCCAGACTCAGTGATTTTAAAGAAATCCACTGTATGCGTGGGTTGCCCAAACGCTGGGGGCTTTTCGGGGAGTCGAATCAGGAACAAAGTAATATTTCGCTGGGCGTTATCGATCTGCACTATCCCGACTACTGGATGCCCTATATTCAGCACGACCTGGGGAAAGTGACCGAAATCGATATCGATACCGAACGCCGGGTGATCCGACAGGGCAGATTTCTGTCATTGCACGACGAATGCCGCGAATTTCCGATCCAACGCTGGCGTAAAAATGCTGTTCTGGCCGGCGGCGCATTACTGGTATTGCTCATGATGGCGAGCTGGGTCCCGCTGGGGATGCCTTTCAAACTCAGTATGGCCTGGTTGCAGGGGACTCAGCGAATTGAAGTGACCTCCCTGAAGCAGTTGTCTGCCATGAAATTACAGGTGGGAGATTTACTGGATGTCAAAGGCGACGGAATGTGCTCGGTCCCGGGCAGTTACCAGGGGAACCGTAGTTATGGCTATATGCCCTTTGACTGCTCGGCCATATACTGGAATAACGCCTCCCCTCTTCCATTGCCGCAATCTGAGATCATTGATGAAACCATGGCACTGCTGGATACCGTCCAACGGCAACTGCATCCTGACTCCATCGACGATTTAAAAATTAATCCCCAGCTGGCATTAGCGATTCAGAAATCGGGGATGATCCTGCTGGATGACTTCGCCGATATTGTACTGAAAACCCACCAGCTCTGTGGTCAGGCGATGGACTGCGTCCGTCTGAAAAATGCGCTGGTCAATCTGGGCAATGCAAAAGACTGGTCATCCCTGGTAACCCGTGCGAAATCCGGTCAGCTGAATGGGGTCAATGTCCTGTTGCGTCCGGTCAGTGCCGGCATGCTGGAGAATCTGGTCAACAGCGCTGCGGCAACGTTTTTTACCAGTGAAACACGTAAAGCCATAGAAACCCTGAACAGCCCGCCGCCGGGGGGCTACCTGTTGATCAGTGACCAGGGCCGGCAACTGGTCAGGCAGCCGCAGCCGGATGTCTCTTTATTTGATCTCAGTGCACCCGAACAATGGAATGAGCTACAGCGCATTTCCGCGATGTTACTCCATACCCCTTTTACCGCGTCCGGTATCATTACTGCACTCTCTGTCGATGCTAACGGCACGACCCATGTCTCGTTACATGAAGAGCCGGGCGGGATCTCTCTCTGGCGTTATCTCGGGACATCGCTCTTCCTGGTAGTATTGGTGCTCTGCCTGCTGGTGAACGCAGTTCTTGCCTTCCGTGGAATGCGTAAAGACCACCAGCGAAAGATAGCCATTCAGCAGTATTACGATAAATGCTTTAATCCGACCCTGGGCAGCGGACATGAGCCCCGGTCGCTTTTCTGACCCCGGATAGCCGCTTCAGCCATTTCTATGGAGTTAACGGTCATCTCCCCCGGGAGCCATGACATGACCGTTACTACAGCATTTCCGGGTACTGGCGACGCAATACTTCCGGCCGGAAGTACGTTATAATAATACCTCACTGGTTTGTGCTGCACGGAAGATACTGTCATCTGTAGCGTCCCCCTTCTGCCTTGAATTATCTGTATTCACCCATATCTACTCAATTCCGGCACAGGGCGGTCACCCACATTAATGGCACTCGGCCAGGCACAGGTCGCCGGTGATTCTGATAACAGGAGCCAGCATGAAACCAAAAATGCCCCCGCAGGAGGTCAGGCTGGATAAATGGCTATGGGCAGCCCGTTTTTATAAGACCCGGGCCATCGCCAGAGAAATGATTGAAGGCGGAAAAGTCCATTACAACGGACAACGCACTAAACCCGGCAAACATGTCGAGCTCAATGCTGAGCTGGTATTACGTCAGGGAAATGACCTGCGTACCGTGGTGATCACCGGCATCGCCGGGCAACGAGGCAGCGCGACGGATGCCAGTCTTCTTTATCGCGAAACGCCGGAAAGTATCGAAAAACGTGAGGCTCAGGCCGTTGCACGGAAACTCCATGCATTGACGATGCCTCACCCTGACAGACGGCCGGATAAAAAAGAACGCCGCCATCTGATAAAATTTAAATTAACGGGCGATGAATAATCTCCCGTCCCCAAAGAGAGACACTTATGCCTGTACACGATCAGCTTCATCGCTTCATTTTTAACAATGCCGAGGTTCGCGGCGAGCTCGTGAACGTTTCACAGACTCTGCAGGATATCCTGCAGGGTCATGACTACCCGCAGCCGGTGCAGGCGTTACTGGGCGAGTTGCTGGTCGCGACCAGTCTGATGACCGCGACACTGAAATTTGAAGGCGACATCACTGTTCAGTTGCAGGGAGACGGTCCTCTGTCGATGGCGGTGGTCAATGGTAACAATCATCAGCAGCTTCGCGGTGTTGCCCGTATGCGTGGTGATATTGCTGACGGCGCAACACTGAAAGAGATGGCCGGGAATGGGTATCTGATCATTACCATCACTCCGGCGAAAGGCGAACGTTATCAGGGCGTGGTCGGGCTGGAAGGTGAGACGATTGCTGAGTGCCTGGAAGACTACTTTGCCCGTTCAGAGCAATTACCTACCCGGCTTATTATCCGCCAGGACGCCCGGGGGGCCGGCGGTATCCTGCTTCAGGTTCTGCCGTCCCACGGTGCCGGTAACGAGGAGTTTGAACACCTGGTGACGCTGGCTGAGACCATCAAGGCAGAAGAGCTGACCTCATTATCGGCTACCGACGTGTTATGGCGTCTTTATCACCAGGAAGAGGTGTCAGTCTTTGACCCGGTTTCGGTTGAATTCAAATGTACCTGTTCACGTGAGCGTTGTGGCGATGTACTGAAAACCGTGGCGGCTAATGAGATCGATGAGATCCTTGCCGAAGATGGCAAGATCGATATGCATTGTGACTACTGTGGCACTCATTACATTTATGATGCGGTCGATGTGGAAAACATCCGCACTAATGCACTCGCAGGTAACAACTCCGTCCACTGATCACGAAACGCCGGCCTTATCTGCTGAGGCCGGCGTCACCGGTATCGCTGCAGGGCTACCTTTTCTGTTGAAAGAAAGGGTAGTCATTACAGCGAAGTATAACCCGCTTCACACTTTTCCCCGGACCTCCTTCCTGCCTTGATGATCCGCTGTGTACACTGCCCGTAACTCTCAGGCTGATATTCTTCCGGAATGATTATCGTTGCCTCTGGCCGCGGCATATCCACTTGCAGACCCAGGTTCGAAAGGAGCAGACACATGTCTTCCAGTAATGGGAAGTTGCCCGATCTCTCATCGTTAGGTATTCAGCATACCCCCTGCATTATTTATAACCCGGACTACACAACCCTGTTTAACGAAGAACTCCGCCCGGAATTACAGGGCTTTGAGCGGGGGATACTGACCAGTAACGGTGCCGTTGCGGTAGATACCGGTATTTTTACCGGCCGCTCTCCGAAAGATAAATACATCGTCCGCGATGAGACAACCCGCGATAATCTCTGGTGGAGTGACACTGCACAGGGCAGCAGCGGCAATCAGCCGCTCAGCGTGGACACCTGGCAGACACTAAAACGTTGCGTGACCGATCAGCTTTCCGGTAAACGTCTGTTCGTGACAGATGCCTTCTGCGGCGCCAATGCCAACAGCCGCCTCAGTGTACGCTTTGTGACAGAAGTGGCATGGCAGGCTCACTTCGTCAAAAATATGTTTATCCAACCGGACGAGGAAGAACTGGCACAGTTTACCCCGGACTTTGTGGTCCTGAATGCGTCAAAATGTTCCAATCCGCACTGGCAGTCTCAGGGGCTGAATTCTGAAAATTTTGTGGCATTTAATCTGACCGAGCGTATTCAGCTTATCGGGGGCACCTGGTATGGCGGCGAGATGAAGAAAGGCTTGTTTGCCGTCATGAATTATTTACTGCCATTGAAGAATATTGCCTCTATGCACTGCTCCGCTAATGTGGGTAAACAGGGCGATGTGGCCGTATTCTTCGGCCTGTCCGGTACCGGGAAAACCACTCTCTCAACCGATCCGGCCCGACAGTTGATCGGTGATGATGAACACGGCTGGGATGATGAAGGCGTCTTCAACTTTGAAGGCGGGTGCTATGCAAAAACCATTAATCTTTGTCCGCAGGCCGAGCCGGAAATCTACCAGGCTATCCGCCGTGATGCTCTGCTGGAGAACGTCGTTGTCCTCGCCGATGGCCGCATTGATTTTGCCGATGCCTCGAAAACTGAAAATACCCGGGTCTCTTATCCTCTCAGCCATATTGAGAATATCGTGACCCCGCTTTCCAAAGCCGGGCATGCCCGTAAGGTTATTTTTCTCACTGCCGATGCCTTCGGGATTTTACCCCCGGTATCACGGCTGACACCGGAGCAAACCCAGTATCATTTTTTATCCGGCTTCACGGCCAAACTCGCCGGGACAGAACGGGGAATTGTCAGACCGCTCCCCACGTTCTCGGCCTGCTTCGGGGCGGCCTTTCTTACCCTGCATCCGACCCGTTATGCAGAAGTGCTTCTGAAGCGAATGCAGGCCGCAGGCGCAGAAGCCTATCTGGTCAATACCGGCTGGAATGGTCAGGGTCAGCGTATATCGCTGAAAAACACGCGGACGTTGATCAATGCCATTCTTAACGATGAATTACGGCAAGCTCCGATGCAGGTATTGCCGGTATTTAACCTGCAGATGCCTCTGAGGCTGAAAAATGTGGAGAGTTCACTACTTGACCCGAGGAATAGCTGGGCATCAGAGAGCGAATGGCGAACCCAGGCCGGGGTACTGGCACAGAAGTTTATTGATAATTTCGTACAATATACGGATACGGCCACCGGTCAGGCACTGGTACATGCCGGTCCGGTGCCCGATTAATTCGCCGTCACAGACAGGGTGACCCACCCTGTCTGTTTCGTACACTTAATGAGTGGCGGTATTCACCACCGGCGGTTCTGTAACCGGCACCGGTAACCAGGCCCGGATACGCAGCCCGCCCTGTTCACTTCTGCCGATTTCCAGCTCCCCCCGGTGCGCATCGATAATCCGCTGGACGATAGCCAGCCCTAATCCTGTTCCGCTGGTACTGCGGGCACTGTCACCGCGGACAAAAGGCTGAAGCAGATGTTCAATTTGCTCCGGTTCAATCCCGGGACCATTATCTTCTACCTGAAACCAGGCCCGGTTCAGCTCACGACCGCTACTGACTTTGATCCAGCCATTACCATAGCGGGCAGCATTCACCACCATATTCGCCACAGCGCGTTTAACAGACAGCGGATTGATATCCAGCAGAAGTTCACTGTCCATCACGGCATTCTCTATCTCGCGCTCATAACCGCTTTCGGCAGCGACCACTTCTCCGAGTACCGTATTCAGATCGACACGTTCTGTCTGCATTTCCTGCCCGGTACGCAGATAATCGATAAACTGTTCGATAATGGCATTACATTCTTCAATATCTTTGTTGATGGATTCGGAAAGATACTTTTCTTCTTCGCCCATCATCTCCGTCGCCAGACGAATACGTGTCAGCGGTGTCCGGAGGTCATGGCTGACTCCTGCCATGAGCAAAGTACGGTCATCGGCCAGTTGTTTAATCCCGGCAGCCATCTGATTAAACGCCCGGGTCACCGAGCGTACTTCCGATGCGCCATATTCTCTTAACGGCGGCGGTATAATCCCCTGTCCCACCTGCAGAGCAGCATTTTCCAGCTCCACCAGTGGCCGGTTCTGCATACGGATAAATAACCAGGCTCCGCAAATCGCCAGCAGCATAATGGCCAGGGTATAGCGGAACAGCGGGGAGAAATCTCCCTGATGAATTTCCGTCAAAGGGACACGCACCCAGATATCGGGAGATAACCAGGTCTTCAGCCAGACCACAGGAGAGTTCTTATTGACCTCCACCCGGACATCGGTCGGCCCGCCCAGTTGCTGCGCCATCTGATCACTCAGAAATTCATAATGCTGTGCCCAGCGTAACCCGCCTTCCTCTGCCGCTGCATTGGTATACAGTGAAATACCTAATTCCCGATAGATTTCCCGACGAAAAGCCGGCGGAACTTCTAACTGCGTGCCATCTTCCAGCTGCAGCTTATCGGTCATCAGCATTCTGACTTCATACGCCAGAACCTTATTAAACTGCTGAAGACTCGGCAAAATCGCAAAATTCAGCACCACCAGATACGTCGTGACCAGACTGACAAACAGTAAAGTCACGATCAATAGCAGCGTACGGGCAAAGGAGCTCCGTGGCGAGAAGCGGAATCGCTTCATGCTTTACTGCCATCCGGCACAAACACATACCCCAGGCCCCAGACGGTCTGAATATACCGCGGGTGTGCCGGGTCTTCTTCTACCATACGACGCAGACGTGAAATCTGAACATCAATAGAACGTTCCATCGCACTGTATTCACGGCCACGGGCCAGATTCATCAGCTTGTCGCGGGATAACGGCTCACGCGGGTGGCTGACCAGCGCTTTCAGTACCGCGAACTCACCACTGGTTAATGGCATAGGTTCATCTTCACGGAACATTTCGCGGGTGCCGAGGTTCAGTTTAAACTTACCAAAGGCGATAACGGCTTCTTCCTGCGACGGTGCGCCCGGCAGTTCATTCGCCTGGCGACGCAATACAGCGCGGATACGGGCCAGCAGTTCACGCGGGTTAAACGGTTTAGGGATATAATCGTCAGCACCGATTTCCAGCCCGACAATACGATCCACTTCTTCACCTTTGGCCGTCACCATAATGATAGGCATCGGGTTACTTTGGCTACGTAAACGGCGACAGATAGAAAGGCCATCTTCGCCCGGCAGCATCAAATCAAGTACCATCAGGTGGAAGGATTCACGGGTCAGTAAACGATCCATCTGTTCGGCATTCGCTACGCTGCGAACCTGGAAACCCTGCTCGGTCAGATATCTTTCCAGCAATGCGCGCAGTCGCATATCATCATCAACGACCAGAACTTTGTAATTTTCCTGCATTTCTTCACTCCCAAAGGCACAATTGCCTGATGCTGTATTGTTAAAAAAGATATATTACAGTGACAGTTTATAATGGTTTATATTCTAGCCGAAATTGTTACAAAGCATATTAAACAGCAAGTTAACTCCGTTTTTATCGCCCTATGCCCGTGGAGTCTGTTGAAATTCCTCAACCTTTTCTTCCGGATTTCATCACGGATGATAATGGCTGTTTTACGCGCAGTACGGTGAATTTCGGGTTATCCAATCTATAAACCGGACTTTTACACCCGTATAAGCGACATACACTGACAATGACTGACATTTATTGACTGTTACGGGAAGCGGAATGAGAACGCCACTGATTACACGCGAAGGCTATAACAAATTAAAACAGGAACTTGACTACCTTTGGCGCGAGGAACGTCCGGAAGTCACCAAAAAGGTGACCTGGGCTGCCAGCCTGGGTGATCGCAGTGAAAATGCCGATTATCAGTATAACAAAAAGCGGCTCAGAGAGATTGATCGCAGAGTCCGGTATCTGAGAAAAAGCCTGGAAGCGTTACGTATTGTCGATTACTCCCCGCAGCAACAGGGAAAAGTCTTCTTTGGCGCACAGGTTGAGGTCGAAAATGATCGCGGTGAGATTAAATCTTTTCGCATTGTGGGCTATGACGAGATTTTTGGCCGTAAAGACTATATTTCGATCGACTCTCCGATGGCCAGAGCCTTGCTTAAAAAAGAGGCCGGCGATGCCGCACAGGTAGAAACACCGGCCGGAATTGCCACCTGGTATATTAACGAGATCCTGTACCCGGACGCAGATTAGGAATATAGCCCAAAGGCAGCGGCGCTACTGGCATTTTAACGGCTCAGTCCGTATAACTGTCCGCTGGAAACCAACCTCGCAGAAATCTGATGCTAAAGATGAAAAATTCGCTAAGCCAAATTATTGCCGGTGAACTTCAGGTGCGTGCAGAGCAGGTCAATTCTGCTGTGCATCTGTTGGACGAAGGGAATACCGTGCCATTTATTGCACGCTATCGTAAAGAAGTCACGGGCGGGCTGGATGATACACAGCTACGCCAGTTAGAATCCAGGCTGAGTTATCTCCGTGAGCTCGAAGATCGCCGCCAGACCATTCTCCGCTCCATTGAGGAACAGGGTAAGCTGACACCGGAGCTTTCCGATGCGCTGAACACCACCCTGAGTAAGACGGAACTCGAAGATCTCTATCTCCCTTATAAACCGAAGCGCCGCACCCGTGGACAGATAGCCATTGAAGCCGGTCTGGAACCCCTCGCGACCCTGTTATGGCAGCAGCCGGATCAGGACCCTGAGAGTGCGGCGCAGTCTTATGTTGATGCAGATAAAGGTATCGCGGATACCCGCGCAGCGCTGGACGGCGCCCGTTATATACTGATGGAAAAGTTTGCGGAAGATGCCGTTCTGCTGGCGAAAGTACGTCATTATCTGTCTAAGAATGCTCATCTGGTGTCAAAAGTCGTGGAAGGCAAGGAAGAAGAAGGCGCGAAATTTCGCGACTACTTTGGTCACCACGAACTGTTGTCATCAATCCCTTCTCACCGCGCGCTGGCTATGTTCCGCGGGCGTAACGAAGGTATCCTGCAGCTTTCTCTGAACCCGGATCCGCAAAGCGATGAACCACCGCGGGAAAGTTATGGCGAGACACTGATAGCAGAACATCTGCAGGTCATTTTCAATAATGCGGCAGCGGACCGCTGGAGAAAAGCCGTCATCAGCTGGACATGGCGGATCAAAATCCTGCTGCATCTGGAAACCGAACTGATGGGAACACTCAGAGAGCGCGCTGAAGATGAAGCGATCAATGTCTTTGCCCGTAACCTGAATGATCTGCTGATGGCCGCACCGGCGGGTATGCGCCCGACCATGGGTCTCGATCCCGGCCTGCGTACCGGCGTAAAAGTCGCCGTTGTCGATGCCACCGGTAAACTGGTCGCGACCGATACGGTCTATCCGCACACCGGTCAGGCGGCCAAAGCCGCAGCCAGTGTGGCCGCGTTATGTACCCGCTATCAGGTTGAACTGGTCGCGATAGGTAATGGTACTGCCTCCCGCGAGACCGAACGATTCTTCCTCGAACTGCAGAAACAGTATCCGCAGGTTACGGCTCAGAAGGTGATCGTCAGCGAAGCAGGCGCTTCAGTGTACTCTGCTTCTGAACTGGCCGCCCTTGAGTTCCCTGATCTGGATGTGTCGCTGCGTGGCGCGGTTTCCATTGCCCGCCGCTTACAGGACCCGTTAGCTGAGCTGGTGAAGATTGAGCCTAAATCCATCGGGGTCGGGCAGTATCAGCATGATGTCAGTCAGAGTCAGCTGGCGAAAAAACTGGATGCTGTGGTAGAAGACTGTGTTAACGCCGTCGGTGTTGACCTGAATACGGCATCCGTTCCCCTGCTAACCCGGGTTGCCGGGCTGAGCCGGATGATGGCACAGAATATTGTCGACTGGCGGGATGAAAATGGTCGTTTCATAAACCGTAAGCAGTTACTGAAAGTCAGCCGTCTGGGGCCAAAAGCCTTTGAACAGTGTGCCGGATTTTTGCGGATCAGCCAGGGTGAAAACGCGCTGGATGCCTCCACCGTTCACCCGGAAGCCTATCCGGTGGTTGAGCGCATTTTGCAGGCAACCGCACAGAGCCTGCAAGAATTAATGGGTAACAGCCAGGCGGTTCATGCCCTGAAACCTTCAGAGTTTACCGATGAGCGCTTCGGGTTACCGACCGTCAACGATATCCTGAAAGAGCTTGAAAAACCGGGCCGGGATCCCCGTCCTGAATTCAAAACAGCGACTTTTGCCGAAGGTATCGATACGATGGCAGACTTACTGCCGGGGATGGTACTGGAAGGCTCGGTCACGAATGTGACTAACTTCGGGGCTTTTGTGGATATCGGCGTTCACCAGGACGGTCTGGTACATATCTCGTCCCTGTCGGATAAATTTGTCGACGACCCGCACAAGGTCGTGAAGGCCGGAGATATCGTCAAGGTTAAGGTCATAGATATCGACCTGCAACGTAAGCGTATCGCCCTGACAATGCGTCTGGATGAGCAAGCAGGCGAAACACGCAGACCGGGAGGCAGTGCCGCACCCGCCGGTCAGCCACGCCCTGCAGCCCGCCAGAATGCCGGTAAAACACGACCTAAAGCCACAGGCAACAGCGCAATGGAAGATGCTCTGGCCGCTGCGTTTGGCAAAAAACGCTAATCTGAAAAGCTCCCGTCCCGGGAGCTTTTTTCCGCAATTCAGTCCGCACTGACTTCCTGCGAAAGAACAACGTCCAGCGAGGCACGGTTATTCAGCGCTGCTGCCAGCTTCTGAAATGCCGGGGCTTTCTCATGTTCATCCAGGTGCTGACGTGAGCTCCAGCGCTCGAGCATAATAAATTGCTGCGGCTGACTGATATTTTGATGGAGTACATAAGATTCACACCCGGGCTCACCCTGCACTTCTCTCTCAGCCGTTTTTAAGGCTTCAGCAACCACTTTCTCTTCACCTGGTGTTGCGGTAATTGATGCAATAACTGTTATGACCTGGCTCATATCTGACCTTCTGATGGTTAATACGGGATCCCGGCAAACGGCCGGCAGACATTGAATCTGTCTGAAAGTATGCAACTGCAGGCAGGAAAAATACACCCTGAGGCCAGCCTGTCCGCATCAGAAGATAAATGGTGCAGCACAGACCGCCCGAAGGCAGCCTGTGCAAAACAGATTACTTATAGACTTCTGCCGTGGCACTGATACGGCCATGCTCACGTCCGGCAATCACCCTGAAGTAGCGCCCTCCCTTTTCATCAGCCAGTCTGGACAGCTCAGCTTTGGCATCTATCGGAGCAGTGGCTTTCGAGGTGGTGGTCACCGTGCCTATTTTTTCCAGATGCTGGCGGCTGACTTCCGCTTTCGTAACCTCTTCTGCCGCCAATGCAGAAAAAGACACGGTACCCGCGACGAACGCAGTTACTGCAAACTTCAACATATTCATAGGGTAAGCCTCTTATTTTATGATTTTATAAAATGCGTAAAAACAGGCAACCCCTGACACGGGAGAAAATGTCAGGGGCCGTCCGACAACAGAGGTAAGGATGTTGTCCGACCAAAGTATGCGCGAATGTTTAAAAAACAGGCAATGCACAAGGTCAAATTTTTACAAATCAGATGAAAAATCCAGCACCTGCTGGCAAAAGAGGTCAGGATGAGAAATGAAAGGTGCGTGTCCGGCCTTAGGAATGATCAGTGACTGTCCGTGTCCGGTATACTGGTCCACCTCAGGCACTATCGCTACCGGCACCAGCGCATCCAGTGCCCCGTAAATGCGCAGCACCGGCACCTTCAGTGCGGACAGTTCGCCACGCAGGTCTGCGGATTGCAGAATAGACAGCCCTCCGTTAAGCACATCGGCTTGCGGTAACGGCTGCGAAAGAATGACGTCTCGGAGTTGCCGGGCATCCTGTCTGGCTGTACCGGTTCCCAACGTCTGTAGCGCCATAAACCGTTCGACCGTTTTTTCAAAATGCTGACTGAGTTGCTGTCTGAAGCCCTCAAGCACGGTCGGTTTAATCCCCGGCCACTGCTCCCGTTCACTGAAACAGGGTGAGGAAGCGAGGGTTATCAACCCGCGCACTTTCTGTCGTGCTGTCTGTACCAGCCGGGTCGCCACCAGGCCACCTAATGACCAGCCAGCAATAATCGCATCTTCGGGTAAATGTGGCCGTAATACCCCGGCCATCTCCTCCAGCGTCATCGCAGAATAACCCTGACTGCGACCATAGCCAGGCAGGTCGACGAGATGTAAACGGAAATGGGGCCTTAATCTCTCTGTGATACCAGACCATACTTCGGCATTCAAACCCCAGCCGTGCAATAACACAAGATCCGTTTTTCCTTCTCCGCAACGGTGCCAGTAAAGCGACATGATGAAGTACTCCGGTTAAAAGTGAGAGGTTAACATGTTCACATTAAAAGGTAATTGCTGGCTATGCCAGTTGCCCGTGTGCTCGCCGGAACGCGGGATTTGCAGTCCCTGCCAGCGCCGGTTGCCCGCACTCCCGTCGCTGTGCTACCGCTGCGGTTTGCCTGCGGCACCGGATACGGGCGCCTGTGGTCGCTGTTTACTCAATCCCCCGCCGTGGCACCGGCTGGTCTGTGTCAGTGATTATCTTCCGCCGCTCAGCCGGTTACTGCATAAGTTTAAATTTTCAGGGTGTACCGCACTGCAGGTGATGTTTGCCAGACTGATTTTGCTAAGCTGGTTACAGCAGCACAGAAGCTGTGGTCTGAGAAAGCCGGACATTGTGGTGTGCTCGCCGTTGAATAAGCACCGGCGGTGGCAACGGGGATTTAATCAGTCCGCCTTGCTCGCGCAACCTTTAGCCCATTGGCTATCCTGCGATTATGCACCGGAAGCACTGACCCGTACCCGGAAAACGGCATTACAACACCGGCTAAGTATTCAGCAAAGAAAGCGTAATCTGCGCCATGCCTTTGCCACGGAATTCAGCTTTTCCGGACAGCATGTGGCGCTGGTGGATGATGTTGTCACCACCGGTAGCACGGCAGGTGAAATATCACAATTGCTCACCCGTGCAGGGGCAGCCAGTGTGCAGGTCTGGTGCCTGTGCCGCACCTTGTAGAGTCACGGTGATGGGCGTATTATTACCCACTGTTTCAGTCAACTATTGAGCCATACTATGATCCGTATTACTGACACTGCCCAGGAGCATTTTTCGAAACTGCTCGCTAAACAGGAAGAAGGCACCCAGATTCGTGTTTTCGTGATCAATCCGGGGACGCCCAGTGCAGAGTGTGGTGTTTCCTATTGCCCACCCGATGCGGTGGAAAGTACCGATACAGAGCTTAACTATGAGCGCCTGACCGCGTATGTCGATGAACTGAGTGCACCTTATCTTGAGGATGCTGAAATCGACTTCGTGACAGATAACCTGGGTTCACAGCTCACGCTGAAAGCGCCAAATGCCAAAATGCGTAAAGTCGCAGATGATGCTCCGTTGATTGATCGGGTTGAGTATCTGTTACAGGCACAGATTAACCCGCAGCTTGCCAGCCACGGCGGTAAAGTCTCTCTGATGGAAATTACCGAAGACGGCTATGCGATTTTGCAGTTCGGTGGCGGATGCAACGGCTGCTCCATGGTAGATGTCACCCTGAAAGAAGGGATCGAAAAAGAGATGCTGGCCGCTTTCCCGGAACTGAAAGGGGTGCGTGACCTTACCGAGCACCAGCCAGGCGAACACTCTTACTACTGATAAGTGTTATCCACCGTTTGGTAACGGTGGATATTTCAATCGCTCAGCACAGCACCAGCTGCACATCATGCTGCCGGATAACACTGAGTAGTTCTTCCGGCGGCTTACGGTCCGTGTACAGGCTGTCCAGCATACTGATATTCCCCAGATTCACCATCGCATTCCGGCCAAATTTTGAATGGTCGGTGACCAGGATGACATTCCGTGAATTTTCAATGATCGCACGCTTCGTCCTGACCTCATGGTAATCGAATTCCAGTAACGTTCCATCCATATCAATACCGCTGATCCCCAGAATGCCATAGTCCAGCCGGAACTGAGAGATAAAGTCCATCGTTGCTTCACCGATGATCCCGCCATCCCGAGTACGGACATCTCCGCCGGCCACAATGACTCTGAACTCCGGTTTTGCCATCAGCAACATCGCCACATTCAGGTTATTGGTCACAACCTGCAGATGCTTGTGGTTCAGTAACGCATGAGCCACCGCTTCAGGCGTGGTACCGATATCGATAAACAGCGTCGACCCTTCGGGGATCTGCGCGGCAACACTGCGGGCAATACTGGCTTTTTCTTCGGAATACATCATCCGGCGATCATGCCATGCCGTATTCTCGGCGCTGGAGGGTAAAGCCGCGCCACCGTGATGTCGCTGGATCTGGTTCTGTTCTGCAAGATCATTCAGATCCCGTCGGATTGTCTGCGGGCTGACCGAGAAATGTTCCACCAGCTCTTCAGTGCTGACATATCCCTGTCGTTTGACCAGTTCAATAATGACATCGTGCCGCTGAGTCTGCTTCACTCTACCCTCCTGTGCAGGATTTCCCTGACCTCTGTCTTCATCATCAACGCTGCTTTCTGGCGGACTGAGTATCGGCAAACGCCATCGCCAGCCCCACCAGTAATCCCGTGAAGTGCGCCATATTGGCGATATCCATCCCGAACAGCCCATAATACCCGACAACCAGCCACACTATAGAGAACACAATTAATCCGCGTTCCAGATACACTCCGCTCTGCGGGTCTCTTTCGCCCCGTAACCAGCAATATCCCATCAGTGCATAGACCACACCGGAGAGACCGCCGAACCAGATCCCGCTGAATTTGGCTTGCATCCAGCCACTCAGTAAGGCTGAAATTACGGTGATCACAAACAATTTTCCGCTACCCAGCCGTTTCTCAACCGCGCCGCCCAGATACCACCACCAGAGCAGGTTAAAGACGATGTGCAGCAAAGAAAAGTGAAGGAATATATGGCTGACCCAGCGCCAGACCTGGAAATATTGCCCCGACCCGTCAGGCCAGGACAGCCAGCTTAAGACCGTTTCATCACCGACAATCTGCATCAGAACAAACACGACGATGCAGATCATCATCACACTCATCGTCAGCGGACCGGCCCGTTCACGGAGGTTGGTCAGAAACTGCCCCCGCGGGTATTCCATACGTAGCCGTGTCGTCCCGCTTTTCCAGCTCGCGGCCTGATAGCGGGGATGATTGGGATCGCGCATAAACTGACTGAGTTCACTTTCCGTTAATGTCAGCTGATCTTCATCGTCCAGCCAGAGCTGGTAACTGTTTTGCTGCTGTTCAATATGCAACCTGACGCCGCGGGTTGCCATATAATCCACAAACGCCTGGGCCATTCGCGGGTTCGTAAACTGCGTAATACATTTCATGACCTATCCCCGGTACCGGACATTATCCCTGACTGTTATCGGTGCGGATTTGCGCAGGAAACGCCGTCCGCCAGGCATCAAACCCGCCGTCAACACTATAGACCTGATCAAACCCCTGATTAATAAGATATTGAGCCGCACCTTTACTGCTGTTGCCGTGATAGCAAAGTACCAATACCGGCTGGTCAAACTCCGCTTCTGTCATAAAATTGTTGAGAGTTCCGTTGGTCAGATGGAAAGCCTCAGCAACATGTGCCGCTTCAAAACTTTGCGGGTCGCGAATATCAACCAGGATAGCGCCCTGTTGTAACTTCTCCATTGCCTGCAGAACGTTAATGCACTCGTAGGTTTCCATATCACTCTCTCTAATCAATCAGCTTACAGCCGCACATTGTAACCTGATCTTTGTTCTCCCGATAATCCGATAAATCACGTGCTTCAGCTGTATTGTCATCCGGTTTTGTTATCTGTATCACGCTAAAATGTTTTCATAAGGTTAAATATTGGCATCAATGTTTGTTTTCGCCTATGATAATGTTCGCAAACGAACATTGACTGATTATTCCGAACACCGGAGGAAAGCACGTGGAAACCAAAGATCTGATCGTCATCGGTGGTGGCATCAATGGTGCCGGAATTGCGGCAGATGCTGCGGGACGTGGCTTATCAGTACTGATACTGGAAGCCCGGGACTTTGCCTGTGCGACGTCCTCTGCAAGTTCGAAACTCATTCATGGTGGTTTACGCTATCTGGAACATTATGAATTCCGTCTGGTCAGTGAAGCGCTGGCCGAACGGGAAGTCTTACTCAAAATGGCTCCCCACCTCGCCTTTCCTATGCGTTTCCGTCTGCCGCACCGCCCGCACCTTCGCCCGGCGTGGATGATCCGTACGGGATTATTTCTGTATGATCATCTGGGGAAACGGACCAGTCTGCCGGCCAGTAAAGGGATCACTTTCGGGGCAGACTCGGTACTGAAACCGGAAATTAATCGTGGCTTTGAATACTCAGACTGTTGGGTGGATGATGCCCGTATGGTCGTCGCGAATGCCCAGGCTGTCGTCAGCCACGGGGGAGAAGTCAGAACCCGTACCCGGGTGACCCGCGCATGGCGTGAAAACGGTTTATGGATCGTCGAAGCCGTGGACAGTGACAGCGGGGAACACTTCCGCTGGCAGGCAAAAGGTCTGGTGAATGCTGCCGGTCCATGGGTGAAAGAATTCTTCGATAACGGTCTGGCGCTCAAATCGCCTTACGGGATCCGGTTAATCAAGGGCAGTCATATCGTGGTCCCCCGGGTCCACCAGGGGAAAGAAGCCTATATCCTGCAAAATGAGGATCACCGCATCGTGTTCGTGATCCCGTGGATGAATGAGTTTTCGATTATCGGCACGACCGACGTCGAATATCATGGCGATCCGAAAGATGTGAAAATTGATGATAACGAAACGGATTACCTGCTTAAGGTCTTCAATGACCATTTCCGCCATAACCTGACGCGCGAGGATATTGTCTGGACCTATTCCGGTGTCCGGCCGTTATGTGACGATGAGTCAGACTCCCCTCAGGCAATCACCCGCGATTACACGCTGGATGTGCATGATGAGCATGGCAAGGCACCCTTATTGTCGGTGTTTGGTGGCAAGCTGACAACATACCGCAAACTGGCTGAGCATGCGATGGAAAAGCTGGCGAAATATTATCCGAAGGCCGGACCGGCCTGGACCAAAGAAAGTGTGCTGCCCGGCGGGCATTTTTCCGGCAGCCGTGAAGACTTTGCCGCCAGCCTGCGCCGCCGCTATCCGTTTATCACCGCGAATATGGCTATGCACTATGCCCGGACCTATGGCAGTAATACGGAAAAGGTTCTGGGTGATGCACAACGCCTGGAGGATTTGGGTGAAAACTTCGGTCATGAATTTTATGAGGCAGAACTGCGCTATCTTGCCGACCACGAATGGGTTCACGAGGCACAGGATGCGCTCTGGCGCCGGACAAAACAGGGAATGTGGCTGACAGAGGAACAACAGGCCCGGGTCGCTGAGTGGCTGAAGACCCGGTATAACGTCTCTTCTGTACTTCCCGCATCGTTACCGGTGGCCGGGCTGTAATCTTCAGACAGAAAACAAAAGAAGGCGGCCTGGTGGTCGCCTTCTTTTTTCCTGCGCTCTGTCAGAGAGCCACTCTTTCTTAGCCTGCTAACTGACGCAACATTCTTCTGAGAGGCTCGGCCGCGCCCCAGAGTAACTGGTCACCCACGGTAAAGGCCGACAGATATTCCGGCCCCATATTCAGTTTACGTAACCGCCCGACCGGCGTGGTCAGCGTCCCGGTGACCGCTGCCGGTGTCAGTTCACGCATAGACAATTCACGATCATTAGGAACCACCTTCACCCACTCATTATGACTGGCCAGCAATGATTCGATCTCCGGCAGAGAAATATCTTTCTTCATTTTCAGGGTGAATGCCTGGCTATGGCAACGCAGTGCACCGACACGGACACAAAGCCCGTCAACCGGGATCGTCGCGGATGTCGACAGAATTTTATTAGTCTCTGCCTGCCCCTTCCACTCTTCACGGCTTTGACCGTTGTCCAGTTGTTTATCGATCCAGGGGATCAGGCTGCCGGCCAGAGGAACACCGAAGTTATCGCTGGGTAAGGTGCCTGAACGCGTCAGCTCAGTAACTTTACGCTCAATATCCAGAATGGCGGACGCCGGGTTTTGCAGTTCTTTGGCAACATGGTCATGCAGCATGCCCATCTGAGTGAGCAATTCACGCATATGACGGGCACCGCCGCCGGAAGCTGCCTGATAAGTCGCCACAGAGGCCCACTCAACCAGATCATGGGCGAACAGCCCGCCCAGTGACATCAGCATCAGACTGACGGTACAGTTCCCGCCGACAAAGGTCTTGATACCGTTTTCTAATCCACGCTGGATGACATGCTGGTTCACCGGGTCGAGAATAATGATGGCATCGTCTTCCATACGTAAGGTGGACGCTGCATCAATCCAGTACCCCTGCCAGCCTGATGCCCGCAGCTTCGGATAGATATCGCTGGTATAATCGCCGCCCTGACAGGTAATAATAATATCCAGCGCACGCAGCGCTTCAATATCACTGGCATCCTGAAGTACGCCATTCTGACGATCACCGAAAGCCGGTGCCGGTTGCCCATGCTGAGAGGTAGAAAAGAAGACCGGATTGATCGCATCAAAATCACGCTCTTCACTCATTCTGGACATCAGTACGGAACCCACCATGCCGCGCCAGCCAATAAAACCTACATTTTTCATCTTGTGCCTGCTTATCCTGTATTCTGAGTTCTTTTACGCCGCATTGTCAGGAACCTTGACAACCGATCGTGAGATTATACGATCTGCAGAAATAATATCCCGCTCCGGAACTGATCTCTGATGAAATAAATCTTTTCCATCACCTCAGCCGGCCTGCATGTAATAATCAGATTTACCTATGACCCCCAACTCTACAAAATGCACACGCGCTGGCAAGTAAATAAATTCGATACGCCAGGCTTTTTTAATCATTGAACTAATATCAGCGCTGACCAAAGGATAAGACTGCCCTCATGACAGAGATGATTTCCGTTACCGTACTCCTTTTATTGATCATGGATCCGCTGGGTAATTTACCCATTTTCATGTCAGTACTCCGACATCTCGAGCCGCGCCGGCGGCGGGTCGTGATGATCCGCGAACTGTTAATCGCTTTGGTTATCATGCTGCTGTTTTTATTTACCGGGGAAAAAATTCTGGCCTTCCTGAATCTGCGGACAGAAACCGTGTCGATTTCCGGGGGGGTTATTTTATTTCTGATCGCGATAAAAATGATTTTCCCCGGACCTGAGCAAAGTGGATCCGGTAACGGATTACCTGCGGGTGAAGAACCTTTTCTGGTCCCCCTGGCGATCCCTCTGGTCGCCGGCCCCTCATTACTGGCCACCTTGATGCTGATGTCTCATCAATACCCGGGATCTCTGGGGATGCTGGTCCTGTCTCTGCTGCTTGCCTGGGCGATTACCTCGACCATTTTATTACTTTCGGGGGTGTTCCTGAGGTTGCTGGGCGATAAAGGGGTGAATGCGCTGGAACGGCTGATGGGGTTAATCCTGATTATGCTGGCCACACAGATGTTTCTTGATGGTGTGCGGGCCTATCTTAAGCTCTAGATATCGGGCGCAGCAGTCTGCACTGCTGCGCCTTCATTCGTCACTCGCCTGATCAGCTTAACAGCGTAAACGCTATCATGCCGATAATTCCCCCGGTGGTGCCCAGGATAGTTTCCATCAGCGTCCAGGTCTTCAGTGTTTCTGCTTCGGTGGCACCGGTAAAACGACCAAACAGCCAGAATCCGGCATCATTTACATGACTGCAGATAATGGACCCGCCCCCGATACAGATGGACAGCGCAGCCAGTTGTGCGCCGTTGTAATGTAAAGGACCGATCACCGGCATAATCAACCCCACCGCGGTCAGACAGGCCACCGTTGCCGACCCCTGAATAATCCGCACCGCGCCGGCAAGAATAAAGCAAGCCAGAGCCACCGGCATACCAGCCCCGGCAATGGCATGACCCAACGCAGGGCCTACCCCGGAATCCACCAGTACCTGCTTAAAGACCCCTCCGGCACCGATCACCAACAGAATAATTCCCGCCGGTTGCAGCGCTTCACCACAAATCTGCATCACACGGGACTTATCCATTCCCTGACGCCGCGCCAGTCCGTAAATAGTGATCAGACACGCCAGTAAAATTGCGATAAAGGGATGGCCAACGAATTCCAGCACGTGATAAAGACGGGAGTCCGGCTCCACAAAATGGGTTCCGATCGTTTTCAGGCCCACCAGGACCAGCGGGAAGAGGATCAGCGACAGGCTGAAACCAAATGACGGCAACGTGTGCTGATCTGCCGGTGCCGGGGCACTCTCTTCCGGCAAGCTAAAATGCACATGACGGGCAATAACGCTGCCAAACAAGGGGCCTGCAATCAGCATCCCCGGGATCGCCGCACAGAGACCCAACAGGATCATCCAGCCAAAATCGGCATGCATCTGCGCTGCCAGTAACATCGGGGCTGGCCCTGGCAGTACAAACGCTGCGGCTGCGGCAACACCTGCAAACAACGGTATCACCAGTCTGACCAGGTTTCCGCCGGTACGCCTGCCCACTGCAAAGGCAATACTTATCAGCAGGACGACGGCCACTTCAAAGAACAATGGCAGTGCGCAAATAAACCCGGCAATGCCCATCGCATAGTGTGCACGCTGTTCACCGAAGGTTTTCAGCATACGCATCGCTATCTGATCGACAGCACCGGTTTCATGCAGTATTTTGCCAAACATGGCCCCCAGCGCCACGACAATAGCCAGAAAGCCTAACGTGCCGCCCATTCCCTGCTGCATAGTTTCAGTAATTTTTTCCAGCGGCATCCCCGACAGGATCCCGGCGCCGACCGAGACCAGCATCAGGGCAACAAACGCATGTAAACGTGCTTTCATCACCAGCAGCAACAACAGAAGAACTGACCCCACCGCCGTAAGAACAAGTGTTGCGGTACTCATCATTACCAGTCCTTAGTTAATGGCGTCTTTAATCGCTCCGACGGTCGCCGAAACCACCTCATCAATGGACTGCCGGATATCCACCGCCACAACATCGGTCTCTTCCGCACCAGGTTCTTCCAGCGTCGAGAACTGGGTCACCAGCATAGAGGGTTTAAAGAAATGTCCCTTACGGGCTTTGAGGCGGGATTCAATGGTATCGAAGTCCCCTTTCAGGTAAATGAATTTCAGATTGCTGTTACCTTTACGAAGGATATCCCGGTAACTTTTTTTCAGGGAGGAGCATACTATTAACGATACAGCCTGAGTCCGTTGCATGGCAAAAGCTGCATCATTAATGGCCTGCAACCAGGGCTGACGGTCCTTGTCATCTAACGGGTGACCATCAGCCATTTTCAGTATATTGGCACGGGGATGCAGAAAATCACCATCCAGAAAGGCGGTCTGCAACTCTTGTGCAACCCTGTTGGCAACAACCGATTTCCCGCTACCTGAGACGCCCATCAGAATAAAGACATAATGTTTTGAAGAGGGTGTAGACATTGTTCGCTCCGATTAATGTTACCGATAACAATTAATCAAAACATTGTCATGAGTCGTTCATTTTCTGGCAACAGATTAAGTGTTAAAAACATCAAACTGTGAACTGAATCATAAAAACAGGTTAAATACTGCGCCCGGTCTCAATCCTAAAACCAAGATCACGGACAGGCTCAGTGATCTCCTCTCCCCTGAGTCGTCGCAATATCATAGCTGAAGCTTCCTCTCCGATTTGCTTACGCGGAGTGACGACTGTGGCCAGTACCGGCGAGACCACGCGGGTAATGTCATGCCCATGAAAACCAGTGATCGCAATCTGCTCTGGTACATTCAGCCCCAGTCTCTGGCATTCAAACATCGCCCCGACCGCCAGATCATCATTGGTACAACACAGGCTATCCATCTGCGGAAATCTCTGCAGCGCTTCTTTCAGTAACATGGCCCCGGTGGTAAACGAGGAAGGTGTTGCACTCATAACAGAAAGTGGTTCAAGGCCGGCTTCCTGCATCGCCCGCTGATATCCCTGTTGTTTCTGAAGAGTGCGCTCATCGAGCCTGGCCCCCAGATAAACCGTTGAGCGGTATCCACGGCGGATGAGCGTCTCTGCCATCTGCCGCGCGGCTTCTGTGTTATCAAAACCCACCGCCATATCCAGACAGGGCGACACAGAGTCCATAATTTCCACCACCGGAATCCCTGCCGTTTCCAGCATTCGCAAAGTGGCAGGTGTATGGGTTCTTTCTGTCAGGATCACCCCATCGACATTCCAGCCCAGCAGGGAACGCAGCTGTCGTTCTTCTTTTTCGGCCTGGTAACCAAAATGAGCCACCAGGGTCTGATAACCGGCGGCATCGTTGACGGTTTCTATCCCTTTCAGGACATCCGCAAAAACATGATTGGTCAGTGAGGGAAGTAATACAGCAATCGCTTTGCTGGTGGCATTCGACAGTATCTCCGGAACCCGGTTAGGGATATACCCTAACTCATCCAGCACAACAGCAATGCGCTGGCCTAATGCTTCAGAGACTTGTTCCGGATTACGTAAAAAGCGGCTGACCGTCATTTTAGTGACGCCCAGTCTGTCTGCAACATCCTGAAGTACCGGCCTTTTTTTCTTCATGGTCATAGGAACTCATTCCCGTCTGGAGTAGGCTGAGTTTACCATTAAACACCGGTACAAAAATGCCCCGTAAGCGATCCAGCTCACAGGGCATAACTTTTTATCGGGATTTATCAGACCGGCGGCAAATCGAAGATAAGGACTTCAGTATCCTCTTCCGCCTGCAGTGTCAGAGCAGACTCTTCTGTCAGCGCAAGTGCGTCACTGGCTTTCAGCGACTGGTCATTGATGGCAAGTTTACCTTTCACCACCTGAACCCAGTAATTTCGCCCGCTCTCCAGGGAAATATGCTGTGTCTCCCCAGCCGGGATGACCTGGCGGGATAAGGTCATATCCTGCCAGACTTTTAATGAGTCTTCCCGGCCATCCGGGGTTAATACCCATTGCCGGCCCCGGGGATCGTCAAAACGTTTCTGCTCGTAACGCGGCTCAACACCGGCCCGCTGAGGCATAATCCAGATCTGATAAAGATGTAACGGCTCCGTCGCGCTCGGATTATATTCCGAATGACGGACCCCCGTACCTGCACTCATGATCTGGAACTCCCCTGCCGGGATCTGCTCCTTATTGCCCATGCTGTCCTGGTGTTCTACCGTTCCGGAAAGAACATAGGTCAGGATTTCCATATCTTTATGGGGATGTGTCCCGAATCCCTGACCGGGGGCAATAATGTCTTCATTAATGACCCGTAAGGCCGAAAAGCCCATAAAATCAGGGTCATAATAGTTGGCGAAAGAAAAGGTATGCCAGCTCTTCAGCCAGCCATGGTGTGCGTGACCACGATCTTCTGCTTTACGTAAATAAATCATCTCAGACTCCTTAATTTTTTATAGTCTGACGCCGATCACGCAGAAAAAATAGCTGAAAAAGTTCACGCCTCTGTTCAAAAAAAGTGAATGATATTCCGCGACGGAGGGACGGGATGGCGGTAAAAAAAAAGCCAGCCCCGAAGGCTGGCAAATTAATACCGGAAGCAATGTGAGCAATGTCGTCTCTCCACCGGAAGTCCGTAAAGGATGACCGGTGAAGATGTGGTAATAATAATCATTATCATTACTATTTGTAAAGCCGGATCTCTGCTTTTTATCTCTATGTCTCATCAGACTATGCTGAAAAACACCGACGGCCTAACGGAATCCGCCGCTCCAACGCACTCCCGCGCTGCCGGTTCGTTGCCCGATAGCACAAGCAGACCTATACTTTTCCGATGTGCTATCCGAAGGGAGAACATCATGCTCAAGCCTCTGCTATTAATCACGATCTTCGCTCTGCCGCTGAGTAGTTTCGCTGATATCAGCAGTAACCCGTTAAACCCTACTCAACCCGGGGCCGTATATAATCCGTCACAGAAAAGGATGCAGGACCAGATGGAAATGCAGCAAAAAACGGAACAGTTGAAACTGCAGAACGAACAGCAGCAACAATCACAAAAAATTCAGCAAACTATCAGCCAGCAGCAGGCACAGGCGAGACAGCGACTCAGCAGTACCCAACCCTGAGGCCGCGGAGAGCCGCCCGCCCGCTGGCGTTTTATGCGCTGAAACCGGGGCCAATAACATCAATACAATCGGTACAGATCATATCGACACCCCACCGCAGAAGCTCCCGGGCTCGCTGCGGGTCATTCACCGTGTACACCAGAATACGTAACCCGGCGGCTTTAATCTGTCGGGTGCGCACTTCATCCAGTAACCGGTGATTGAGGTGGAGGGCGACACAACCCAGCTCATCCGTCTGAGCCTGCCAGTCGTCCTGCCACTCATCCAGTAACAACCCCCGGGGCAGTTCCGGTACCGCATCCCGGGCAGCCGCCAGGGCCTGAGGTGAAAATGACGACAGTAAGGGAGCGACCTGCCCCTGCCAGAGTGTTCTGGCTGCCAGAGCAACTTCACGACCGGTCAGCTCGTCCTGCCCGGTGGTGGGTTTTATTTCAATATTAGCCTTCATCCCATACTGCCGGCAGCGTTCAGCGACCTGTGCCAGCAGCGCCGGGGGTTCATTTCTGAAGCTATCGCTGAACCAGCGCCCCGCATCCAGCGTCGATAATGCTGCCCAGTCCTGTTGTCCGGCAATCCCCTGACCACTGGTTGTCCGTTCCAGGGTGTCATCGTGCAGCAAAAAGACCTGATGATCTTTTGAGAGTTTTGCATCAAATTCGATCATGGTATGCCCGTAACGGTGCCCGACATCGATAGCCGCCAGGGTATTTTCCGGTGCCAGTTTTCCGCCACCGCGATGAGCCACGATGGGCGGGTAAGGCCAGGGCTGAGTTTTCATTCCAGACGTTGTCCTGTAGTGGTGTCAAAATAGTGCCGGGCAGTCAGCGGAAACTCCAGCCATAGCAATGACCGGGGCTGCGGACGTTGCTCATGAGGTAAACGGACCACCAGACGATGTTCCCCGATTTTACCATGGACTAAGTTATCAGCCCCGAGGATTTCCAGCGTTTCAACCTGCATCGGCACTCCGCCCTCTTCCCGGGAACGGAGTTTAATATGTTCCGGGCGGACCCCTAAGGTTATCTGCCGGTTGGCCAGACCGGGCTGCTGCTGGCTGAGGGGAAGATGGCACTGCGGGTCGAGGATAATGTCCCGGCCATCAGCGCTGATTTTCCCTGGCAGCAGGTTCATGGCCGGTGAACCGATAAAGGCCGCAACAAAGGTCGTTGCCGGTTTTTCATAGACTTCGACCGGCGTTCCGACCTGCTCAACAATGCCTTTATTCATCACCATGACACGCTGGGCCAGTGTCATGGCTTCTACCTGGTCATGGGTCACATAAAGACTGGTTGTTCTCAGCCGTTGATGGAGTTGCTGCAACTCCAGCCGCATTTGTACCCGTAAGCGGGCATCCAGGTTAGAAAGAGGTTCATCAAACAGGAACACCGATGGCTCGCGCACAATGGCCCGTCCCATCGCAACCCGCTGACGCTGCCCTCCCGATAATTCACGGGGATGGCGGGTCAGTAAGGTATCCAGTTCCAGGCTACGGGCTGCCTGCAGGACCTTCTGGCGGATCTGTTCTTTAGCCATCCCCCGGATACGGAGTCCGTACCCCATATTCTGCTCAACCGTCATATGCGGGTATAACGCATAATTCTGAAACACCATCGCAATACCGCGATCTTTCGGCTCCAGGGTAGTGACACACTGATTATCAATATAAATATCGCCGGAGCTGACCGTTTCGAGGCCAGCCACCATTCTCAGTAAGGTCGACTTTCCGCAGCCGGAAGGGCCGACCATCACCATAAATTCGCCTTCTTCAATCGTAATATTCAGCGGCTGAATGATCCGGTTTTTGCCATCATACGATTTTGTTACTGCCTGAAAATGTACACTTGCCATAACTTATTTCTCACTTTCTACCAGGCCTTTCACAAAGGCACGCTGCATAATAATCACGACGAGCAACGGCGGAATAAGGGTCAGCAGCATCGCTGCCATCACCAGGTTCCACTGTGTCACGCCATCCCCCAGCGAAATCATTCCGCGTATACCTGCAACAGCGGTGCTCATCCGTGAATCACTGGTAATGAGCAAGGGCCAGAGATACTGGTTCCAGCCATAGATAAAGGTAATCACGAACAGGGCTGCCAGATTGGTTTTGGATAATGGCAATACAATGTCAAAAAAGAAGCGCATCGGGCTGGCGCCATCAATACGGGCAGCCTCAATCAGCTCATTCGGTAAGGACAGAAAGAACTGCCGGAACAAAAACGTGGCCGTGGCCGATGCCATCATCGGCAATATCAACCCGTTATAGCTGTTGAGCATATGCAGCTGTGACACCACTTCCACGGTCGGGAAGATGCGGACTTCGACAGGTAACATCAGCGTGATAAAGATCATCCAGAAAAAGAACTGACGCAGCGGAAAACGAAACCAGACCAGCGCAAACGCAGAGATGATCGAAATGGAAATTTTACCGACCGTGATACCTAACGCCATAATCATACTGTTGAGTAACATATGGCCAATAGGCGGGCTACCGGAACTGACGCCCTGCGTCCAGATGGTGTGAATGTTTTGCCAGAGATGGCTGCCGGGCAGCAACGATATCGGGGATTGGAAGACCTCATGGTTATCCAGGCTGGCAGCAACCACCGCGATATAAACAGGGAACAGAATGGTCAGAATACCCAGCCATAACATGATGTGACTGAAGATATCGAGACCACGACGATTTTCTATCATTGGTAGCGCACCTTACGTTCAATATACCGGAACTGAACGACCGTCAGCAGAATGACAATCACCATTAACACCACCGACTGAGCCGCCGAGGCACTCAGGTCCAGCCCCGTGAAACCTTCACGATAAATTTTATAAATCAGGGTCGTGGTGGACTGCACCGGACCGCCCTGGGTCGCCGCATCAATCACCGGGAAAGTATCAAAGAAGGCATAGACCAGATTGACGACCAGCAGGAAGAAACTTACCGGGGTGATCAATGGCAAAGAAAGATTGATAAACCGGCGTACCGGCCCGGCGCCGTCCAGCGCTGCGGCTTCGACTAAAGAACGGGGAATCGCCTGTAATGCTGCGAAGAAAAACAGAAAGTTATAGCTTAACTGCTGCCAGACTGATGCCAGGACAACCAGAACCATCGCCTGACCACTATTTTGTGCATGATTCCAGTTATAGCCCATCCATTGCAGCGCATGGCTTAGCACCCCCATGCCGGGGTTAAACAGGAACATCCAGAGTACGGCCGCTATCGCCGGCGAGACGGCATAGGGCAGCAGCAGTAACATCTGATAAAACTTCTTCAGGCGCAGAACATGATCTACCAGCGCTGCAAATAGCAGTGAAATGACCAGGCCTATCCCCGTCACCAGACCGCTGAAAATGATCGTCGTACGGAAGGAGTCCAGGTAATACGGATCCCGGAACAGTTCATAAAAGTTTTCAAGCCCGACAAAGCGGGAAGAAAATCCGAAGGGATCCAGATTTTCAAGTGAATACCATAGCGCTTCACTGGCCGGCCAGATGAAGAAAATCAGCGTGACCGCCAGCTGTGGCAGCAGCAACAGGTAAGGCAGAACGCGCTGATGAAATACGGGGCGGGAAGATGACATAATCGAAGACCTCAGGCGGTAAGACGATAAAAGCTACCCTCCCGGGCCCGCCTGACGGTGAGGCCTGAGAGGGTATCGCTGATACCGGGGTTACTGAACCTGCTGGCGGAAACGTTCCAGCAGCAGATTTCCACGTTTAACCGCGTTATCCAGCGCAACTTTCGGGGTTTCTTTGCCCGTCCAGACGCTTTCCAGCTCTTCATCAATGACCGTACGGATTTGCGGCATATTGCCAAGACGTAAGCCTTTAGTGAAAGGCAGAGGCGGCTTATTCAGCATCTGTTTCATGGCAATATCTTCGCCCGGATTCTGTTTATAGAATCCCTGCTGGCGGGTCAGGTCATAAGCCGCCTCTGTGGCGGGCAGATAACCGGTTTTCTGATGCCATTCTGCCGCAATCGCAGGCTCGGCCAGGAACTTCATGAATTCGGCCACGCCCTTATACGTCTGAGCGCTCTGACCGCGCATCACCCACAGGCTGGCTCCGCCGATCATGGCATTCTGCGGGGCTTTTTTGTCTGTTGCATCGTAAGGCAGCATGCCGACACCAAAGTTAAATTTGGCGTACTGGCGAATATCGGCCAGAGAGGCAGACGAAGCGGTCGTCATACCACATTCACCACTATAGAATTTCGCGGTAGATTCATCCTTACGACCGTAATAGGTGAACGTCCCGGCTTTATTCATCTGTTCCAGCATTTCAATATGACGGATCTGCTCCGGTCCGTTAAACACCAGTTTTGCGTCGGTGCCATCAAAGCCATTATTCTCTGTAGCGAAAGGCAGACCGTGCCAGGCGCTGAACTCTTCAAGCTGGATCCAGCCCTGCCATCCACTCGCATAGCCACAATTCATTCCGGACTTACGTAATGCCGCTGCATCTGTTTCCAGTTCCTGCCAGGTCACCGGCGGCTTTTCAGGATCCAGACCCGCTTTTTTGAAAGCATCTTTGTTGTAATAGAGCACCGGGGTTGAACTGTTGAACGGTTCCGAGAGGAGTTGCCCGGTTTTCGCCTCGGAATAATAGCCGGCAATGGTCGGTACAAACTGCTTTTCGTCAAACGGGATCCCGGCATCTTTGAACACCTGATAAACCGGTTTAATGGCGTGGGAGGCCATCATGGTTGCGGTGCCGACTTCATACACCTGTAATATGGCCGGCGCATTTCCGCCACGCACGGCCGCAATGCCTGCCGCCAGACTTTGTTCATAATTCCCTTTATAGACAGGGACAATTTTATAGTCAGGATGTTGCTGGTTAAAACGCTGAGCCAGGGAGTTGACTTCTGTCCCCAGCCCGCCGTCCATGGAGTGCCAGAAAGGTATTTCAGTGACTGCAAATGCATTACTACTCAGGCCGGAGGCCAGTAACAACCCTGCTGCATAGTGACGTATTTTTATTGCTGACATAGTTTTATCCTGTGGCATTAACTGTCCGCTAAGAGATTCGCGAGCTAAAATGACACGGGAAAATGACAGAAAAATTAATTAAAGATGTCAGTTATATGACTAAAGAATGACAGGACTCCCGGCAGAACGGGGAATCTGTTAAACATCAGGCTCGATCAATTGCGCTGCCCCGGCTACCAGACAATAAAAAAGGGCGGCCACCAGGCCACCCTTCTGTAAAATTATCCGGATCAGGCTTCGATAGCCACCCGCAATTTTTTCATGGCATTCTTTTCCAGCTGGCGAACACGCTCTGCGGAAACACCATACTGATCGGCCAGTTCCTGCAACGTTGTTTTGCTGTCTTCATCCAGCCAGCGGGCACGGATGATATTCTGGCTACGCTCATCCAGACCCTGCATCGCATCGCTCAACTTATCAGCCGCATGCGCTTCCCAGTTATCTTCTTCAATGCCGTCAGCAAAGTCAGACGCTTTATCCTGCAGATACAGCATAGGGGCCATCGATTTCCCTTCGCTGCTTTCGTCATCCGGCGTCGGATCAAATGTCATATCCTGGGCAGCCATCCGTGATTCCATTTCACGGACATCTTTGCTGCTGACGCCCAGTTCACGGGCAACCATTTCGACTTCATCCTGATTAAACCAGCCGAGGCGCTGTTTAGTCTTACGCAGGTTAAAGAACAGTTTACGCTGAGCTTTCGTGGTGGCCACTTTCACGATACGCCAGTTGCGCAGCACGTATTCGTGGATTTCTGCTTTGATCCAGTGGACTGCGAAGGAAACCAGACGCACACCCACTTCCGGATTAAAACGGCGTACCGCTTTCATCAGGCCGATATTACCTTCCTGAATAAGATCCGCCTGAGGCAGGCCATAACCTGCATAATTACGAGCAATATGAACCACAAAGCGCAGATGTGACAGGATCAGCTTTTTCGCTGCATCCAGATCGCCCTGGTAATGCAGCCGTTCAGCCAGCGCTTTTTCCTCGTCGGCTGTCAGCATCGGGCAGCCGTTCGCGGCCCGGATATATGCATCCAGATTACCCAGAGGAGCAATAGCTAAAGCATGCATTTCTTTGGTCATTCAAACCCTCTCAGAATTATTGAAAAATATTGCCTGATCCTTACCACAACCGGCGTCTTTATTATGTCAGCCATGTCTAAAGATCGAAAGCAATGCGTGCTATTAATCAGTAAGACACTAAAGTTATCCACAGGTTCATTCTTTAATGTGAATAGTTCTGACGGGACACCGGAGGTACAGCGGGGAAATTATCCTCTGCTCCCCGACACATGGCAACAGAGGATAAGTATAGCAAAAAAACATTTCTCCGGATTACTGGGGTGTAAAACGGCGTAAATGTTGTGCCGTCGCAAGCCAGGCGGCAATCCAGCCGACAATGGCCGACACCAGCAGCAGCAGCAGGGCCTCGTCGAATGAAAATCCTTTCAAATCAAAGGACGTACTGAAGACACTCGCCACATGAGACACAACCGATTCAAGGCGGAACACCAGGATCTCGGAGAGGATCAGCGAAACAACGGCGCCGGACAAGCCCAGCATGGCACCGCCATAAACAAAGGGTCGTAAGATAAAACCATCCGTCGCACCGAGAAGTTTCTGTACGTTGATGGTATCTCTGCGGGCAAAGATACTGAGCCTGACGCTATTACCGATGACGAGGAACACCGCCACCACCATCAGTAACCCAATCATCAGTGCCACCTGACCGACCAGACCCGTTAAGGCGGATAATCTGGCAAACCAGCTATCATCCATACGTACCTGGTCAATACCACTCACTTTCGCCACCCGATCACGCAATGTATTCATGGTGTCTGAATTCTGGAAGTTGAGTTTTGGCGTAATGATCGCCACCGCCGGCAGGGGGTTCTGCTCCAGCATATCCATTGCGCCGCCGAATCCGGACCAGTTACGGAACTCGTTCAGGGCTTCTTCGCGACTCAGATAATCAACATGTTCCACACCGTCGGTCTGTTTCAGCTGATTAATCACATTCTGCGCAGCATCATCATCCAGTGTTTTCGACAAATAGACCGTCAGCTGCGGCGCCGGGTACCATTCGTTCGCCGCCTGGTCGACGTTCTTCCACACGATATAACACACACTCGGCAGCGTCAGTGAGATAGCAATAACCGTGACCGTCAACAGGGTGGCCAATGGCTGGCGTAACATATCGGACAACATTCCGCGCCAGGCATAGTGCCATTGTTCCTGCCAGCCACCGCGCAGTGCTTTCTCTTTCGACACCCGTTTAGGTTTTGGCTTCGCCCGGGGCCGGGCGGCCGCGGCCGGTGCTTTTTTAACCCGGCGGTTTACCTGATTACCCTTGCCAAACTTCATGCCACTCCCCCATGTAATCGTCCCTGACTGAGGGTCATAACACGATAATTCCTACGGGAAATAAGAGACATATCATGAGTTGCCATCAGGACAGTGACACCGACGCGATTAAATTCTTCAAATAAGCGCAGTATATCTTCCGATAATGCGTGATCGAGGTTACCGGTCGGTTCATCCGCCAGCAATAATGCCGGTTTATTGACAACGGCTCTGGCAATACCGACACGTTGTTGTTCACCCCCGGAGAGCTGAATCGGGAAACTCTTCGCTTTATCAAGCAGGCCAACTTTATCCAGAGCCGCAGAGACCCTGCGGCGAATATCTTCACCGCTGGCACCGGAGATAATTAACGGGATAGCAATGTTGTCATACACGGTTCTGTCCATTAGCAGATGGTGATCCTGGAAGATCATGCCAATCTGACGGCGCAGAAACGGCACCTCGCTGTTGCGTAAACGCGTTATATTATGTCCGCTAAACCAGATTTGTCCGGCACTGGGGCGCTCGATCCCGCAGATAAGCTTGAGTAAGGTACTCTTACCTGCCCCGGAATGACCGGTCAGAAACGCCATTTCTCCCTGACGCAGATGAAAATCTACGCCCTGAAGCGCCTGGCGTCCTCCCAGATATGCTTTACTGACCTCTTCAAAGCGAATCATCCAAATTAGTCCTCTCGGGCAAACAATGCCTCTATAAAATCGCCGGCCTTAAATGGCCGTAAATCATCGATGCTTTCTCCGACACCGATGAATCGGATAGGAATACCGAACTGGTCTGCCACAGAGAAGATCACTCCCCCTTTCGCTGTACCGTCCAGCTTAGTCAGTGTAATACCGGTCAGGCCTACCGCTTCATGGAATAACTTAGTCTGGCTGACGGCGTTCTGCCCTGTGCTGGCATCAATGGTCAGCATCACTTCATGCGGAGCACTGTCATCCAGTTTACTCATCACACGAGTGATCTTTTTCAGCTCTTCCATCAGGTGCGATTTATTCTGTAACCGGCCTGCGGTATCCGCAATCAGGACATCAATACCACGGGATTTAGCGGCCTGAATGGCATCAAAAATCACCGATGCTGAATCCGCACCGGTATGCTGGGATACGACCGGAATGTTGTTACGCTGTCCCCAGACTTCCAGCTGCTCTACCGCGGCGGCACGGAAAGTATCCCCGGCGGCCAGCATGACCGATTTTCCTTCCGACTGATACTGACGAGCCAGCTTACCGATAGTGGTAGTTTTACCCACACCATTGACACCGACCATCAGAATAACAAACGGTGTTTTTCCTTCAATATCCAGCGGTTGCTCGACCTTATCCAGAATAGCAGACATTTCCTGCTTCAGAATGCCATACAGCGCTTCAGCATCGCGCAGCTGTTTACGGCTTGCCTGAGCGGTGAGGTTACTGATAATTTTACGGGTAGTATCAACGCCAACGTCGGCGATAAGTAGTTGTTCTTCAAGCTCTTCGAACAGGTCGTCGTCGATTTTTTTTCCGCGGAACAACCCGATAAAACCGGTACCGAGGTTCTGTCGTGTTTTGACCAGACTGCGTTTTAAACGGGCAAAGAAACCTTCACGGGCAGGTCGTTCCTGCTCGGTAATAATGCCTGTTTCTGCAACGGTCTCTTCACTCTCTTCCGGACTAATCTTAGACGATTCCGCCGGGGTTTCCGGCACGTCTTCGATCAGTTCCGGCTGTTCAACGAGTTGCCCGTCGTTAGTTTCCGTCGCCGGCGGAATGTCAGGGGCGGCTTCCGGGGTCGGCTGTTCGGCTTCCACGCGTTCAATCGCCGGAGTGGTAATACTCTGAGTGACCGGCGCTACCGACTGCGGTTGTTCAATAATGGTACCCGGTAATTCCGGTTCTACCGGCTCAGACAGTGCCGCTTTATCGGCGTCAGAGATCAGCGGTTTGCTTTCCGGCACCTCTGCCCTGTCAGGTTCTGTCTCGTGAACGGCCTTAGTCTCATCAGGCGCTGCGTCATGCACCCGGGGCTCGTCTACCGCCTCAGGCAGGGAAAGCGTTGCCTCCGCAGGCTCCCCGGCCACAGGTTTCGGTGTGCTCTCATCCTCCCCGGCTGCCTCTTCCTTTGCCGGGAGGTCCGGTACGTGTTCAGGTTCTGCAGGGACGCCTGGTTCAGCGGTCACATCCGCTGTTTCTTTTTGTTGTTCTTCAGGCTCTGCATTTTTCTCTTCATCACGACCAAAGCCCAGCCAGGAGAAAAAGCCCCGTTTTTTTTCTTTTGCCATTATGCAGCAACACTCCTTTCGGCCCGAACCAGGAAGATGAACCCCTTCCGTACAGAGATATTCGGGACTTCTGTTTAATTTATCAAATACCTGCCAGTTTTATGCTGCCGTCAGGTATCGCGAACGCATGGTCTGATAGTCTATCATTTTCCAGGCATTGCATTACAGCACCCTTTTTTACCGTTTCTTATCACGCCAGTGCCCGCTAAACTAAGCCACAAATTATGAAGAGTTGTGATGAATATGAATAAACATTCCCGGGGGCCGGCAAGTGCCGGACAGGTACGCATTATTGGCGGACAATGGCGCGGCAGAAAACTGCCGGTGCGGGTCAGTGCCGGGCTTCGCCCGACGACCGATCGGGTTCGGGAGACACTGTTTAACTGGCTGGCCCCGGAGATGGCACAGGCACGTTGTCTGGATTGTTTTGCAGGCAGTGGCGCTCTGGGTATTGAAGCCCTCTCCCGTTATGCCAGCCACGTCACATTGCTGGAACTGGATCCTGCCGTCGCCCGACAGCTAACCTCCAATCTGCAGACCCTTAAAACGACACAGGGTCATGTGGTTCAGGGCAATACATTACAATGGCTGAACAGCCCCGGAGAGCCGTACGATATCGTCTTCGTGGATCCGCCCTTCCGTAAGGGCCTGCTGAGTGACACCCTCACTCTGCTGGAAAGTAAAGGCTGGCTGTCCGCAGAAGCCATGATTTATATCGAATGCGAGACCGAACATGCGCCCCCTGAGGTGCCTGCCAGCTGGCGACTGCACCGTGAAAAAGTCGCAGGGCAGGTGGCTTACCGGCTATATCAACGTTGCGTTTCTGACAGGCAAGGAGAATAAATATGTGGGTCATTGGCGGACGTATCCTGATGGTTTTCGTCTGGCTTTTTTTGCTGATGAATATTGTTCATCCCGCACCGAAGCCTCTGAAGTATTTCATTGATGTGGCATTATTTTTTATGGTGGTCATGCATGGCCTGCAGCTGGTATTGCTGCGTGCCACACAGACCAAAGATGCCCCGGCACTTAGCGGATATACCCAGCTAAAAATCTTCTTTTTCGGGGTATTCGAACTGCTTTCCTGGCAGAAGAAAAACTACCCCGGTAAATAAGTGCATTAAGGATCGGTCGGGGATTAATGCGTCCCCGGCGTGAAGCTGATAAAGCGCGTTCCCTGCATACGTAAAGCCCCGGTAGTGCCGGGAATGCAGTCATTATATTGCGCTTCGTTCACCGGCACGGTAAAGGTTTCGCCTACCGGCTCGCGACGGAAGGTGATCTCATAGCGGAGGGTTTCGCCGGCGATCACCTCACGTTGCCGGGAATGCCGGTCCGGAGAAGGGTATTCGCGCTTACTGACAATAACCGCCTGCTGAGTCACGACCGGGGAGGCATCATTTTTAGCGGTTTCATCCCGTTGTCTGAAAAACTGATGCCCGGCCAGCAACGCAATGGCAACAATGACAATAATAAAAATCAGCGGCGGTCTGGTCATCCGGTCATCCTTACAAAATCGCTTTTTGAAAAATCCGCATCATTTGCCTGCATTTTTTGCCGATCACAGTAATAATCGTTGAGCAATGTCAGTGGCGAAACGGAGCCGTAGTCATCACAGTATTCTCCGCTCCCGGCCAGATTTAAAGAGGATTAAGGAAGAAAATATGCTTTGGTCATTTTTTGCAGTGCTGTTTTCCGGCTGGCTTTATATTGATGCTTCCTACCGGGGGCCCCGCTGGCAACGCTGGTTGTTCAAACCGGTGACGTTTTTACTGATGCTGGCCTGGGCCTGGCAGGCACCGACCCGTTCGGTGGTCGATTACTTTATTCCCGCCGGGTTGATCGCGGCGATGGCCGGCAGCCTGCTGTCCATGCTTTCCCGCCGGCAACTGTTATATGCCTTTGGCGCGATGTTCCTTTCTTCTTTGCTGTATACCCTTAACCTGACCCGCGGGATTTCTTTCGGTGTCTGCTGGCCGGTACCGCTGACGTTACTGGTCATCGGCCTCGTCGTATTGGGGATTATCTGGAGCCGGCTGGAAGAGTTGCGCTGGCCGGTATGTACAATGCTGACGATGACACTGGTGATGTGCTGGGCTGCGTCATTGCAATATTTCAGCCATCAGACCGATGAAACGTTATCTCTGATGGCGGGCGCAGATTTACTGTTACTGGCACATATTTGCGGACTGGTCAGCCTTTTCCGTCGCCGTTTCGCCGGAGACCGCGCCATCTGCGAGGCATTATTTATTATCGGACATTTTATGATAGTCCGCTCGCTGTGGGTCTTTTAGCTTCCGGTCAGCCGGGTGATTAGACGCCCTTGCGGAGCAGATAGCGAAACGGTGACTGCGCGGTATCCTGCGCCAGTAACGTATGCTCCATAAAGCGGCAGAACCCCGGGATATCGCGTGTGGTCGCGGGATCATCCGCCACGATGAGCAGGGTTTCGCCTTCCTGCATATGACGGATAGTTTTACGCACCAGCATCACCGGCTCGGGGCAGCGCAGACCCAGCGTATCCAGGGTATGGTTGGCCTGACTAAAAAGCTCACTCATGGGGTTCTCTGATTATTATTACGGAGGACTATTCTACCTCCGGTCACAGGGACAGACAATTCCCGACGCCCCTTCCCCTTGCATTACCCGGTTAAGCAGGTAATATGCGCCGCCTTGTGGCACCGCCACGGTTCCATGAGCGATCGTTCATCGGTACACTCATCATTGAATTAATGGGTTCCCTCACCCCCACTTAAAAAGGTCTGACATGATTGCGTTTAATTCCCGCCAGCGTCTGCGTGCGCGCATTGTATTATCGGTTTTTCATTTACTCATTATTACTTCCAGTAATTACCTGGTGCAGTTGCCTGTAAATATCTTCGGGTTTCATACCACCTGGGGAGCGTTCAGTTTTCCGTTTATCTTTCTTGCCACCGATCTGACGGTAAGGATCTTCGGTGCTCCGTTGGCCAGGCGCATTATTTTCCTGGCAATGCTGCCCTCACTGCTGATTTCCTACCTGATCTCTTGCCTGTTTTATCAGGGAAGCTGGCAGGGCTGTGATGCGCTGCAACATCTGAATATCGTCGTTGCCCGCATAGCCCTGGCCAGCTTTATGGCTTATGTCCTGGGTCAGTTGCTGGATATTCATGTGTTCGACCGTCTGCGTCGGCTTTCCCGCTGGTGGCTGGCCCCGGCGGCTGCGATGTTTTTCGGTAATATCAGCGATACCTTCGCTTTTTTCTCTATCGCCTTTTACCACAGCAGCGATCTGTTTATGGCTCAACACTGGGTCGAAATCGCGTTGGCCGACTATAGCTATAAGATACTGATTTGTATGGTATTCTTCCTGCCTGCCTATGGTATCCTATTGAATACCCTGCTAAAAAAGCTTTCCGGAAATATGCAAGGCAAAACGGCATGATTCAGCCGATGCTGAATGACCCTGGTCATAAGAGCAGCTAAGATTTGGTGACAAACAACAGATTGATTTTCTTTTCCGTTTTCGTTGTGATCACTGATGTGGACTATTAAAAGGAATTCAGATGCGTAAATTTATCAGATATCTCAGTGTCGGATTGCTGGTCATCGGCCTGGCCGCCTGTGACCAGAAGAAAGACGATACCTCTGACAATCATAGTGCGGCAGCTTCACAGCAGGCAGCACAAACCATTACTCTGCCAGCAGGCAAACTCAGTTTTACCCTGCCGTCAGGTATGACAGATCAGACAGGTAAGCTGGGTACAACGACCAACAATATGCACGTGTATGCCAACAGTAATGGCCAGCAGGCGGTTATCGTGATCGTCGGTTCCCAAACCAGTGACGGACTGGACGTACTGACACAGCGCCTGGAAGAGCAGCAACGTAACCGCGATCCACAGTTACAGGTGGTGTCTGATAAAGCGATCACTCTGAGTGGTCAGCCGGCACAGCAACTCGATACGGTAATTTCTGCGAAAAATCAGACTAACTGGTCTACGGTCGTCATGACTAAAGTCGGCGGTCAACTGGTGACTCTGCAGATTTCATTACCGGCCGATAATCAGGCACAGTCGCAGACGACGGCTGAGGATATTGTTAAGACCATCACCCTTAACTGATCCTTCCCCGTGTTTATCACGTTTTCTTATGGCAAAGCGTGATAAACACCCTTAACCCTGTCGGACTATCGCTAAACTCCCCGCCCCACCCCGCCTGCATAAAAAAATAAAACCTTATTAATCATAAAATAAAGAAAGTCTTTCGTGCGTCCGGTGCCGGAATCCGTCAGACACGTGCTGCCTGTTTTCTGACCACCCATGACTTCCGCCATAAATTAAAGTTATACTTATGGCCGCATGACAATAACCGCTCTGCGGTTTTATTGTCCGCCAGGATGCGCCGAAATGCTGAGTAGCCATTATGCTTACTGCCCCGGTAATATTTACTTACACTCATCGCCGGGCGACCTTCCTGACCGTTTATGAACAAAATACAGGTATGCATATGAAATTACGTAGGAAGCGTATAAAACCCATCGGGATTGATGACGTCACCATTATTGATGACACCCGGCTACGTAAAGCAATTACGGCTGCATCGCTGGGGAATGCTATGGAGTGGTTCGATTTCGGGGTTTACGGATTCGTCGCCTATGCCTTAGGAAAAGTCTTTTTCCCTTCCGCATCACCCGGCATTCAGATGATTGCAGCTCTCGCCACGTTCTCGGTACCATTCCTTATCCGCCCGTTAGGGGGATTATTTTTCGGTATGCTGGGAGATAAGTTTGGCCGGCAAAAAATTCTGTCAGTGACCATTGTTATCATGTCTGTCAGTACCTTCTGTATCGGTCTGATCCCCTCTTATGCCTCGATAGGGATCTGGGCACCCATCCTGCTGCTGCTGGCAAAAATGGCGCAGGGCTTCTCTGTCGGGGGTGAATACACCGGTGCCTCTATCTTTGTTGCAGAATACTCCCCGGATCGTAAGCGTGGCTTTATGGGGAGCTGGCTGGATTTCGGTTCTATCATCGGGTTTATCCTCGGGGCCGGTGTCGTGGTATTAATTTCTGCCATTATCGGTGACGAGCGATTCACAGAATGGGGCTGGCGTTTGCCTTTCTTTCTGGCGCTGCCGCTGGGGGTTATCGGGTTATATCTGCGCCATGCCCTGGAAGAGACGCCGGCATTCCGCCAGCATGTGGAAAAACTGGAACAGGGAGACCGTGAAGGCCTGCGTGATGGTCCTAAGGTTTCCTTTAAGTCTATTGCGGTCCGGCACTGGAAAAGTCTGCTCGCCTGCGTAGGACTGGTCATATCCACAAATGTGACCTATTACATGTTGCTGACCTACATGCCGAGCTACCTGTCACATAATCTGCACTATTCCGAAGACCACGGTGTGCTGATTATTATTGCGATTATGATCGGTATGCTGTTTGTTCAGCCCGTGATGGGTATGCTCAGTGACCGTTTCGGACGTCGTCCGTTCGTGATTATTGGCAGTATTGCGCTGTTCATCTGCGCCATCCCGGCATTTATGCTGATCACCAGTAATGTTCTGGGCCTGATTTTTGCGGGTTTACTGATACTGGCGGTGATCCTCAACGCCTTTACCGGGGTCATGGCTTCCACCCTGCCGGCGATGTTCCCGACCCAAATCCGTTACAGTGCTCTGGCAAGCGCTTTTAATATTTCTATATTAATTGCCGGTCTGACGCCCACCCTCGCCGCCTGGCTGGTCGAGGCGAGTAATAACCTGATGATGCCGGCTTACTATCTGATGGTCATTGCCGTGATCGGATTATTCACCGGGATCTTTATGAAAGAAACGGCAAACAAACCGCTAAGCGGCGCCACCCCGGCCGCCTCTGACCTGGAAGAGGCGCGGGAAATTCTTCAGGAGCACCACGATAATATCGAGCATAAAATCGAAGATATCGACGAAGAAATCGCACGTCTGGAGGCCAAACGTAAAAATCTGGTTCAGCAGCATCCGGATATTAACGAATAATGTATATTTCCTCCCCCGGCAGTGTGCTGAGGGGAGGTTTGCCAAGCAATTGGCACACAGAGCATCGTCCCGCCGTGATAAAAGGAGTACACTGAATCAACATTTCTAATCAGTGCAGAGTGAAAAATGTCCGACTTTTCTATTGTACAGCGTCCGAGAAGACTGCGTAAAAACGCCTCCGTCCGTGAACTATTCAAAGAAACTTCCCTGAGCCTGAATGATCTTGTCCTGCCTATCTTCGTTGAGGAAGGGCTGGATGACTATCAGGCAATCAACGCAATGCCTGGTGTGGTACGTATCCCTGAAAAACGACTGGCTTACGAAATTGAACGTATCGCTAACGCGGGTATCCGTTCAGTAATGACTTTCGGTATCTCACACCATCTGGATGATACCGGGAGCGACAGTTGGGCCGAAAACGGGCTGGTCTCACGGATGTCCCGGATCTGTAAAGAGACGGTGCCGGAAATGATCGTCATGTCAGATACCTGTTTCTGTGAGTACACCTCCCATGGTCACTGCGGTGTGATCTGCGACGGAGCGGTACACAATGATCAGACGCTTCACAATCTTGGTAAGCAGGCCGTGGCCGCTGCCCGTGCCGGGGCTGATTTTATCGCACCCTCCGCGGCAATGGACGGACAGGTGAAAGCGATTCGGCTGGCACTGGATGCGGCCGGATTTACGGACACCGCGATTATGTCTTATTCGACAAAATTTGCGTCCTCCTTCTATGGTCCGTTCCGTGAAGCCGCCGGTACCGCGCTGAAAGGCGATCGTAAAACCTATCAGATGAACCCGATGAACCGTCGCGAAGCTATCCGTGAATCCTTACTGGATGAGGCAGAAGGTGCAGACGCGTTGATGGTAAAACCGGCAGGCCCTTATCTGGACGTCATCCGGGATATCCGTGAACGCACAGACCTGCCTCTGGCGGCTTATCAGGTCAGTGGTGAATATGCGATGATCAAATTCGCGGCTCAGGCGGGCGCCATTGATGAACAGAATGTGGTACTGGAGAGTCTGGGTGCCATCAAACGTGCCGGTGCAGATATTATCCTGAGCTATTTTGCGCTGGATTTGGCCGAGAAAAAAATTCTGACCCGCTAACGTTACACATCCGGGGAGACTGGCTACGCTTCTCAGGTAAAAAGGCGTCCTTTGGACGCCTTTTTTGCAGGGGTAACCCGTGATTATTTATTATCTTCGGGTTCGTAATACTGTACACCAATCGTAATACGTTCACGGCCTGTCGCGACCCGATGGCGGTTGGTATCACGTAACGAGTAGATACAGCCGCAATATTCCTGCTGGTAAAAGCGCTCACGCTTGCTTATCTCGATCATCCGCGCGGAACCGCCGCCTTTACGCCAGTTGAATTCCCAATACATCATTTCAGGATAATTCGCGGCAGCACGAACGCCACAATCATTAATCTGTTTCATGTCTTTCCAGCGGGAAATGCCCAGTGACGAAGTGATCACCGGAAAGCCATTTTCATGGGCATACAGCGCCGTACGTTCAAAGCGCATATCAAAGCACATAGTGCAACGCTCTCCGCGCTCCGGAGACCATTCCATGCCTTTCGCCCGCTCAAACCAGTTGTCGCGATCATAGTCAGCATCGACAAAAGGTACGCCGAACTTCTCTGCAAAACGAATATTTTCTTCTTTACGCAGTTCATACTCTTTCAGCGGATGAATATTCGGATTGTAGAAAAAGATGGTGTACTCAATTCCCGAAGCCAGCATGGCTTCCATCACTTCCCCTGAACATGGCGCACAGCAGGAGTGCAGTAAAACTTTATTATGACCACCCGGCAGCGGCAGTGGTTTTCTTTCGAAAGCGTCAGACATACTCAGATTTCCAAAACGTAGCAACAGCGAAAATGCAGCATCCGGGACAGACCCGGATGCAAAGTGTACAGCATATTGTTATCGGATTCTGTTCAATACGCCAGTCCGCTGTATCTGAATCGCCATTTTTACACAAATGAATGAAAAAACGGGCCATCATTTCAGGTGACACCGGGGTGGGAGACGGAGGTAACAGAATGCCGGACGGTATTTTATCATCGTCCGGCAGAATGATCAGCTGACCAGTGCCGCCGGCACCGGGGCCTTTAGCCGGCGGATAGCCTGCAGGAAAGTCTCCAGTTCTTTATTAAGTCGCCCGGTAATCATGTCAGCTATCCGTGCCTGAGGCCCGTCCTGGATGACCTGACTGTCATCGGCAAAGACGCCCTGCAAGATATCCCGTGCTTTCAATGTACTCAGTACCGGTTTCAGGGCGTAATCAATCGCCAGCATATGTGCCTGGCTGCCCGCGGTGGCCAGAGGAAGTACCACTTTATTCTCCAGGGCACGTTCCGGTAGCAAATCCAGTACCGTCTTCAGAACACCGGAATAAGACGCCTTATACACTGGCGTGGCGATAATAATACCGCTGGCGCTGGCCAGATCTTCTTTGAACAGCGTCATTGCCGGCGCATCAAACCGTGCCTGAATCAGGTCATCCGGCTCAAAATGCTGAATATTCCACGGGATCACCTCAACCCCGTGCGATTCCAGAATATGCTGGCTGTATGTCAGTAAAGACGTGGAGCGTGATGGAAACCGGGGACTCCCGGCCAGAGTGATCACCCGCATCTTTTTCCCCTTCTCAATGTGCTGTCACCCGCAGGAAAATTTAAGCGAATAATGGCAGAGAGAGGCAGACAGGAAAAATAATATATCCGGCAAAGCTATTGCCGGTTTTTGCTTACCCCCGGAATACCCGGGGATATCCGGCGACGGCACGCAGGCTCTCAGAGCTGGTAGTCCGGGGCTTTGATCAGTTGTGCCATTTCGGGTGCGATTTGCGTCTCCCAGACCGACGATTTCCATTCTTCCCGGGGAACATATTTCAGCGCAATACTGACGGCACCGTCACGGCACTCCAGATACTGCTGCATGAGCTGTGTTATCGCATCGGCGAATTCTTTCGTTTGCTCCGGCGTCAGTTCACGGGGAAATGATTTAATTTCAATGTGCGGCATCGGTTATCCTTCTGTCAGATAAGACCCTGGCGGGCTGTCGTTCAGATAATGACACCGGAAATTTTGCGAAGAAAGAAAAATTATCATGCCTGCCGCGACGGGCAGGCGAAGTCGGGAGAGGTATTAATATTCATCACCGCGAACGCGGTCACGGTAGCTGTCCCAGTCAAAACGCACCCACATACTGTTCCCCAGTCGCATCCTGTCCATCACCCTGTCGCCTAATAACGCATTCATCCCTTCATGGTTCAGGTTAGAGAGCATGCCTGTCGGTCGTTTGGAGGACGAGCGGCGGTCAACAATCTGGTTAATAATGACTTTTTCGTAGCGGGATTCGGTCTGCATACCAATTTCATCGATCACCAGCAGGTCAACACTGCTCAGGTCATGAATTAAGCGTTCTTCCGTCAGCGTGCTCCCCCCGCTAAATGTCCCTTTCATGTTAGACATCAGGTCAGCGACCGTCACGATCAGAACACTCTTACCGCGCAGGATAAGATCATTACCAATAGCCGCCGCCAGATGGTTTTTGCCGGTGCCGGGACGGCCGGAAAAAACAAAACTGGCAATACTGTGTTCAAATTCCGCGGCATACTGACGCGCCATCGCCAGGGCTTTACGCTGTCCTTCACTTTCCACACGGTAATTATCAAAGGAACAGTTCATATGCAATTCACGGATACCGGAACGCCCCATGATACGCTGCATTTTCATCGCCCGGTTTTCGCGAAAGACGGCTTCTGAACGCAGGCGGCCTTGCTCCTGGTTCCAGGCCAGCAAATCTTCCCCCCGGGTGAACTTAGGTTTTACCCCATCAGGCATTAAACGTTGTAATCGGCTAAAAAGATTTTCCGGTGTTTTCATTATTCACCCCTGAAGCCATTTGGTGTCTGACGATCCGGTTCAGCCACTTCCGTCAAATCACGGCGGGTCTGGCTGAATTTATTCACCCGGCCGGTCTGCAGAGATCGCGCCAGCTTCTGCTGCCACTGAATATGATGGAAAACCCGGCCTTCGGCCTGCCAGTAGGCGGTAAAGGCCGCAAGCTCTTCATCGCTGACTGGCTCACTCAGCGCGATACCCCAGAGCGCCGCCTGGCGCAGAAAATCTGCGTCGGGTTGCCAGCCGTGATACATAGGGAATTTGCCGGCCGGTGCGCGAAAAACCGGCATAGCCGCCGCAGAAGGCTCAAAAAACTGGTCATCCAGTGCGACATCTGTCGGATGCGTTAAGGCAGCCTCCGCCGCTAATAACTCCGCCAGCCGCCCGGCCGTGAGTGCATACATGACCGGGGCATTATTATTGAAAACCGCAAGCGTTCCCCGTTCGGCGCCTTGCAGTGCAGAAAGCGGATCCTGGCTGAACTCGTTCAACCCAATGATCGTTGAGGATAAAAGTTTAACCGGCATGATGAAACCTGACTCTGTAGAATTATCCGGCCCCGACCCCCCCGGGTGCCTCGGGGCGACTATACCTATAGTGTACCAAGTTTGTCGTCATGGATCGCAAAAACATCATGTAATTGTTCTTCTCCCGGTGACTTCTGCCGGTCAGTATGACATCTCTGTCAGGAAACCCAGGATCCTTGCTATGAAAATTCAACGCTGCCGTTGGGTCACTCACGACCCGTTATATATTGACTACCATGATCATGAATGGGGGATCCCGCAAAAAGACCCTCAGATATTATTTGAAATGCTCTGCCTCGAAGGTCAGCAGGCGGGGCTCTCCTGGATCACCGTACTGAAGAAACGGCAAGCCTATCGCCAGATTTTTAGCGGATTTTCGGCACCGGCGATGGCCGCTCTTACTTCGGCCGATATCGATTTGTTACAACAGAATCCTGCGATTATTCGACACCGCGGTAAAATAGAGGCTCTGGTCAGTAATGCAAATGCCTTACTGGCAATGGAACAACAGGGTGAGTGTTTTTCTGATTTTGTCTGGAGCTTCGTTAACCACCAGCCCATCATCACCCGTTATCTTCGGTATGAGGATGCGCCGACCTTTACCCCTGCATCGGTCAGGCTGGCTAAGGAATTGAAAAAGCGGGGGTTCAGGTTTACAGGCCCGACCATATGCCATGCTTTTATGCAGGCAACAGGGATGGTTATCGATCATCAGACTGACTGCTTCTGCCATCCGGATAACCGTGACAAACCGTCGCCGGAGGCCGTTTCAGATAACGGATAAGCGGCCGGCAGGGTCGAATATATACCGACAGACAGGCATAATCAGCGCCTCATGCCGGTGAGAGGCAGCGTAAACAGGAGACGTAATGACTAGCAGGCCACCACGCGCCACGATAAGCGATGTTGCCAAAGCCGCAGGAACCGGGAAAACCAGTGTCTCCCGCTACCTGAATGGTGAACAACAGCTGTTATCCCCGGCCCTTAAGGCCCGGATAGAACAGGCTATTTCCGAACTCAATTACCGGCCAAGTCAGATGGCACGCAGCCTGAAACGTGGCCGTACACGGTTAATCGGGCTCATCATTGCTGATATTACTAATGCCTACTCCGTGGAGGTCATGTGCGGTATTGAAGCTGCATGCCGTGATTACGGATTCACATTGTTAATGTGTAATACCAATAATGAGGTAGCACTGGAACAATACTATATTCAGTTACTGAGCAGTTATCAGGTTGAAGGACTGATTATTAATGCGGTAGGGATGCGCGAAGAAGAACTTAATCAGTTGCTACAGTCCAGACTACCGATGACATTGATAGACCGTAAAATCGATAACTTCGAGTGTAATGTCATTGGTCTGAAAAACCATGAGGCTGCACAGCAGCTTACCCGGCATCTGGCCGGTAACGGATTTAAATCATTATTGTTCCTCAGTGAGCCGATTGCCAGTGTCAACACCCGCCGGGAGAGGCTGGAGGCCTTCCGCCAGACAGTCGCGGAACATCCGGATATTTGCGGCGAAAATGCAGAAATAAGCCTGAATCAGCCGGGAAAATTAGGTGAATGTCTGCGGGAATTTCTGCGCAGGCACTCACCTGAACACTGCGCCATCATTGCTGCTAACGGTTCAATGACGCTCGAAGTTGTGAAAGCGTTACGGGCCGAAGGACTGGAGTGTGGTAAAGATATTGGCCTGGCCGGTTTTGATGAGATGAGCTGGTCTGCGCTGGCGGGGCCCGGTATTACAACGCTGAAACAGCCGACCCACCAGATAGGCTACAGTGCGCTGCAGAGTGTTATCAGTATGATAAAACAGAACGATACCGCCCCGGCCGACCAGTTTTTTAGCGGTGAATTAGTGGTACGCGGTTCCAGCCATCCCCTGTGAGTCTGCGGCTCTGATGTCCGGTTAATCATTTTTTGTTACGGAGATGAAAAAATTAGCGCTTTACCGGCCGGTTATGGAACCAGTACCATCCTGATCAGATAAGCGCTGAAACTGCCGGGCACTGATGTCAGGAGGGAGTGATGAGTACCGGGATTATCGTAGTCACCGGAGCCTATGGCAGGCAACAGGTCGCGGCTGCAGGCGGGCAACAAGCTCTGCTACCGGTGATTGAACAATCCGGTGCCAGCGGTGTTGAAATCCGCAGGGAGCTGTTTTCAGCCCCGGAGTTGTCACAATTACCTGCATTGTCGGCCGCGATAAAACAACACGGGCTAACGGCTTATTATTCTGTTCCGGAGCCACTTTTCACGACCGCCGGGACGATTAACCCGAATCTTCCGGTCTTTTTCGCGGAGGCCGGGACCCTGAATGCCCGCCTGCTGAAATTTTCGGTCGGATATCCGGCTGGCAATCTCCCGGCGGAGCAGCTGGCAGAAAAACTGGCGGCAAGCCCTGTCCCCGTCACGGTCGAAAATGATCAGACTGACGGTGGAACCCTTGCCGCCATGCGTGAATTCTTTTCCCGTTTCGGCCGGGTTCAGGCCATCGCCGGAATGACCTTTGATACCGGAAACTGGTACTGGACCGGCGAGTCACCTCACCAGGCCTGCCGGGAACTGTCAGCCTGTGTCAGTTATATTCATCTGAAAGCTGTCCGGAAAGATAAGCACGGTTTCCGCGCTGTCCCCCCGGACCCGGACGATGAGCACTGGCAAACACTGCTTACCGCTCTCCCGGCGAATGTGCCGCGGGGGATCGAATTCCCGTTAACCGGAGACGACCTGGTGGCCGTCACCCGGCAGTATGTGGACCTGTTTCGTCATGTCTGACCCTGTTTAAGGTTATCCGTCTGCCTGAACTTCCGTCCCGTCAGACAGGTCACCTGTCGTGTTATACCGGCCCTGCATGGCTGTCATGCCGGAACCGGAGTATGCAGTCATACCCTACAACTTCACCATGGAGATAAACCGGAATGAAACCCTCTGTCATACTTTATGAGTCACTCCCCGCAGACCTGCTCTCCCGCCTGAACGAACAGTATCAGGTCACTGAAATCAGTGCGCTGAATGCTGAGACGGTGGCTGAACATGCCGATGTCTTTCGTCAGGCAGTCGGACTGCTCGGTTCCGGCGGAAAAGTTGATCAAACCCTGCTCGACAGTATGCCCGCCCTGAAAGCCTGCTCTACCATTTCAGTCGGTTATGATCTGTTCGATGTTGATGCGTTAAGCGCGCGCAATATCGCACTGATGCACACCCCGACGGTGCTGACAGACACAGTAGCGGATACGATTATGGCTCTGGTACTGGCCAGCGCGCGCCGTGTGACTGAACTCGACAGTTGGGTGAAAGCCGGCAAATGGACCAAAAATATTGGCCCGGAACAGTTCAGTATCGATGTACACCATAAAACCCTCGGTATCGTCGGTATGGGCCGTATCGGTAAAGCCGTCGCACAACGTGCCCGTTTCGGTTTTGATATGGAAATACTGTATAGCGCCCGTTCGGCGCATAAGGATGCTGAAGAGCGCTTCTCAGCCACCCGTTGCGAACTGGATGAGTTACTGAAAAAGAGTGATTTTGTCTGCATTATTCTGCCGCTGACCGATCAGACACGGCATATGATTGGCGCCGGACAACTGGCACTAATGAAATCCAGCGCGATCCTGATTAATGCCGGTCGTGGCCCGGTGGTGGATGAACAGGCCCTTACACGTGCACTTAAAGAGAAAGCAATTTACGGTGCCGGTCTGGATGTGTTTGAACAGGAACCTGTTCCGGCACAGGCTGAACTGCTGACCCTGCCGAATGTGGTGACCCTGCCGCATGTGGGTTCCGCCACCCATGAGACACGATATGCCATGAAAAAGGATGGCGTGGAGAATCTGCTTGCCGCTTTGTCCGGCCAAACCGACAAAAATTGTGTCAATTCCTCCGCCCTCAAAAAGTAAGAGACGGCGCAGGAGAGATTAAAACACATTACCATTGCGCCCGCTGATAGCGGGCGTTATGGTGGAGATACCTTCGGCTAACTTTATATTTCAGCGATGAATTTTTCTCAGTTCGGTCACAAATTTACCCGTCAGAATGGTATTACCCGTTTAATGGAAGATATGGGGACAGGCTTACGCACTCCCGGTACAGTCATGCTGGGGGGCGGGAATCCTGCCAAAATTCCGGAAATGGAAGGTTATATTGAAGCGTTGCTGGCCGATATGCAGCAGAGCGGTCAGTTAACAGAAGCCCTATGTAACTACGATGGCCCGCGGGGTAAGAGCGTATTACTGGAAAGCCTTGCCGCAGAACTGAAAGAACACCACGGCTGGGATATCACCGCAAAAAATATCGCCCTGACAAATGGCAGTCAGAGCGCTTTTTTCTACCTGTTTAATCTGTTTGCCGGTACACGAGAGGACGGTCAGAAACGTAAGGTTCTCTTTCCTCTGACACCGGAATATCTGGGATATGCGGATGCCGGTCTCGAAGAAGATCTGTTTGTTTCCGCCAGACCAACGCTGACCCTGCTGCCTGAAGGACTGTTCAAATATCATATTGATATGGATAATCTGACTGTCGGGGATGATATTGGCCTGATTTGTGTTTCCCGGCCCACCAACCCGACCGGTAATGTGATTACCGACGCAGAGTTAGCCAGTCTCGATACGCTGGCCAGGCAGCACGATATTCCGCTACTGATCGATAACGCCTACGGTTTACCTTTCCCCGGGATCATCTTCACCGAAGCCAGTGCCCTGTGGAATCCGAATATTATTCTGTGCATGAGTCTGTCCAAGCTCGGTCTGCCCGGTGCACGCTGCGGTATCATTATTGCCGGCGAAGACACCATTAACGCGCTGGGAAATATGAACGGGATTATCAGTCTGGCCCCCGGCAGTATCGGCCCGGCGATCGCCAACGAAATGCTCTGTCGTAAGGATCTTCTGCGTCTGTCTGCAGAGGTGATCCGGCCTTATTATCGTCAGAAGGTGACAGAAACCATTGCGATTATTCGCCGCTATCTTCCGGAAGAGCGCTGTCTGATCCATAAGCCGGAAGGGGCTATTTTCCTCTGGTTATGGTTCCGTGATCTGCCGGTGACGACAGAGGAACTTTACCACCGTCTGAAAGTGCGTGGTGTATTGATGGTCCCCGGACATTTCTTCTTCCCGGGACTTCAGGAAGAGTGGCCTCATGGGCATCAGTGTATGCGGATGAACTATGTTCCTGAGAATAAAGAAATCGAACGTGCAATGATTATTCTGGCCGATGAACTGGAACAGATCTGTCGTTGATTCTTATCGATTAACTGACTATGTAAGAGTCAACTATGCGCCTTAAAGACCTGCTTCTGGCTTTGTGTGTTGTGATTATCTGGGGTATTAATTTCGTTGTTATCAAAGTGGGCCTTGAAGGTATCCCCCCCTTTTTACTGGCAGCACTGCGCTTTCTGCTGGTCGCTTTTCCCGCGTGTCTGTTTATCAGACGGCCTGCAGTCCCTTTTAAATGGCTGCTGGTGTATGGCCTGACCATCAGTTTCGGTCAATTTGCTTTTCTGTTTCTGGCCATCAAACTGGGGATGCCTGCCGGGCTGGCCTCACTGATACTGCAGGCACAGGTATTCTTTACCTTACTGTTCGGTGCCTTTTTCCTGCGGGAGAAACTGCACTGGTATAATTTTGCCGGGTTACTGGTAGCTATTATCGGGATGGTCTTCCTGGCAGAACAGAGTCTGACGCCAGGCGTCAGCGATGCGATGTCACTGACCAGCCTGTTGCTAACGCTGGCTGCCGCGCTCTGTTGGGGGCTCGGTAACATCAGCAGTAAAATAATCATGCGTGACCATCCGGTACCGGCAATGTCGCTGGTCGTCTGGAGTGCATTTATTCCTGTCGTGCCATTTATACTGTGCAGCCTCATATTTGAGGGTGCCGGGAACGTGCTATACAGCCTGACGCATTTTTCCGTCACCGGCATATTCTCCGTCGTTTACCTGTCGCTGCTCTCGACAATTGTCGGCTATGGGCTTTGGGGGGCTTTACTGGGGCGTTATGAAACATCGCGGGTAGCACCGATGGCGTTACTGGTACCGGTGGCCGGGATCCTTAGTGCCTCATTTTTCCTGCATGAAACCATCAGTCCCTGCCAGATGCTCGGGATTATGGTGATCATCGCAGGCTTACTGATCACCACCTTTGCGGGCAGATTAAAAAAGCTTCGTCCCCGTCACTGACCGGAGCTCCGCCGGTAAAAATGCCGTGAACCCGCGGCATTGTTGACTTATCTGCCGGACCGGCCATCCTGCCGAACAGGTAATCTCAACACGCCACCGCCTGGCGTTTTTCCCAGGATACCCCATGCAGGGTAATACCGGGTAAGCCTTTCGCCAGCCAGACCGCCCGCGCCGCAGGAAAATATTTACGCTGAAACGGGGACTCCGGCGTCCGCGCTTTATTACTCCGGCAGTGTCTTTTCCCCTGCTCAGTAAAACGAACATCACAGATACTCGTGAGCGATGATGGGTCAGCCGGGGGCTACGATTGTAATATGTCACGGATGCCTATTCCCCGTGTATTCTTCCGTCAGCAGGCTGAAGCAAATACCGGCAGATTAACGTAAAAACCCGCCTCATCCGTAACGATATATCGATTATCATAAAATACTCCACATAAAAAACCAGAAAATAACCACTACTGAGACTAACCATCTTTCGGCACCGGTCATAAAAGCCAGTAGCCTCTGGCCGCACTTCCCGGTTATGCTAAAACAGGAACGGCTAAATGTGTTTTTTTCAAGCAGAAAATAGATTTTTTGCGCGAATTCAGACGAATTGACATACACTCAGAATGAGGGATTATCATATGACTGTAGTAACAGACTGTCATATTTCCGGTTGCCAATCGCTGACGACCTGAAAAAAGATAAAACAGAGGGTAAGGAAGGAACGATAATGATGAAAATGAAAAACAGGATCCCGACTGCCGGCGTTATTGTCTGGTGTGCTTTTTCTTCCACAGGATGTTCCAGTGTTATGTCTCATACCGGTCCGGAACAGGGCTATTATCCGGGAACCCGAGCCAATACTGAGATCCTGAGCGACAGCCATACCCGCTGGCCGGTGAAGACCATGGCGGCTCTGGATTATCCTTTTTCGGCCGTCATGGATACACTGCTGCTTCCCTGGGATTATTATCGCCATGATCATGGTGACGGGCTTTCATTACGTGCCAGAGTCGAACAGAGTGACAGCCTGGCAAAAACAACTACCCCGCAAACGGCGGCTCTGGTAACAACTCCCCCGTCACAATAAATAATTGCCGCCAGCCATCGATGATGCGTGAAAAGGCGATACTCAGGCCATCAGGTGACCAGACGACAGCCTCTCCGTCAGGAGAACGTGCGCTACGGGCTGTCACCCGACGGCAATGACCGGTCACTACCTCACAGGTCATGACACTATTGTCACTAATAAACGCCAGGTAATCGCCGGACGGATGCCAGTTAACCACCGACGTTATGCTGTGCTTAAGCGACGTGATCTGTACCGGCTCCCCCCCCTGGGGTGAAAGCGTCCATAACTGAATGATCCCTTCATCATCTGCCATCAGAAAACTGATCCTGCTGCCATCCGGCGAGGTACGTAACCAGTGGCGCGGTTGCAGGGCAACACCGCGGGAAAACGTTAGTCTGCGCTGGACAATGCCTGCCGGCGGTGAGGGCATCCGGTCATGGGTTCCCTGTAGCGGATAAGCACCGGGTAATGCGTAGTCTGCGGCGGCTTCCGGCAAATCCGCGATGAAGATTTCCGGAATCTTTTTACCGTCCGCCGCAATGGTATCGCCAATAAATACCAGCGCCCGCCGCTGCCACTCACCATTTTTTTTACGGTAACCCCGGTGACCCACCCAGCCTTCCTCATAGGCACGGCTGATTTCGTCACTGCCGGGCACAGGTGCGGGCGTGGTGGTACTGATGAGCACACAGAAATGGCTGCCATTATATTCCCGCGGATGCCGCTGCGGAACACTCACAGAGCGGAGAGGAACTGCAACGCCGACATTTCGTAAATCTTCCGCCAGGGAACGTTCATGCATCACATGGTCGTTATAGGTGAAGCTCAGGTAATCCCCATCCGCATCATACATATGGACATGACTACCGCCACGTAATGCCCCCGGAGTAAAGGGCGGGGTAATATCGCAGGCATCCAGGGTGACCGCCAGGCCTTGCTGAATAATCACGCCCCGCCGGTGATGGAGGTCATAATGCCACGCCTCATCGGGATTTTCCGGGCCGTGGATGCAGACATAGCGTTCCGGGTACTGAGGGCTGCAGGTGATCACCCCCACACAGGCCCCTTCTGTCGCACGGTAAATAATTTCCGTGACACCCGAGTGAACATTCACCCGCTCAACCGTCTGGCTGGTAAAGCTGGCTTCCGGGGGACGCAAATCAAAGACCAGCCACTGGCTGTCAGGCGTCCAGACCTGATCATTCGTTAACTGATGATGACGGTTGTCGAAGGTAAGTTGTTTTTCCTGCATTCACCCGGGTCCACGGTATTCAGTAAGTGGAGGGAATATGCAATATTCTGTGCCCCTTCACCAGCCATAAAACCCGTTTTCTGACGGCAGAAAGCGGAAAAACTGCCAAAGGCAGTTTTCCGACGATTGCATGAACTGTGCGACGGTGCTTATTTATCTAATTCCGCTGTCATATAAACGCCGTTATGAGTTCTGGCACTGGTGATGGTGTAAGAGGACGCGCCTGCAGCTTTTGCCTGAGCTGCAATATGAGACTGTGCGCTATCCAGGGTGCTGCCGGTGGCGGAGATCATCTCAGCTGATGCACCGAAAGAGAGTGCAGAAAAAACAGCGGCGGTGGCTAAAGTAGTTAATAGTTTCATCATCAAATTCCTTCTCTGGTTATCTGTTGTTCGTGCTCACCGGACCTGAGGATTATCTGCAGGCTCAACGGGCACCTGGCACCGGTGATACTGGCTCTGTTTTAGGACTGAGCCGTTCCCGGGGCATTATTTGTTGTTAATTTCTGCTGTCATATAGACACCATTGTGTGTACGGGCACTGGTAATAGTGTAAGACGATGCGCCGGCAGCTTTCGCCTGAGCTGCAATCTGAGACTGTGCACTATCAAGGGTGCTGCCAGTGGCAGAAATCATTTCGGCTGAAGCCCCAAAAGATAAGGCAGATAAAGCAGCGACGGTCAGTAAGGCAGATAGCGTTTTCATTGTTAACTCCTGAATAGTTAAAAGCTGATATGTAATGCGTTGATGTAATAATACCTATAGTTATTATTAGTTGGTTAACAGAAAATGCGATCCTGATCACGCAAACCCCCTTTATGTCGCGATTTTATTTTAAATAATTGCAACGTATTAATTACATTAGGATTCCTGAAGGACACAGTGACGGAAAAAAACGACCTGTCCGGTAAGTACCGGATAGCTGCAGGAACAGAAGGGGAAAAGCGGAAGGCCGCTGGCAGAAAAAAGGCACCCCGTGAGGTGCCTGTCAGATCTCAGGATTTATTCAGAAAGGGCCCATTTTTCAATGGCGAGGGCAACACCGTCTTCAGCATTAGACAGTGTCTGGTAACGGGCATGTTTTTTGACGATATCAATCGCATTCCCCATGGCGACTCCGCTACCGGCGTAAGTCACCATCGCCAGATCATTTTCATGATCACCAATAGCCATCACTTCATCCGCTGAAATACCGAGTAACTCTGCCAGCTTACGAACACCCTCCCCCTTATTGACCTGTTTGTTAAGAATTTCGAGGTAGAACGGCGAGCTCTTCAGGATGGTATAGTTTTTCACGATCTCTGCCGGTAACCGGGTAATCGCTTCATCGAGGATCTCCGGTTCATCGACCATCATCAGTTTCGGAAAACGTAATTCAGGCTCCATCTCTTCCACGGCACGGTAACGTAACGGTATTCCCGTCAGAGAAACCTCATGTACCGTATATTTGCTGATATCTTTGTCGGGAGTATAAAGATGTGTTTTATCCAGCGCCTGGAAGTGAACTCCCAGCTCCCCCGCGAGCTGTGCAAACCGCAGATAATCATCATGTCCCAGGGCCACTTCGGCAACACAGCTGCCATCTTCGGCACGCTGAACCAATGCCCCGTTATAACTGATACAAAACTGTCCGGGCTTATCCAGGCCCAGCTCTGCAACATACTGCTGCATGCCAATATAAGGCCTGCCCGATGCCAGTACGACAGTGATCCCCCGCTCCTGTGCCTTGTGGATCGCCGATTTTACGGCGGGACTAATCTGATGCTCCGGCGTCAGCAGAGTCCCATCCATATCAATTGCTATCAGTCTGATTGCCATAATGTCCCCGGAAATAATAAAGAGTCCCCCGATGCTACTCTTTTTCACCGAATACTGACTACTGTTTCTATGCTCACGACCAATCCGTATCACAGAGTTAGCATGAAGGTACGGCAGTGACAGTATGTTGCGGTTTCCTCACTGTCACCGTCAGCTGCCTTAATGCAGCGCGATCCTCGCATTGTCCGTACCTGCGGACGTACCAGTACCTCTCCTTTCTGTTACCCGCGGCTGTCTGCTCTCCTTAAGCGCCAGCAGCTTGTCGCCGCCCTTTGCAGAATGCCGTCTCAGCCTGAGCCCCCCGGCACCACGCTCTGCGAAGCAAAACCGTATGACCGCCAGAAGTCTGCACTCACCCCGGGGAAGCGCCTGCGGCAACATCCGTTCTCTGTGGCACTCTGTTTCGGGCTGGCATGAATTTCTGCCGTTACCGCCGGTGGCGGTTCCCGGAGAAAACAATAAGGCCGTCCGCCCCTCACTGACAGCAGGCAAAAAAAAACCTCTCTGTGACCAGAGAGGTTTGTTATTTCAGCGGCGAACGATCAGATATCGATATTCGCGGCTTTCAGGGCATTTTCTTCGATAAAGGCGCGACGCGGTTCAACCGCATCCCCCATCAGCGTGGTAAATAGCTGATCGGCGGCAATGGCATCTTTAATCGTCACACGCATCATGCGGCGGCTTTCCGGATCCATCGTGGTTTCCCAGAGCTGTTCCGGGTTCATCTCACCCAGACCTTTATAACGCTGGACTGACAGTCCACGTCTGGACTCTTTCACCAGCCATTCTACGGCCTGCTCGAAGCTGGCTACCGGCTGACGACGTTCCCCGCGTTCAATAAAGGCATCTTCTTCGATAAGGCCACGAAGTTGCTCACCCAGTGTATTGATTCGCTGGTATTCCGGTCCGTAAATGAATTCCGAATCCAGAGGATAATCGGTATCCACACCATGTGTACGAATACGCAGTACCGGCTCAAAACGCTGATGTTCACGGTCTTCACGGACAATACCGGTATAGCTGCTGCCGTGCTGTTCGCGTTCTTCCAGTTTGGCAACCAGAGCATCCATCCACGCCTGTACGGCCGTCTGGTCAGACAAATCATTCAGCGTCGGGTGATACACCAGCCCTCTCAGCATGGCCGCCGGGTAACGACGGGTCATCCGCTTAATCATCTTCTCTGTACTGTTGTACATCGACACCAGATTTTCCAGCGATGCCCCACTCAGTGCCGGAGCGCTGGCATTGGTATGCAGGGTCGCGCCGTCCAGCGCAATCGCTATCTGGTACTGATCCATCGCATCATCATCTTTGATGTACTGTTCCTGCTTACCTTTTTTCACTTTGTACAGCGGTGGCTGTGCGATAAACACATGGCCGCGTTCAATGATTTCTGGCATCTGACGGTAGAAGAACGTCAGCAGCAAAGTACGGATATGCGAGCCATCGACGTCCGCATCCGTCATGATGATGATGCTGTGATAACGTAATTTATCCGGGTTGTACTCATCGCGGCCGATACCACAACCCAGCGCCGTGATCAGTGTTGCCACTTCCTGAGAAGACAGCATCTTGTCAAAACGGGCTTTCTCAACGTTCAGGATCTTACCTTTCAGAGGTAAAATAGCCTGATTCTTGCGGTTACGTCCCTGCTTTGCAGAGCCGCCCGCGGAGTCCCCTTCCACCAGATAAACTTCTGACAGCGCAGGGTCACGTTCCTGGCAATCTGCCAGTTTGCCCGGTAATCCGGCCAGGTCCAGTGCCCCTTTACGACGGGTCATTTCACGGGCACGGCGCGCCGCTTCACGCGCACGGGCAGCATCGATAATTTTACCCACGACGATCTTGGCATCGGACGGATTTTCCAGCAGATATTCAGATAACAGTTCATTCATCTGCGATTCCACGGCCGATTTCACTTCCGAAGACACCAGCTTGTCTTTGGTCTGGGAAGAGAATTTCGGATCCGGCACTTTCACCGACACAACCGCGATCAGGCCTTCACGGGCATCATCACCGGTGGCACTGACCTTCGCCTTTTTACTGTAGCCTTCTTTATCCATGTACGCGTTCAGTGTACGGGTCATCGAGGCACGGAAACCGGCAAGGTGTGTCCCGCCATCTCTCTGCGGAATGTTGTTGGTAAAGCAGTAGATATTTTCCTGGAAGCTGTCGTTCCACTGCAGCGCAACTTCCACACCGACACCGTCTTTTTCAGTACTGAAATAGAAGACATTCGGATGGATAGGCGTTTTATTTTTATTCAGATATTCAACAAACGCGCGGATACCACCTTCATAGTGGTAGTGATCACTCTTATCGGTGCGCTTGTCGATCAGGCGGATAGACACGCCGGAATTCAGGAAAGAGAGTTCGCGCAGGCGTTTGGCCAGAATGTCGTATTCGAAATCGGTGACATTCGTGAATGTCTGATGACTGGCCCAGAAACGTACCGCCGTCCCGGTCACCTCTGTTTCGCCGATCACAGTCAGCGGAGCGGTCGGTACACCGTGCTGATAAATTTGCTGATGGACTTTACCGTCACGGCGGATAGTCAGTTCCAGCTTTTCAGACAAGGCATTGACGACAGAAACACCGACACCATGCAAACCACCGGAGACTTTATAAGAGTTATCATCAAACTTACCGCCGGCGTGCAGTACTGTCATAATCACTTCTGCCGCCGAGACACCCTCTTCAGGGTGGATCCCGGTCGGGATACCACGACCATCATCCTGAACCGAGACGGAGTTATCGGAGTGGATGGTGACGGTGATTTCTTTACAGTGGCCTGCGAGTGCTTCGTCGATGGCGTTGTCCACAACCTCGAATACCATGTGATGCAGACCGGTACCGTCATCCGTGTCACCGATGTACATACCGGGGCGTTTGCGTACCGCATCAAGTCCTTTCAGAACTTTGATACTGGAGGAGTCATAAGAATTCGACATCAACGTTTCTCGCTCATTTAATCTTCGGGTTGAACTGCTATTTTACCTTTTTCTACGCTGAACATCTTGCCCTTTTCGTCATTCATGTCGATAACATGATCAACACTGATGGCGCTCACAAAAACCTGCGCTTTTGTGGCTTTCAGGCGGTCGGCAAGGATCTGCCGGCGCGTGTCATCCAGTTCAGAGGCAAAATCATCGATCAGGTAAATACAACGTCTGCCACTTTGACGTGTCAGGTATTCCCCCTGCGCCAGGCGCAGGGCACACATTAATAATTTAAGTTGTCCGCGCGATAACAAATCCTCTACCGGAGTTCCGTCAGCCCGGATACGAAAATCGGCTTTATGCGGTCCACTGGCGGTATAGGTCAGAGCACGGTCCCGTTCAAAATTACGCTCCAGTAACTCCGCGTAATCACTCTCTTTATCCCATCCACGCTGACAGGAAAATGTCAGATCATATTCCGGCAGGAATTGCTGGCAGGTGGCCTTAATTTCCAGCGTAATATCCTCGCTGTAAGACTGCCGCCACTCACTGATTTTATGCGCCAGCGGTGCCAGTTCCTGATCCCAGGGCCGTATCTGTCGATAACTTCCGGCCTGACGCAACGCAGCATTCCGCTGCTTCATCAGGCGGCGAAGGTCATTCCAGGCCGCAAAAAAACCAGGGAAGTTATGAAAGCACCCCCAGTCAATATAGGCTCTGCGGAATTTCGGCCCGCCGGTCAGCAGGGTGAACCCTTCCGGGGTGATCAATTGCATCGGCAAAAGTTGAGCAAGACCGGCAATTTTATGTCCGTCACTGCCGTCGATACGCACCTTGCTCTCCCCGGCACGATCTTTACTGAGCCCGATACTGTGTTGCTGGCTGGCATCAGTGATCCTGCCATGCAGAACAAACGCGGGCTGATCATGTCTTATCACCCGCCCGGTTTGCAGACTGCGGAATGCGCGCCCGTGCCCCAGCGTATAAATCGCCTCCAGCACACTGGTTTTACCGCTGCCGTTAGGACCGATAAGGAAATTTACCCCTTCAGACAGCGAGAGATCGGCCTGCGGAATATTACGAAAGTCTTTAATGATAAGACGGGTCAGGGCCATACATCAGTCCGGGGGCGAGAAAAACGCATTACATAAAAGCCGATCCCCTGCAGAAGTCCTGCAGGGAATGGGGAGCCGGGTAGAGGACTATAAGCGCATCGGCATCACGACATACGCAGCATGCGGACTGGCGACGTCTTCAATCTGCACGCTTGAAACAGAGTCTGTCAGCAGTAAGCGGACATTTTCACATTTCAGGGCATTCAGCACATCCAGTACATAACTGACGTTAAACCCAATCTCGAGATCACTGCCCTGATAGTTCACGTCCAGGATCTCTTCAGCTTCTTCCTGCTCCGGGTTATTCGCGGTAATACGCAACTGATTCTCGGTAATGAAAAGACGCACTCCCCGGAACTTTTCATTGGAAAGGATCGCCGCACGCGCAAAGGCCTGGCGTAAGAGATCACAACCGGCTTCCAGCGTCTTATCCGGATTTTTAGGCAGAACCCGGCGATAGTCAGGAAAACGTCCGTCCACCAGTTTGGAGGTAAAGATAAAATCCCCCACATGTGCACGAATATTACTGCTGCCGATCTGCACCTGCAGAGGCGTATCTCCGCCATCCAGTAGCCGGACCAGTTCAACCACACCTTTGCGCGGAACAATGACTGAATGGTCAGGTAACGACTGGCCAACCGGCATCGAACATACCGCCAGGCGGTGTCCGTCGGTGGAGACAGTCCGCAGCTCTTCCCCTTCGGTTTCAAACAGCATTCCGTTCAGGTAGTAGCGAACATCCTGATGGGCCATGGAAAACTGCGTGGCCTCAATCAGGCGTTTCAGCGTTGCCTGAGGCAGTGTGAATTCGACCTCACTCTGCCAGTCATCGAGATTCGGAAAATCACTGGCCGGCAGCGTGGATAACGAGAAACGACTGCGTCCTGAACGTACCAGAATCCGGTCACCTTCCAGGATGACGTGGATCTCTGCGCCTTCCGGTAATCCCCGGCAGATATCCAGGAATTTACGCGCAGGCACGGTCGTCGCCCCTGATTCATGGGGCTGACTGAGCGATACCCGGGCAACCATCTCCATTTCGAGATCCGTTCCGGTCAGCGATAATGCACCCTCGCTCACCTGCAGTAACAGGTTGCCGAGGATTGGAAGTGTCGGACGTCCCCCCAGGGGGCCGCTCACTTGCTGTAAGGGTTTGAGCAATTGCTCTCTTTCAACAATAAATTTCATAGCGTCAGGAAGATAATGTTCTGATTAAATTGGAGAAATCTTCTTTGATATCGTGACTTTCTTCACGTAACTGCTCTATTTTCCGGCAGGCGTGGAGTACGGTGGTATGGTCCCGCCCGCCAAAAGCATCACCGATTTCCGGCAGACTATGGTTCGTCAGTTCTTTCGCCATCGCCATTGCCATCTGACGCGGTCTGGCCACCGAGCGCGAGCGGCGTTTCGATAATAAGTCCGCCACTTTAATTTTATAGTATTCTGCGACGGTTTTCTGAATATTATCGATAGTGACCAGCTTTTCCTGCAACGCCAGAAGATCACGCAGTGCTTCACGAACAAAGTCGATGGTGATCGCCCTGCCGGTAAAGTTCGCATTCGCGATGACACGGTTCAGTGCCCCTTCCAGCTCACGGACATTGGAGCGCAGGCGTTTGGCAATAAAAAACGCGACTTCGCCGGGCAGACGGATTTTATTTTCGTCAGCTTTTTTCATAAGAATGGCGACGCGAGTCTCAAGCTCGGGCGGTTCGATAGCCACCGTCAGGCCCCAGCCAAAACGCGACTTCAGGCGATCTTCGACCCCATTGATCTCTTTCGGATACCGATCGGAGGTCAGGATAATTTGCTGGTTACCTTCCAGCAACGCGTTGAAGGTATGAAAAAACTCTTCCTGCGAACGCTCTTTATTCGCAAAAAACTGAATATCATCGATAAGCAGCGCATCCACCGACCGGTAATAGCGCTTAAATTCTTCAATGGCATTGTTCTGCAATGCCTTTACCATATCCTGCACAAAGCGTTCCGAGTGCATATAGACAATTTTTGCATTCGGTTTTCTGGCGATAATACCGTTACCGACAGCATGTAACAGGTGGGTTTTCCCCAGGCCCGTACCACCATACAGAAATAGCGGATTATAGGCGCCGCCCGGGTTCTCAGCGACCTGCCGCGCGGCCGCGCGGGCCAGCTGGTTTGACTTACCTTCGACAAAGTTATCAAAGTTATGCCGGCTATTCACATTTGAGCGATAAGCCACTTCCACAGGGGCAGGGACGTTATCCCAGCTGGGGCGACCATCATGACTCTGTGCCGAAGGCTGACGTACCGGAGGGATCGGCTGCGAAATATTCTGAACGGCAACCGTACTCGCAGCAGGCACCGCCGGTGCTGCCGCTGCAGGCCGTGCACCCACTTCAAAACGTAATACCGGAATATCCGATCCACAAAACTCATTCAGCAGGCCATTAATACTATTAATGTATTTATCCCGCACCCAGTCGAGTACAAAGCGGTTTGGTGCGTACAGAGCCAGAGTGTTGTCGTTCAATTCAGCCTGTAAAGGACGGATCCACATACTGAATTCAGTGGCAGGTAATTCATCCTGCAAACGGGTAAGGCACTGTTGCCAAAGCGTTAGTGACACGGCGGACTCCACTGGTACAAAAAAGTAAGACAAGAAATGGTGCTAATCTTTTGAAAAAACTGGTTATTGATGCAGACGGAGAAATCGCCTGCTGCAACGATCTGCAATTCATCCCCGCGGTGCGTCCGGAAGGATCGCCAGCGGAACGACGGATCATAACGCAAAGCGGGCAAGAGATCTTCCTTTTCTACACCGATTTCTCCCATTTTATCCACAGGATTTCAGAATGACACCGGGCAAGTCACGCTCCGGGATAAAAGAAAAAACCGGCCGGATTGCAGATTTTTCCACCTTACCGGCCGGAGGACGGTCATTTTATGGCGACAGATCGACCGATGATCCTGAACGATCCTTGCTCTTTATAAGGAAGCCCGTATAATTCTCACCCTGTTTGCATCCCGAAGTAGCGCCTGGCGTCACCGAAAGAATTGCAGACAGACTTTTATCGGGGCATAAAGGTGTCATTATTAGCGGAAGTAAATTGACTCAGGACTGTACAGTTATTACAATCCCGCCTCTTTAAATAAAATACACTGAGGCGTCGGTCGGTTTACTGACTCTGCTACGCGTCACCAAGTGAACATTCTCAAGTTTAGGTAGAAATCGCCATGAAACGCACTTTTCAACCGTCTGTACTGAAGCGCAACCGTTCTCACGGCTTCCGTGCTCGTATGGCTACTAAAAATGGTCGTCAGGTTCTGGCACGTCGTCGTGCTAAAGGCCGTGCTCGTCTGACCGTTTCTAAGTAATAAAGCTAACCCTGGTGGGTAAGCTCGCATTTCCCAGGGAGTTACGTTTGTTAACTCCCAATCATTTCACTTTCGTCTTCCAGCAGCCACAACGAGCTGGCACGCCGCAATTGACCATTCTCGGCCGCCAGAATTCGCTGGGGCATCCCCGCATCGGTCTCACCGTCGCTAAGAAACACGTGAAACGGGCACACGAACGTAACCGGATTAAACGTTTAACCCGGGAAAGTTTTCGTTTGCGCCAGCACGAGCTTCCGGCTATGGATTTTGTCATCGTTGCCAAAAAAGGGATAGCTGACCTGGATAACCACACACTGACGGAAGTGTTGGAGAAACTATGGCGTCGTCATTGTCGCCTGGCGCGCGGCTCCTGATTGTCCTTATCCGCGTTTACCAACGGGCAATAAGTCCTCTTCTGGGGCCTCATTGCCGTTTCAATCCAACCTGTTCCCATTACGGGATACAAGCCTTACGTCGTTTCGGGGTGGTAAAAGGCAGTTGGTTGACGGTGAAACGCGTATTAAAATGCCATCCTTTACACGCGGGTGGTGACGATCCTGTGCCGCCAAAAAAACACTGATACCAGAGAAAACTAACGATGGATTCGCAACGCAATCTTTTTTTCATCGCTTTTCTGTTTGTGTCTTTTATGATCTGGCAAGCCTGGCAGACGGACCACAATCCACAGCCACAGCAAACTCAGACCACTCAGAATACGAACAGCACCGCAGGTGATGCTGCAAACCAGGGCGTCCCCGCCAGTGGTGAAGGCAAAACGATTACAGTTAAGACAGACGTCTTGTCTGTTGAGATTAATACCCGTGGCGGTGATGTAGAGCAGGCACAATTACTGGCTTACTCTGACAAACTGGGCTCTTCCAAGCCTTTCCAGTTGCTGGAAACGTCTCCTGACTTCCTGTATCAGGCACAAAGTGGTTTAACCGGCCGTAACGGTCCGGATAATCCTGCCAATGGTGCCCGTCCTTTATACACCGCGACTCAGCAAAGCTACCAGTTAGCCGATGGCCAGACCGAACTGCGCGTTCCTCTGACCTGGACCGGTGAAAATGGCGTGGTTTACACCAAAACCTTCGTCTTCAAGCGTGGTGGTTACTCGGTCGATGTGGATTATCACATCGATAATACGTCAGCACAGCCACTGGAAGTTTCCATGTTTGGTCAGCTGAAACAGACTATCGCGCTGCCAAAAGATCGCCAGACCGGAAGCAACAACTTCGCGTTGCATACCTTCCGTGGCGCGGCGTACTCCACCAGCAATGAAAAGTATGAGAAATATAAGTTCGATACCATTGCTGATAACGAGAACCTGAACGTCAATACTGATAATGGCTGGGTAGCCATGTTACAACAGTACTTTGCGACGGCCTGGGTTCCGCGGACTACCGGCAGTAATACCCTGTATACCAGCGCTCCGGCTAACGGCCTGGCTGCGGTAGGATACAAATCTGCGCCAGTCACTATCGCTGCAGGTGCACAGCAGGACCTGAATGCGACCCTGTGGGTCGGACCGGAACTGCAGGATGAGATGGCAGCCATCTCTCCTCACCTGGACTTAACCGTGGATTACGGGTGGTTATGGTTTATTTCTCAGCCGCTGTTCAAACTGCTGAAATTTATCCACAGCTTTATCGGTAACTGGGGCTTCTCCATTATCGTTATCACCTTTATTGTCCGTGGTATCATGTACCCGCTGACTCGTGCGCAATACACCTCAATGGCGAAAATGCGCATGCTGCAACCCAAAATTCAGGCCATGCGTGAGCGCCTGGGTGATGATAAGCAGCGTATCAGTCAGGAAATGATGGCGCTGTACAAAGAAGAGAAAGTGAACCCTCTGGGAGGGTGTCTGCCACTGGTTATCCAGATGCCTATCTTCCTGGCGCTGTATTATATGCTGATGGGTTCCATTGAACTGCGTCACGCGCCGTTCATTCTGTGGATCCACGACCTGTCCGCGCAGGATCCGTACTATATCCTGCCGGTATTAATGGGTCTGACCATGTTCTTCATCCAGAAGATGTCGCCGACGACGGTCACTGACCCGATGCAGCAGAAGATCATGACCTTTATGCCGGTCATCTTTACGGTCTTCTTCCTGTGGTTCCCGTCAGGCCTGGTGCTGTACTACATCGTGAGTAACCTGGTGACGATACTCCAGCAGCAGCTGATTTATCGTGGTCTGGAAAAACGCGGTCTGCACAGTCGTAAGAAAAAAGCCTGATGGCTATCACGTAGCCTGGCTGCGTGAAAATCCCGATAACTCAGGATATGATAAGGCGGTCATCTGACCGCCTTTTTTTATTGGTAAAGAGAGAACAGCTATGAGCCACAGCGATACTATCGTCGCCCAGGCAACGCCCCCGGGCCGCGGAGGCGTCGGTATATTACGAGTTTCCGGCCCGCATGCCGCCGGCATCGCACAACAGATTCTGGGGAAACTTCCGAAACCCCGCTATGCAGATTACCGCCCCTTCCTGGACACAGAGGGTGCTGTTCTGGATCAGGGCATTGCGTTGTGGTTTCCCGGCCCCCATTCCTTCACCGGTGAAGATGTTCTGGAACTGCAGGGACACGGCGGCCCGGTCATCCTGGATCTGTTACTGAAGCGCATTGCCGGACTGCCGGGGGTGCGTATTGCAAGACCCGGTGAGTTCTCCGAGCGTGCGTTCCTGAACGATAAGCTGGACCTTGCCCAGGCGGAAGCGATTGCCGATTTAATCGATGCCAGTTCGGAACAGGCGGCCCGCTCCGCGGTGAACTCGTTACAGGGCGTCTTTTCTACCCGGGTGAACCTGCTGGTAGAAGCGCTGACCCATCTGCGTATTTACGTGGAAGCCGCTATCGACTTCCCGGATGAAGAAATCGATTTTCTCTCTGACGGTAAAATTGAGGCGCAGTTAGCCCGGGTAATTGATGATCTGGAGGCAGTACGGAGTGAAGCCCGCCAGGGAAGCCTGCTGCGCGAAGGAATGAAGGTCGTGATCGCCGGACGTCCGAATGCCGGTAAATCCAGCCTGCTCAATGCGCTGGCGGGCCGTGAAGCGGCGATTGTGACCGATATTGCCGGCACCACCCGCGATGTGTTACGTGAACATATTCACATTGATGGTATGCCGCTGCATATCATCGATACGGCCGGGTTGCGGGAAGCCAGCGACGAAGTGGAACGTATCGGTATCGAGCGCGCATGGCAGGAGATTGAACAGGCCGACCATGTCCTGTTTATGGTTGACGGTACCACCACCACCGATACCGATCCCCGGCATATCTGGCCGGACTTTATCTCTCGTCTGCCGGAAGCATTGCCGGTGACCGTGATCCGTAACAAAGCCGATATCACCGGTGAGTCTCCCGGGGCAGAACCGGAGGCCGGCCATATGTTAATCCGCTTGTCGGCAAGGACCGGAGGAGGGATCGATACGCTGCGCGAGCATCTGAAACAGAGCATGGGCTTTTCCGGCAATATGGAAGGCGGCTTTATTGCCAGACGACGTCACCTGGAGGCGCTGGAGCTGGCCGGGACCCACCTTCTGCAGGGCAGAGGGCAGTTGCTGGATGCCCGGGCCGGAGAGCTGCTGGCCGAAGAATTACGCCTGGCGCAACTGGCGCTGAGTGAAATTACCGGAGAGTTTACTGCGGATGATCTGCTAGGCCGGATTTTCTCCAGCTTCTGTATCGGTAAATAAACCCGACACCGGCCCTGAAGGGCCGGTGTGTTTTCAGGAAGAGGGTCGGTTCCGTGACGGGGTATCTGCCGCCGCTTCGGCACCGACGGACATCAGCGCACCGGCATTCAGTAATCCCCCTACGGCTTGTGCCAGATCCGCTGGCATGGCGACAACCTTCGTATTATTACTTTTTGAAAGATCCCCAAGCGTCGCCACATAATTGTTTGCCAGCTGGAATGACATCGCCTCATGCCCTCCGGCGGCATTCAGCGCGTTTGCCAGTTGTTCCGTGGCTTTTTTCTGTCCGGCAGCCAGCGTTTCAATCGCCTCAGCTTCCCGTCGGGAGGCTTCAAGCTTCGCTTCGGCATCCAGGATCATCGCCTGCTTTTTCCCTTCAGCTTCACGTATCGCCGCATTCTTATTCCCTTCGGCCCGGGTTTCCGTCGCTTTACGCTCCCGCTCTGCGGCAGCCTGTTGTTCCATCGATTTACGCATCGAATCTGACGGTGTAATGTCCTGAATATCAACGGTCCTCAGGATCAGCCCCCAGTCATTCATCTGCTCTTCCATATTCGCCCGCAAGGTAATAGCCAGCTGATCACGGTTAGATAACGTATCGTCCAGATTCATTCCCCCGACCGCATTACGGATGGTGGTCATTACCAGGTTCTGCACGGCAGCACTGTAACTGTCGACGCCGTAGGCGGCTTTATTCGGGTCTGCAATACGGATAAAGCAAATGGCATTGACCCCCACCGTCGCATTATCTTTGGTGATCCCTTCGATACCTTTTACTTCAAACATCTGATCTTTCGCCGACATTTTATAGGCGACGACATCCAGAAAGGGGATCAGGATATTCAGCCCCGGATTAAGGGTACTGTGGTATTTCCCCAGGCGTTCCACAATCCACTGATCTGCCTGCGGAACTATACGTACGCATTTAAATAACGTAATCGCCAGTAAAATAATGATTAAACCCGATGCAATCAGTCCCGGTGACATAGCGCCCCCTCCCTCATGTAGTAACTTAGATAACTGCGACCTTTACCTGTCCTTCGCCGGCCATCGCGACCACCTGCACACGTGCCTGACGGGGTAAAGCTTCATCACTGATACAGGGCCACTCCTGACGTCCCTGAACCGGTTTACTCAGTAGCAGTTTTCCGGTTTCTCCCGGCACCAATGCCGACGCCAGAATCCCCTGCTGCCCCACCAGTGGTTCCGCGAGGTACTTCTCGGGCGGACTACGGATCCAGCGAACCCAGATCCAGGCACAAAGCAATGACGCCACCACCCAGATAAGTAACTGCCCCGCCAGGGATATCCCCGGAACGATTAGCACGATCAGCGCCGGCACCATCGCGGCAATGGCCATCCAGAGACCAAAGAAGGTCACCGTCATCAGTTCGGCCAGCGAAAAAATCGCGGCGATGGCTACCCAGAACCAGAATATTGTGGTTATTTCCATATCTCCCCCTGCTGAAAATACCGGATCCTGTGATATCCGCGACCCGGTTCAGCGCAGCGATAGGCCTGCGACTGCTGGCGTTATCTTGCCTGAAAAAAACGCAGAATTCATAACTCATCGTAAATTATGAGGGACAGGGCCGTTTACAGACCCCGGAGATTCAGGAGGCGGCGCGTGACAACTCAATCACCCGGTCAGCACTGGCGATGGTTGACGGGCGATGGGCAATAAAAATACGGGTAATTTTTAATTCACGGATAGAGGCATTGACCCTGGCTTCATTGTCGAGATCGAGATGGCTGGTCGCTTCGTCGAGGAACAGTATCGCCGGACGGCGATAGAGGGCCCTGGCAATCAGTAAACGTTGTTTCTGGCCCCCGGACAGACTGCCTCCCAGTTCACTGACCAGTGTTTCGTACCCCATCGGCATCTGCATAATTTCATCATGAATATGGCTGCTTTGCGCACAGGAGATGATGCGATCCGGGTCTCTCTGCTCACTGAAGCTGGAAATATTTTCGGCAATGGACCCGGCGAATAATTTATCTTCCTGCAACACACAGGCAATGCAATCACGATAATTATTCAGCCCGGCACCGCTGATATCGATTCCGTTAAAAAGGACACTGCCGGTGTCGGATGACAGTAACCCGCTCATCACTTTCATCAGTGTGGTTTTACCCGAACCGGAAGGCCCCGTGATGGCAACACTTTCCCCGGCGGTGACCAGAAAGCTGACACCAGAGAACACAGGCCGGCTCAGTTTGTCATACTGGTAGCCCAGATCCCTTACCTGCAGGCTGGCCGCTTCTTCTGGCGGGCAGAGCCTTCTGGCAGGCTGAAACACCTCGGTATCATGCAGGACAATATCGGCAATCCTGTCGTTATGTAACGCCAGCATTCTTAACTGCAACAACATGTCTATCAGCGCCGAAGCCCGTTCGGAAAACTGTCCGCGATAGGCATTAAAGGCCACAAACATGCCCAGCGTCATCTGCCCGTCAATCACCATTGATGCTCCCAGCCACAGGATAATCACCTGATCGAGGGTCGAGATCAGCGCGTTAACTCCGCCGAATAACATATCAAGACGGGTCATGCGGATACCGGCGTTTGTCGTATCAATATTCAGGTTAAGCCAGAATCTGGAACGCATTTCTGTGAGTCCCAGCACCTTTAATGTACTGATCCCGTAGAGCGTCTCCATAAAATGCGACCCGGCACGGGCCTCTTTGACAATATGCTCTTCCTGAGCCTGACGATAGCGCTGATAAGTCGACAGACGTAATACCATATAGATCAGCGTAAAACCGAGCACGACAAAAATTAGCCAGCCACCGTACAGCAGCATCATCACGAACACACCGACGGACACGATAACATCAATAGTCCCGCTCACCAGGCTACTGGTCAGGGTAGAGCGGATAATATCCAGCGATGAAAACCGGGACTGAATATCACCGAGTTTACGTTTTTCAAAGTAAGCCAGCGGCAGCCGGAGTAAGTGGTCCATCAGTCCGGTTTTCCACTGAATATCAATCAGTGACTGCATGACCAGCGATGTCCAGGCCCGCAGCATGCTGATAAAGGTACGGAACAGGATGAATGTCAGCAGGCCGAGACAGATCAGACCGAGCAGATCATGATCCCGGGCAATAATGACATGATCCATCACCAGCTGAGTGCCCATCGGGATCAGTATATTGACGGCTTCGACCAGCAACGATAAACAGAAGATCCGGATCAGAAAACCCGGTAATCCGCTGATATTTTTCATCAGTGATCGCAGGCTCAGTTTTGAGCGGGCTTTGACCGGAATAAACTCACTATCCGGCCAGACTTCCAGCGCCACCCCGGAGAAATGCCGGGAGACTTCGGTCAGGCCGACAACTCTGCGACCGAAAGCCGGGTCATGAATAATAAAACGCCCCCTTCTCACCGCCACCAGCACCACAAAATGGCTCATATCCCAGTGCAGCAGGCAGGGCCTTTTCAACTGGCCGATTTCATCAATATCCAGCGACAGAGGACGCGTTTTTAAGGACAGTTGCCCGGCGATATGAATGATCGTGGCGAGGGTGGCACCATGCGAAGAGATACCAAAGCGACGACGCATATTGAGCAGGTCGATGTCCATCCCGAAGTAACGACACACCATGACCAGACACGCCAGCCCGCATTCAGAAGCCTCCGTTTGCAGGACCCGGGGGACCCGTCGCCAGGGGGAAAGCTGGATCCGCCGGATGATGTCATTAAATAATTCATTATTCATGTAAAGGCCCGCTCAGACTCCGCCTGATATCGTAATAAGGTGCCAGGATCCATTGATATAATGGCCGGCTTTCCAGGAACAACGTGGTCTCTGCTTTCATCCCGTTAGACCAGCTCATGGGTTTTCCCTGAAACCTGAAGTCTCCGCTTTCAAGCGCCACCACCGTCTTGTAATAGGACCGGGTGATCCCCTGGCTGGCACCGGGCACGCTGCTGCTATACATCGCCAGCTCTTTCTGTCCGGCCGGTATTTGTGAGACTGACCTGATTTTTCCGGGGAACTGCCCGAATTTTTCAAAAGGATAGGCTTCAAAACGAAGATTCACGCTATCCCCCGGAGAGACATACGGCAGGCTGCTGTCCGTCAGCCAGAGGATCAGTGAAAATTCAGGGTCTCCGGCCGGCATCACCTGCGCCAGGCTGTCCCCGCCTGAAACCATCTGCCCCACGGTATACACCATGTTTTCGATAGTCCCGTCTTCCGGGGCATTAATAATTAAGGTGCCACTGGCGTTTACCTCGGCCAGCTGGCGTTCAAGCTCACTGCGCTTCAAAGCATACTCCGCTGACTGATTATCAAAATCGGCCGCTTTCATAGCGATGTCTGTTTCCAGATTGATGATCTGCAAACTCTCCTGGATAGCCTGCGTATTCAGACTCTGCCATGCCGATTGCTGCTGGTAGAATAAATAGCGCTGGTTATTAAACTGCTCTTTATTAATTAATCCCCGCTTCAGATAATCATCATAGTTACCCATGCTTTTTTTCATATCCTGCAGCCCGCGGGTTGAACTGCTCATTAATTCCAGAGAGTCTTTATGGGCTTGTTTATATTTCTTAAGCTGTTGCTCAAGGTTTTCCCTGGCGGAAATTTTATTACGGTTAATGGTTTTTATAATTTCATCAATCAGTACCAACTGTTGTTTAATGGCTTCCACGCCACGCAGGCTGACATTACCATTCAGGGTAGTTTTACTGACATCGATCTCATATAAAGGCTGTCCTTTCCTGACACGTTGCCCGGTATTAAAATATTTACCGGAAATCACGCCCTGCCAGGGAGCATAGATCGTGATAGCCTGTTTCTGAGAGATGATTTCGCCCGTTACATTGACTCTGCGGGTATATTCACCCAATAACACCCCGCCGATAATGACAGAAAAAAAGAAGACAGAAAAAAGCATTACCAGCCAGGCCGGACACGCTGAAATAAGCAATGCCTTACCGAGCCACTGTGTTCTCAGATGACGGAGAGCCTCCTCCCTGAAAATCGAATTTCCTTCCATGGGTTCCACTATCACCTTAAGCACTGACGGAGTCATTCCCTGAGGATGCCCGGACCTTTTCACCTTCCCTTAAAAAAGGTGCCAGCTCCCTGGCACCTTTGGGTATAGTCAGTGACTATTTATCGCGTAATAATTTAATCGCTGAGGTAATAAAGCTGTAGGCAGATTCGATAGTCAGTCCGAGGCTACTTCCTACGGCAGAGGCGTTTTCTACCGAATTCTTCAGACCCAGTAACTTCATTGCCCCCCCGAGAGTCGAACCGATATTACCCAGGGAGTCTGCCAGAGCACCAGCACCGGAAACGCACTCCACTTCAACATGTGTTAGTTCTTTCATAGATTATTCCTTTTTATAAAAATCCCTAAGATATGAAATACGCAAGGATATACGACACCGTAAATTATCAACCGGCCGCCCTGTGATCACTTGCGCACAGGAAATATACCTGAGGAGGATTTTAATGCAATATTCCTCTTAAGATTCATAAGGAAAGCAACAAATATATTTAGCGGATAATTAAGAATTATACGGAAACAAAAAAAAGGAAAGATGATTAAATATTGTCATAGAAAGAAAATAAACGGCATGATTATTTCATTAAAACCGATAATATCCGTAATTAGAAATTCTCTGGCCGTTAATTATCAGAATATTTCACCCGGAGTGATATGATTCAACGGATATCCGGAATCATACCCACAACGCTCGCTGCGGCGCGCGGGCCTGACGGCATTCCCCGCCAGACCCGCCACTGTGTCAGCCTATGGCCCCCAGGGCGTCATCTTTCCCCTGGCTCCGCGGTAATAAAAACAGGGTTGCCAGAACATCCACCACATAGATCAGTGCCAGCAGAGTAATCGCCGCCGTGAAAGACCATTCTGAGGCGAGCGAACCAATGACCAATGGCCCCAGGCCCCCGACCGCACGGCCGGCGTTAAATAAGACATTCTGCGCTGTGGCCCGGGCGGCCACCGGATACGTATCAGAGATCAGTGCCCCATACCCGCCAATCATTCCGTTCACGAACATCCCCATGACCGCGCCGGCCAGCAGCATCAGCGTGGGATCGGTGAGCCTGGCATATACCACGACCATGATCACCGCCCCCAGCTGATAGACGATAAAAATTTTCCAGCAGGAAAAGCGGTCGGCCAGCACACCAAATACTCCGATGCCCAGTGTCATACCTATGACGGTGACGGCTGTCCAGATCCCCGACTTTGTCAGCGTGAAACCAAAATTTGCCGAGAGATAACCCGGCATCCAGATCATCAGTCCGTAGTAACCAAAGTTTTGTACGGAGCAAAGAATAAAGATGCCGATGCTGGCTTTTGCCGTCCTGCTATCTTTAAAGAGTAGTTTCAGACGAGACGTAAACGCGAGCGGCGTGGGAGCGACCTCCTGACGGGTAAATGCATCAGGTTCACCTAATCCATGACGGAGAGCGAAAGAAAAAAGTGCCGGAATCAATCCCACCAGAAACATGCCACGCCAGCCAATATGAGGCAGTAGCAATGGCGTCAGCACCGCAGCCATCAGTACACCTGCCTGCCAGCCAATGCCGACCCAGGCCGAAGCGCGGTTACGTTTGCTGGCCGGCCAGACCTCAGCAATAAGCGCCATGCCTATCCCGAACTCACCCCCGAGTCCGACCCCCGCCAGTGTCCGGTAGACCAGTAAATCCGGATAACCTCTGGCGACAGCACATAACCCGGTAAATACCGAGAACATCAGAATAGTGAGTGACAATATTTTTATCCGGCCGAAACGGTCACTCAGATGACCAAACAGGATCCCGCCCAGCACCGCGCCTATCAGAGTCCAGGTCACCAGAGACCCGGCCTGTGAATAATTGAGCGATAACGATAGGCTGATCGCCGGTAACATAAAGCCGAGGATGAGCAGGTCGAACCCATCCATCGCATAACCACTGATCGCCGCAAGCATTGCTTTCGCTGGCGTCACTCTTTTTTTCATACGCACGTGTGTATCCATCTTCAGGGGAGGCATTCAGGTGAGGGAAGTATAAAAAGGATGACGTCGACAAGCTATGGATAGATTAAAAAGACCCCCGCGGCTGCCCGGGCGGACAGCCGCGGGATACGACGGCTTATTCCGGGAGATCATCCCCGGCTAATAACTGGTCCAGCTTGTCACCCCCCAGGTGACGGAAATCCTGACCTTTGACAAAGTAGAAAATGATTTCGCAGATATTCTGGCAACGATCACCAATACGTTCGATAGCCCGGGCACAGAATAGCGCCGTCAGTACGCTCGGGATGGTCCGTGGATCTTCCATCATATAGGTCATCAGCTGGCGGATAATCCCTTCATACTCTTTATCCACTTTTTTATCTTCGCGATAAATCTGTACGGCGGCGTTAAGATCCATACGGGTAAACGCATCCAGCACATCGTGCAGCATCTGTACCGCATGACGACCAAGAGACTCCAGGCTGACCAGCAGCGGCTGGTGATTCTGACCGAATTTCTCCAGCGCCGTACGGCTGATTTTTTCGGCCACATCGCCAATCCGTTCCAGCTCGGAAATTGTCTTAATGATGGCCATCACCATCCGTAAATCGCTGGCCGTCGGCTGACGTTTAGCAATGATCCGGACACAATGATCATCAATATCGACTTCCATCATATTCACTTTCTGGTCGTCATTAATGACCCGTTGTGCCAGTTCACCGTCCATATTTTGCATGGCCGTGATCGCATCGGTCAGTTGCTGTTCAACCAGCCCCCCCATAATCATGACCTGGGTCCGGATATGCTCCAGCTCAGCATTAAACTGCCCGGAAATGTGTTTATTTAAATTCAGACTATCCATGGTGTTCTCCAGTATCGCAATCGCTCTCTGTCACACAGAGGGTGGCAAAGGGTCGGGGCCGCAGAGCCGGGGCTCAGCCATAGCGGCCTGTAATATAGTCTTCCGTCTGTTTCCGGGCCGGTTTCGTAAACAACGTATCGGTATCACTGAATTCGATCAGTTCGCCCATATACATAAAGGCGGTATGGTCAGAACACCGCGCTGCCTGTTGCATATTGTGGGTAACAATCACAACGGTGTAATCCTGTTTTAATTCACTGATCAGCTCTTCGATACGTCCGGTAGAAATCGGATCCAGGGCCGAGCAGGGTTCATCCAGTAACAGAACCTCCGGGCGGATAGCGATACCACGGGCGATACACAGACGTTGCTGCTGTCCCCCGGACAGGCTATAGCCGCTCTGATTCAGCTTATCTTTGGTTTCCGTCCACAATGCAGCTTTGGTCAGCGCCCATTGCACACGCTCGTCCATTTCGGCGCGGGACAGCTTTTCAAATAAACGAACCCCGAACGCGATATTATCGTAGATAGACATCGGGAAAGGCGTCGGTTTCTGAAACACCATACCGACACGGGCACGTAACAGCGCGATATCCTGGCTATTTTCGAGAATATTTTCACCGTCCAGCAGGATTTGTCCTTCGGCACGCTGTTCCGGATAGAGCTGATACATTTTGTTCAGCGTACGCAGCAGCGTTGATTTGCCGCAACCGGAAGGCCCGATAAAGGCAGTCACTTCATTACGTGCAATATCCAGATTAATATTTTTCAGCGCGTGGAACTTACCGTAATGGAAGTTCAGATCACGAACCTGAATTTTTGCTGCCGCTGCATTCATTTGTGCCATATTCATGCTTGGTCTCTCTTATCCCGGCGCCGCCTGAGCCACGCCGTAAAAATTAGTGTTTACGCTTAGAAAAAATGACCCGTGCCACGATGTTCAGCAGTAAGACACACAGGGTAATAATCAGCACGCCCGCCCAGGCCAGACTCTGCCATTGAGAAAAAGGGCTCATCGCAAATTTATAAATGGTCACCGGCAGGTTAGCCAGAGGCTGCATCATGTCGGTGCTCCAGAACTGGTTTGACAGCGCGGTAAACAGTAAGGGCGCTGTTTCGCCGGCAATACGGGCTATCGCCAGCAATACCCCGGTGATAATTCCTGAGACGGAGGCTTTCAGGGTAATGGCCAGGATCATCCGCCACTTCGGCGTCCCCAGGGCGTAAGCGGCCTCACGCATCGTATCCGGCACCAGCTTCATCATGTTTTCTGTGGTACGGATAACAATCGGCACCTGTAACAATGCCAGCGCCAGCACACCCGCCCAGCCGGAGAAATGATGCATCCGGGCAACAACCAGCGTGTAAACAAACAAACCAATCACTATGGAAGGCGCTGACAGCAGGATATCGTTGATAAAACGGATAACCTCTGCCAGCAGTGATTTGCGCCCATATTCGGCCAGATAGATCCCTGCCAGAATCCCCAGCGGGGTACCGATCACCGTCGCCCACAGGATAAGCAGGCCACTGCCAGCCAGCGCATTCGCCAGCCCGCCGCCATCAGTATTCGGCGGAGGCGTCGACTGGGTAAACAGATCCAGCGACAGCCCGCCCACGCCGCGAGACACCGTCGTCCAGAGGATCCATACCAGCCAGAACAGACCAAAAACCATGGTGAGCAGTGAAAAAAAGATCGCTACCTTATTTTTCAGGCTGCGGCGTGACTGCATTTTACGGCGGGATACCGCCAGCGCGGCCCGGGCGCCGGAATCCAACGTCGTCATGAACGGCCTCCTTCACTTTTCGCCAGGCGAAGTATCATCAGTTTGGAAATCGCCAGCACCACAAAAGTAATGAAGAACAGAATCAATCCAAGCTCCATCAATGCGGCCACATGCAAGCCGGAGGAGGCTTCCGCGAACTCATTCGCCAGCGCAGAAGTAATGCTGTTACCCGGCATATAGAGCGAGGCACTGTCCAGCTGGTAGGTATTGCCGATAATAAAGGTAACGGCCATGGTTTCACCCAATGCGCGTCCGAGTCCGAGCATCACTCCCCCGATCACCCCGTTGCGGGTAAACGGCAGTACGATATTCCAGATCACTTCCCAGGTTGTACAGCCGAGTCCATACGCTGACTCTTTCATCATCACCGGGGTTTGTTCGAAGACATCACGCATCACCGAGGCGATGTAAGGGATGATCATAATCGCCAGAATCACCCCCGCCGCCAGGATGCCGATGCCGAACGCAGGCCCTGAGAAGAGCTGGCCGATAAAGGGGACAGAAGACAACAGGTCACCGACCGGCGTCTGAAAATATTCGGCAAACAGAGGGGCAAAAACAAATAATCCCCACATGCCGTAAACAATACTCGGGATCGCCGCCAGTAGCTCGATAGCGGTGCCCAGAGGACGGCGCAACCAGCCCGGGGACAGTTCCGTCAGAAACAGGGCAATACCGAAACTGACCGGTACTGCAATCAGCAGAGCAATTATTGACGTGACCACCGTCCCGTAAATAGGTACCAGCGCACCGAACTGCTCGTTCGGGGCATCCCAGGTTTTATTCCAGAGGAAGGCAAATCCGAATTTGTGGATGCTGGGCCAGGAGGAGATGATCAGGGAAACGATAATACCGCCCAGGAGTAATAACACGACCAGCGCGGCCAGCCTGACCAGTGCGCTGAAGAGAATGTCACCTTGTTTCCCGGGGGCTTTAAATGTCGGCTTTCTTTCCGCCATAAGAGTCTCTGCTTCACTATTAACAGGGCGGCATCAGCCGCCCATGGGGTCACATGAGTTAACGGGATTAAGCCTTACTGGTACAGCGCTTTTCCGTTAGCATCAGTGATATTGGTTTTCCACGCACTACGGATTTCTGCGATAACAGAGGCCGGTAACGTAGCGTAATCCAGGCTTTCTGCGGTTTTATTCCCGTGGTTATAGGCCCAGTCAAAGAATTTTAACACTTCTGACCCTTTAGTGGCGTCAGACTGCTTTTTATAGACCAGGATAAAGGTGGTCGATGAAATCGGCCAGGCATCATCGCCTTTCTGATACGTCAGGTCCTGAGCAAACGTCTGTTTCCAGTCAGCGCCTTTCGCCGCGTTGCTGAAACTCTTCTCTGAAGGCAGAATAGCCTTGCCGTCTGCATCCACCAGTTTGGTATAGGTCAGGTTATTCTGTTTTGCATACGCATACTCAACATAACCAATGGACCCCGGCAGACGCTGGACGAAAGCGGCAACGCCATCATTCCCTTTACCGCCCAGTCCGACCGGCCAGTTGACGGTGTTCCCTTTACCGATTTTATCTTTCCACTCGCTGTTTACTTTGGACAGGAAGCTTGTGAAGACAAACGATGTCCCTGACCCGTCTGCACGGCGAACGACGTTAATATTCGAAGAAGGTAACTGAATGCCCGGGTTCAGTTTCGCGATAGCCGGGTCATTCCATTTTTTGATTTTTCCGAGATAGATATCACCGACAGTTTCACCGTTCAGCGTCAGCTCACCGGATTTAACGCCCGGCAGATTGACCGCCAGAACCACACCCCCGATCACTGTCGGGAACTGGAACAGACCGTGTTTTTGCAGATCAGTATCTGAAAGTGGTGCGTCAGAAGCACCGAAATCAACGGTTCTGGCAATGATTTGATTCACACCACCGGAAGAACCAATCCCCTGATAGTTCACCTGACTACCATTCGCTTTCTGGTAATCTGCAGCCCAGCGGGCATATACCGGGGCCGGAAATGTCCCGCCCGCGCCGGTTAAGTCGGTAGCTGCAAATGCAGAAACAGCGCTCAGAGACAATGTCGCTGCCAGTACCCGGGCAACAGTCTTATGCATCAGTGTCATATTCCCTCCGGGGGAGTGTATTTTCAGGCTCAATGCCAGTTTAAACGGGTTAATCATGCTGCAGGAGGCAAAATAGGACAGTTTAATGACATTAAAATGTCCGAATTATGACAGTTTTATGACAACCCTCCCCTCTTTGACCGGCGCAGGGCTACCGGACGGCACAGCGCCGGCGGCGAAACGAATAAAACGGACACGTCTTCAGGCAGCAACGGTCCCTTTTTTACGGTAACGCACCGCTGATATCAGGGGGTTGGCGGCCCCGGCTCCCGGACGATACGCCCGGCAGGTGTCCTGTAACGCCCTTCGCGCCACCGAAAGAAGGCCCCCCTGACCGCAAACGTCAAACGGCGGTAAATCCGGGGTTGTCACACCTGAATACAAAAAAATGGCGGATGCCCGTCAGCCATCGCCCATCGGGGGTCCGGCGGACGTTACCTGCGTTACCGGTACCGTCTGCTGCTGTAAGAAGGTGAGTAACGCGCGGAACCGGGTATCCTGCAGCTGTGTGGTGATCCTCCTGGCCCGCTGTCTGCCGATACCGGGCAGAGACTGCCAGTCGGTCAAAGAACGATCTGACAGGACGGACAGCGCTTCATTATGTAAACGCACGGCGGCCTGACGGGGAACCGGAACCCCCAGCGCCTGCAGCCAGCGGATCGCCGGCCGTTGGCGGGTCTGACGGAATTGGCGGACAATAGCTGCCGCCCGCTCAGGGCTGAACCCGGCCTGCCTGAGCTGCGCCGGGGTGAACGACATCCATGATAAAAGGTGACTGAATGCCGGTACTGACAGCATCTGTTTCCAGCTGCCACGGCTGATCCCCTGAAGGTCCAGCCCCTGACGACCACTCAGCCCGCTCAGTCTGGAAAGAAATTGCTCACGACACACGGCCGTCAGCCGGAAACAGCTAAACTCATGAAAAGTGGTCTCTGATGGCGGGGATGGATAATGGCGCTCAGCCACCCGCCACACGACCCGGCGGATTGCAGGAACCCCCTGCCCGGCCAGCCCGATAATCACTTCATCCCCGGCAAGAATATCCCTGCGTCGCCAGGTCGCGACACTCCCCGCGCTGACGCGGCTGATGAGTTTATCGTCCAGCATTACCGGCTGCAGAGCCGCAATGACGGACACCTTGCCTGTCCGTCCGACCGTAAAACGGATCTCCCTGACCGCGGTACTGATTTCAGGGGGCGGATATTTCCAGGCCGCTGACCAGAGGTTATGACCGGGCCGCCATTGCGGCGACACCGCAGGAAGGGAATGGATCACAATACCGTCCGTGGTAAAGGGTAATTCGCCGCGAAACCAGCGATCACGCCACAGTTCGACCTCCTCTGCCGTTGCCACTTCCCGGCTCCATATCGCCGTCAGGGGAAATCCCCAGCGCGACAGCTGTGCAAGGCGGGCCGGTAATGAAGGCGGCCCGTCCGGCCAGGCCCAGATAAAGATCCCCAGCCGCTGTCCCTCAGGAAGGGTTTCCTGACTGCGCATCAGTCCCGCAACCCGGGCTCTGTCTCCCAGCCCGCCTTCCACCGCCCGCCGGTGCCGGTGGCGGGGTAAGAAAATCTCCCCCTGCAGGACGATGATTTCCGCCTCTGCCGGGATCGCCGGCGGAACCGAGGTAACCGCTAACGCTCTGGAAAGCCAGGGTTCGCCCTGCATACCATCCCCGCGACTGGTCACGGCAGATAACTTACCGTACCGGTACACCAGCGTGACCGCCACGCCGTCTATTTTAGGTTGTACTATGAGTGATTGTTTACCCTGCATCCAGCGGGAAACTGCCTGCTTATCTTTCAGCTTACGAACGCCGGTATGCGCGATGGGATGCGGCTGGCGCCCACCGGCTGCCCAACGAGGGATAACGCGCGAGGGCGGTAATCCGGCACATGTCTGCCAGGCCAGCAATTTTTCCGACAGCCGGTCATAGTCGCTGTCACTGACCGGTGACAGTCCCTGCCGGTAATAAGCATCATCCCACTGTCTGAGCTGTTGCTGAAGACGGGTCACTTCAGTTAACGCCCGTGCGGCGGTCCATGACGGGCAGTCCGCCGCCATCACTGATAACCCCGTTAACCCGCAAATAATAAGTATGATCCTGAGCACAAGCCCACCTCCGGCTTCTGGTATGCCGCTTTTGGTACGGAGGTGCCACAGAACATCTTGTATTACCGGAGATTTATCACAAAGAAGCCACCGGTTATCCGTCTGCAGACAACGGAGTACCCGGCGGCCCCGCAAATAAATCTGTGGCTAAATGCAAGCAAACGCTGCGCCAGAGCGCCGGGGCGTGTATAATCATGAAAATATTGTCCCCGCTCTTTACTCAATTCAAGATAACCATGGCCCAAGGTACGCTTTATATTGTCTCCGCCCCTAGCGGTGCAGGAAAATCCAGCCTGATACAGGCGTTGCTGAAAACGCAGCCACTGTATGATACTCAGGTCTCCGTTTCGCACACCACCCGGGATATCCGACCGGGCGAAGTCGCAGGCGAGCACTATTATTTCGTCTCTAAAGACGAATTCCGCGCCATGATTGCAGAAAACGCATTTCTGGAGTATGCCGAGGTCTTTGGTAACTATTACGGAACGTCCCGTAAAGCGATTGAGCAGGTGCTGTCGACCGGCGTGGATGTCTTTCTCGATATCGACTGGCAAGGCGCTCAGCAGATCCGCCGTCAGATGCCGGAGTCCCGCAGCATCTTTGTTCTGCCACCGTCAAAAGACGAGCTGGACAGGCGTCTGAGAGGCCGTGGTCAGGACAGTGAAGAGATTATCGAAAAGCGCATGGCAAAGGCTGTCGATGAAATGAGTCATTACGCAGAGTACGATTATCTGATCGTTAATGATGACTTTGATCTGGCTCTTTCTGACCTGAAGACCATTATCCGTGCAGAACGACTGCGTATTCGCCGTCAGACGGCACGACATGATGCATTAATCAGCAAATTATTGGCACACTGAACCGGGTTTCAGTATGATGCCCAGTCATTTCTTCATCTGTGGAGTAGCACACTTATGGCACGCGTAACCGTTCAGGACGCAGTAGAAAAAGTTGGAAACCGTTTTGACCTGGTATTGGTCGCTGCACGTCGTGCACGTCAGATGCAGGTAGGGGGCAAAGACGCCCTGGTTCCGGAAGAAAACGATAAAACCACGGTTATCGCTCTGCGCGAAATCGAAGAAGGGCTGATCACCAACCAGATTCTGGATGTCCGTGATCGTCAGGAACAGCATGAGCAGGAAACGGCCGAACTTCAGGCTGTGACCGCGATTGCTGAAGGTCGTCGTTAATCTGACTGTTGCAGGCCGCCCTTGTATCTGTTTGAAAGTCTTAATCAACTGATTGAAAAATATTTGCCTGAGGATCAGATTAAACGCCTCAGGCAAGCCTATCTTGTTGCCCGTGATGCTCATGAGGGTCAGACGCGTTCCAGCGGTGAACCTTACATTACACATCCGGTCGCTGTTGCCTGTATTCTGGCTGAAATGCGACTCGACCATGAAACACTCATGGCCGCGTTATTGCACGATGTGATTGAGGATACCCCGGCAACTTACCAGGATATGGAGCAACTGTTTGGTCAGAGTGTCGCAGAACTTGTCGAAGGCGTATCCAAGCTGGATAAGCTGAAATTCCGCGATAAGAAAGAGGCTCAGGCAGAAAACTTCCGTAAGATGATTATGGCCATGGTACAGGATATCAGGGTCATATTAATCAAGCTGGCAGACCGGACACACAATATGCGAACCCTCGGTTCGCTTCGTCCGGACAAGCGGCGGCGTATCGCGCTGGAAACGCTGGAAATCTATAGCCCCCTGGCCCACCGGCTGGGTATCCATCATCTGAAAACGGAACTGGAAGAGCTGGGGTTTGAAGCGCTCTATCCTAACCGTTACCGGGTGATCAAAGAGGTGGTGAAAGCGGCCCGCGGTAACCGTAAAGAGATGATCCAGAAAATACTGGCCGAAATCGATGGCCGGTTGCAGGAGTCCGGGATCCCCTGCCGTGTCAGCGGCCGTGAGAAACATCTCTACTCTATCTATCAGAAAATGCATCTCAAAGAGCAGCGTTTTCACTCAATTATGGATATCTATGCCTTCCGCGTGATCGTGAAGGATGTCGATACCTGCTACCGTGTTCTCGGGCAAATGCACAGCCTGTATAAGCCTCGCCCGGGCAGGGTAAAAGATTATATTGCGATCCCCAAAGCCAACGGCTATCAGTCTCTCCATACGTCCATGATTGGGCCACACGGTGTCCCTGTGGAAGTACAGATCCGTACCGAAGATATGGATCAGATGGCAGAGATGGGGGTTGCCGCACACTGGGCCTATAAGGAACATGGCGAGAGTGGGTCCACCACCGCCCAGGTTCGTGCCCAGCGTTGGTTACAAAGTCTGCTTGAACTGCAGCAAAGTGCAGGGAACTCCTTCGAATTCATCGAAAGCGTGAAATCCGATCTGTTTCCTGACGAAATCTACGTATTTACGCCGGAAGGCCGTATTGTCGAACTGCCGGCTGGCGCGACACCGGTCGATTTCGCCTATGCCGTCCATACGGATATCGGCCATGCCTGTGTGGGTGCCAGGGTGGACCGACAGCCTTATCCGTTATCGCAGTCCCTGTCCAGCGGACAGACCATCGAAATCATTACCGCCCCCGGTGCCCGGCCGAATGCCGCCTGGCTCAACTTTGTGGTCAGCTCGAAAGCCAGGGCTAAAATCCGCCAGTTACTGAAAAACCTGAAACGCGAAGAGTCCGTCAGTCTCGGCCGCCGTCTGCTTAGCCATGCGCTGGGCGGCAGTAAAAAGCTGGCCGAAGTTCCGCAGGAAAATATCCGCCATGAACTGGAACGGATGAAACTGGCGTCTCTGGATGATCTGCTGGCAGAAATTGGCCTGGGTAATGCGATGAGCGTGGTAGTGGCGAAGAATTTACTGCCGGGTGAGCCGACAGAACATCTGCCTCAGGCGACCAGCAAGAAACATAAGCTGCCGATTAAAGGGGCTGACGGTGTGCTGATCACCTTCGCAAAATGTTGCCGGCCGATCCCTGGTGACCCGATTGTGGCGCATGTCAGTCCCGGAAAGGGGCTGGTGGTGCATCATGAATCCTGCCGTAATATCCGGGGTTACCAGAAAGAAGCAGAGAAGTTTATGCCGGTCGAATGGGATAAAGAGACCGGGCAGGACTTTGTGACAGAAATTAAAGTGGATATGCTCAATCATCAGGGCGCCCTGGCGAACCTGACCGCCGCGATCAATACCTGTCATTCCAATATTCAGAGCCTGAATACCGAGGAGCGTGATGGCCGTGTATATACTGCCTTTATGCGTCTCACGGTCCATGACCGTATTCATCTGGCGGATATCATGCGCAAAATCCGTGTGATGCCGGATGTGATTAAAGTACACCGGAACCGTAACTGATCACATGAATGACCAACGTTTTTCCCGGATATCGGAAATGCTGGCCCGCCGCCAGCATGACCTGACGGTATGCATGGAACAGGTGCATAAGCCCCATAACGTTTCCGCGGTGATCCGCACGGCTGATGCTGTCGGTATCCATAATGTGCACGCCGTCTGGCCCGGGGATCGTATGCGTACCGCAGTGTCCTCTTCCGCCGGCAGCAACAGTTGGGTCAATGTCATTACGCACCGGACCATCGGGGAAGCGGTCAGTACGGTCAAATCGGCAGGTATGCAGGTTCTGGCCACCCATCTTTCCGGGAAGGCTGTGGATTTCCGTGATATCGATTATACCCGGCCCACCTGTATTCTGATGGGTCAGGAGAAAACGGGCATCACCCGGGAAGCCCTGGACCTCGCTGATCAGGATATTATTATTCCGATGCTCGGGATGGTGCAGTCACTGAATGTTTCGGTCGCCTGTGCACTGATCCTGTATGAAGCCCAACGTCAGCGACAAATCGCCGGAATGTACCAGCGTGACCACTGTCTGCTCGACGACGCTGAACAGCAACGCCTGTTATTCGAAGGCGGCTATCCGGTGCTGGCGCGGGTCGCGCGACAAAAAGGGCTACCTTATCCCCGGATCAACGACCAGGGTGAGGTAGAAGCCGATGAGCACTGGTGGTCTGCCATGCAGGCGACCGGCCACAGCCGAAAACGTAAAAAATGAAAGGCCGCCTGCTCGACGCTATTTCGCTGACGACCCTGACCGGCGTAGGCGCCAGCCAGGCGGAAAAACTGGCAAAGCTTGGGCTGCATACTTTGCAGGATCTCTTACTGCACCTTCCCGTTCGCTACGAAGACCGTACCCGCCTGTACCGGATCAATGATTTACTGCCCGGCCTCTGGGCCACCGTAGAAGGTGAGGTCCTGTCGACCGAAGTCTCTTTCGGGCGCCGCAGAATGATGGTCTGCCAGATCAGCGATGGCAGTGGCATCGTCACTCTCCGTTTCTTCAACTTCAATGCCGGCATGAAAAATGCGCTGGCAAAAGGCAGCCATGTGGTTGCTTACGGTGAGATCAAGCGCGGACAACGGGGAGCAGAAATTATTCATCCCGAATACCGTATTACCGGGCAACAGCAGGTGACCGAATTACAGGAAACCCTGACCCCGGTGTACCCTGCGACCGAAGGGATCCGTCAGGCGACGCTGCGTAAACTGACCGACCAGGCCCTGCAATTACTGGACAGCTGTCCGATCGATGAATTGCTGCCCGCTGAACTGCGGGGCGGAATGATGTCACTTGCCGATGCCCTGAAAACACTGCACCGGCCCCCGCCGGGATTACTGCTCAGTGATCTGGAGCAAGGAAAACATCCGGCACAGCAGCGTCTGATCACCGAAGAATTACTGGCCCATAACCTGAGTATGCTGGCGGTACGGGCGGGCGCGCAACGCCATCATGCCCGGCCCATGCCGGCAGACCACCGCCTGAGCCGGCAATTCCTGGCCTCGCTGCCATTTTCCCCGACCGCAGCACAGGTGCGGGTGGTCAAAGAGATAGAGCAGGATATGGCTCATGACTACCCGATGCTGCGCCTGGTTCAGGGCGATGTGGGGTCCGGAAAAACCCTGGTCGCCGCGTTAGCGGCATTAAATGTCATTGCCCGGGGCTACCAGGTTGCGCTAATGGCCCCGACGGAACTGTTGGCGGAACAACATGCCACTAATTTCCGCCAGTGGCTGGCACCCTTGGGTATTGAGGTGGGCTGGCTGGCCGGTAAGCAAAAAGGCAAAGCCCGTCAGGCTCAGCAGGAAGCCATTGCCAGCGGTCAGGTCCCGATGGTTGTCGGCACCCATGCGTTATTTCAGGAACAGGTAAAATTTAACGGGCTGGCACTGGTCATTATTGATGAACAGCACCGGTTCGGGGTCCACCAGCGCCTGTCGCTGTGGGAAAAGGGAGAGCAGCAGGGGTTCCATCCTCACCAGTTAATTATGACCGCCACCCCGATCCCGCGTACGCTTGCCATGACAGCGTACGCCGATCTGGAAACCTCCACGATTGATGAACTGCCTCCGGGCCGTACGCCGGTCGCGACGGTGGCTATTCCGGATACCCGGCGTGAAGAAATCATTCAGCGGGTCGAGCAGGCCTGCCGGCAAGGGCGTCAGGCCTACTGGGTCTGCACCCTGATCGAAGAGTCTGACCAGCTGGAGGCCCAGGCCGCCGAAGCTACCTGTCAGGAACTGCAACTTGCGCTCACCGATATGAAGATCGGTCTGGTGCACGGGCGGATGAAACCTGCCGACAAGCAGGCCATCATGCAGCAGTTTAAAGATAATCAGTTAGACCTGCTGGTGGCCACCACGGTCATTGAAGTCGGTGTCGATGTGCCGAATGCCAGTCTGATGATCATCGAAAACCCTGAACGACTCGGGCTGGCCCAGCTGCACCAGTTACGCGGGCGCGTCGGGCGCGGGGCCGTCGCCTCTCACTGTGTTTTATTGTATAAATCGCCGCTCAGTAAAACAGCCCGGAAGCGTTTACAGGTGTTACGCGACAGTAACGACGGGTTTGTCATCGCCCAGCATGATCTGGAAATCCGTGGCCCGGGAGAATTACTGGGTACCCGCCAGACCGGTAATGCAGAATTCAGGGTCGCCGATCTGCTCCGCGATCAGGCGATGATCCCGGCCATACAGCGCATCGCCCGTCATCTTCATGAACAGTATCCGGCACAGTCCGCAGCGCTGATTGAACGCTGGCTGCCCGCCACAGAACGTTTTTCCCACGCCTGATTTTCTTCGCCCCGTTGGCAAACGTTTGCTTTTATCCGGCGGATAATTAAAATCGCTTTCTTTTATCTCGTTCAGGATGCCTTGATGTCTGCCCATGCCCCGTTTGACCGACAACCTTCCGGTTCTTCACACAGTGATCTGGTTTACCGTCTGGAAGACAAACCGCCTTTACCCCAGGCCCTGTTCGCGGCATTACAGCATTTGCTGGCGATGTTTGTGGCTGTGATCACACCGGCATTACTTATCTGTCATGCGCTCGGCTTACCGGCACAGGACACCCGGCATATTATCAGTATGTCGTTATTCGCGTCCGGTATCGCCTCGGTGCTGCAAATCCGCACCTGGGGTCCGGTAGGTTCGGGGCTGCTCTCCATTCAGGGCACCAGCTTTAACTTTGTCTCCCCGCTGATCATGGGCGGCCTGGCGCTGAAACATGGCGGTGCCGATGTCCCCACCATGATGGCCGCCCTGTTCGGTACCCTTATGCTGGCCTCCTGCACAGAAATGCTGTTATCCCGCATCCTGCCGTATGCCCGTAAGGTGATTACTCCCCTTGTCTCCGGGATTGTCGTGATGATCATCGGTCTGTCATTGATTCAGGTCGGATTGACCTCTATCGGGGGTGGCTTCAGCGCCATGAGTAACCACACCTTCGGGGCGCCTGATAATCTGCTGCTGGCCGGGGTCGTTTTACTGACGATCATCCTGCTTAACCGTCAGAAAAACCCGTATCTGCGTATTGCCTCGCTGGTGATCGCTATGGCTGTAGGCTATCTGCTGGCGTGGTGCCTGAATATGCTGCCGGTAACCGCCGCGGACCCGGACGCCCCACTGATCGCTGTGCCCCGCCCTTTTTACTACGGCCTCGGTATTGACTGGGATTTATTACTGCCCCTGATGCTGGTCTTTATGGTGACCTCACTGGAAACCATCGGCGATATTACCGCGACCTCAGATGTCTCTGAACAACCGGTCAGTGGCCCTGTGTATATGAAACGCCTGAAGGGTGGCGTGCTGGCAAACGGCGTTAACTCCTGTGTTTCCGCGCTATTTAATACCTTCCCTAACTCCTGCTTCGGGCAGAACAACGGTGTTATCCAACTGACCGGAGTCGCCAGCCGTTATGTCGGGTTTCTGGTGGCATTAATGCTGATAGTGCTGGGGCTTTTCCCGGCGGTCAGTGACGCCGTACAGCATATCCCTGAACCGGTGCTGGGCGGTGCCACGCTGGTGATGTTCGGCACGATTGCGGCCTCCGGAGTGCGTATTGTTTCCAGAGAGGCAATTGATCGACGGGCTATCCTGATTATTGCCATTTCACTGGCGGTCGGCCTGGGTGTCTCCCAGCAACCGCAGATCCTGCAGTTTGCTCCAGACGGGGTAAAAACACTGTTATCTTCCGGTATTGCCGCCGGGGGGATCACTGCGATTATCCTGAATCTGATTTTTCCTGCGGATCTGCAGAAACCTTAAGACCGCGCCCCAGGGCTGCTCAGACAGGGCAGCCCTGCCTTTCCACCGACCGGAACGGAATTTTTTTCGCCTTACGGTGTACTCCCCCGTGATCACCGTTGAGGTCTGACACAAATTCAGGCATAACTGACCTTCGCTTACCCTCAGGACTCAGGACCGACACCATGAAATTTATTGGAAAATTTTTCCTGATACTGCTGCTAATCCTTTTACTTGTGCTTATTACTGGCTATTTTTTGCTGAAAAGCGCCTGGGGAGCAGCCACACTTAGTCGCTGGATCAGCGATGATACGGCCTACCATCTCTCTATCGGCAGGTTACACCATTCATTCAGTGCACCGCTGGAAGTCACCTTAGACGACTTCAGCTTTGGCCATGATGGTCAGCCGGCACTGGTCGTCGCCGAGGATGTGACACTGGATCTGTCTCTGCTTCAGTTCAGCTCCCCTTCTCACTTCGATGCGATTACCCTGACTAACGGTGAAATTAATCTGGCGAACATTCGCCCCGGGACCGCTATCCCGCTACAGGCTAACCATCTCCGTCTGAACAATATCAGCATCGTTGAACCGGGCACCGGTTCCGGGTTTACCGCCCGTCAGATAATGGCAGATATTGCTCCCTGGAAGCCGGATACCAACAGTCTGCAGGGCGAACAGTACCACTTCCGGATGGGTATCGGACAGCTACAGCTGAACGCACAATCGCTGTCAAATATTCACGCCGAGGGCCAGGTGAATTCACAACAACTGACCCTGGAGAGTCTGGACGGGCAGGCTGAACGCGGAAGTTTCTCCGGGTCCCTGACGCGGGATGCCCGGGGTCACTGGCAGGTACAACAACTCTCCCTGCAGGATATCCGCTTCCAGACCGACAAAAACTTACCTGATTTTCTGGCGCCACTGGTCCGCCATAATATTCGCCCAGGGCAAATCAATGTCAGTCATGCCACTATCGTCGGGCCGGACTGGGCAGTCACCGATCTCAATATGCAGCTGGCCAATCCGCAATTACCGGCCACGGATCTGCTGACTCAGGGGGGCACGCTGAAATTCCAGGCCAGTGAACTGGTCTATGGCAATAATGATTTTGTGTCGCCGCAAGCCGAAGCCGAAGCCACCCCGGAGGGACTGCGGATAGACAGCATCAGTACACACTGGAAAAACGGTACCGTGAGCGCCAGTGGTGAGTGGCAGCGTGCTAACCGGCAACTGGCACTGAATAACCTGACCTTCACCGGGCTGGAATATACCCTGCCGCAGGACTGGCGTCAGTGGTGGATGGCGCCGCTGCCGGACTGGCTGGACTCGGTGATCGTTCATCAGCTGGCGGTGAGTAACTCACTGGTTATCGATATTAATCCCGCGTTTCCGTTCCAGATGACCGCCTTGCATGGCACCGGTCAGGAACTGTTACTGGCCAGAAATCATCAGTGGGGGATCTGGTCCGGGGACAGTGAATGGAAAGCGACCGAAGCCACGTTTAACCGCCGGGACATTAACGCACCGTGGCTGAAATTACATGCCGATGATCGGCAAATCAATATCAGTGATCTGAAGATGCTGGTCGATAATGGCCCGCTGATTGGCAGTGCTACCATCTCGCAGCAACCTTCCCGCGAGTTCAGCCTCAGCTTACAAGGGCAGTCGGTGCCGACCGACCTCTTTACGCACTGGGGCTGGCCGGCGACTTCTGCAGGTGGCAAAGGCAATGTTACGCTCAATCTGACCGGTAAGCTGCAGGCGGATCAGCCGCTTCGTCCGACCGTGAATGGTACGTTAGACCAGAGCACCCCGGCAGGGGTACATCAGCAGTCCATGCAGGCGGGTGTGATTCGTTAACTCTCCACGGGCGCCGCGGCGGGCGCCCGTCTGGCCTGGAGTGACTCAGTTTATCCCTGAGCCACCTTCCTCCAGTGACCGCAGCGGATCGGCGGGCAGTACAATATAGACCCCCTCAAATACCGCACCGGTTTTTTCATCACCCTGCAGTTGTACATCCAGCCGGACCCGGGCTTTCCGCCCCCGGGCCAGCCTGTCCAGGTCTCCGCGCAGCGACCCTAATTCAGCCACCGCTCCCGGCCGGCCGGTAATGGCGCTGTGGTAACGGATATGGGCATCGGCCAGTACGATGGTTCCCCCAAGATGACGCTCCCGCAGCAATAACCAGATCAACCCCCAGCCGGTTAAGGTCGCCAGCGAAAAGAGACTCCCCGCAAACAGCGTATGATGGGGGTTCTGATTTCCGGTTTCCGGCATCGTGGTACTGAACTGATGCCCGGTGTATTGCTGAATACGGACCCCCATTTTTTCACTCAGGGGAATATGCTGATACCAGGCCTGTTGCAGTTGCTCACACCAGTCCGCCCGGTGCAGAATATCATCCATGCTGACACTGGGTTTTATCATCAGAAAATGGCGAACCGGTGAGGTCTGTGCCGCAAGAATTTCTCCCTGGTTGATGTAGCCCAGTTTGACGAAAAATTCGATAGCATCTTCACGGGCACTACAGGTGATTCGCTTTACGCCTTCCTGACGGGCGACGGATTCCAGCGTCATAATCAGCAGTGTGCCCAGCCCTTTTCCACGCAGAGCAGGGTCTACCGCGATAAAGCGGATCGAAGCCTCATTATCGGCATTAATATACAGGCGTCCGACGGCTACCGGATGGTTATCTTCATCGACGACCATCTGGTGATGCGCGGTGGCATCCCACGCTTCGCGTTCGGAACCGGCCGGCTGATTTAAGGGTTTGCGTAACATTTCCCAGCGGAACTGAAAATATGCCTCCAGCTCTTCCGGCGTCCCGGGAACACGAAGGTGATACATAGAAGAATTCTCCCTGCTGACCGATCCATACACCGGCAAGGGGGCCGGTATTTGTCTTATGACACCTGTAGCCAGAAGGTGACCGGGCCATCATTCACCAGACTGACCTGCATATCTGCGGCGAACTGGCCGTTTTCGGTGGTGACCCCCTGCTGACGGCAACATTCACTGAAATACTGATAAAGTGCCTGTGCTTTCTCCGGCGCTGCGCCCCCGGAAAATGACGGTCTCATCCCTTTACCGGTATCTGCCGCCAGGGTAAATTGTGAGACCACCAACAGACTGCCTTCAGCCTGCTGTAAATTCAGATTCATTTTTCCCTGCTCGTCGCTGAACACACGATAACCCAGTACACGTTCAGCCAGTCGCTGAGCTTTTTTCTCATCGTCCTCTTTTTCTACCGCCAGTAATACCAGCAGGCCTGCGCCTATCCGGCCGACGGTTTTCTCCCCGACGGTGACACTGGCCTGAGTAACGCGTTGTATTAATGCAATCATGCTGTTTCCGGCTCTTCTTTTTTGGATTGTTTCAGCTGCCGGTAATGCCCGATCGAGACCGTGATCTCCGCCCCCAGTAACACGATACACCAGGTCCAGTACATCCAGAGGATCAGGATCGGTATCACCGCCAGAACCCCGTAGATCAACTGATATGACGGGAACATGGTGACATACAGCGAAAATGCCTTTTTCCCCAGTTCGAACAGAATGCCGGCAAACAATGCACCGATAAACGCATCCCGTGAAGGCACCTCACGTGTAGGCACAATACTATACAACAACCAGAAGGCCAGCACAGAAAGCAGCAAGGGTAATAAGCGCAGGACAGGATCCAGCAGATGAGTGACCCCGGTATCATTGAGCCATTGCACAGAAAGAAGGTATGAGCTCATGGCAAGGCTTGCCCCGGCCAGCAATGGCCCGAGGGTAAGCACCATCCAGTAGACGGCAAAAGAAAAAACCAGCGGCCGCTTTTTCGTACTTCGCCAGATGGTGTTCAGCGCACTGTCAATCGAATGTATCAGCAGCAACGCTGTGACGATAAGCCCGATGGCACCGACCGCCGTCATCCGGTTGACATTGGAAACGAAACGTTCGAGGTAATCTTCCACCACCGTGCCCGCGGCCGGGACAAAGTTATCAAAAATAAAATGCCGCAACTGGATACTGATGTCCGAAAACACCGGGAAGGCAGCAAACAAGGCGAAGACCACCGTTGCCAGGGGAACCAGTGCCAGTAACGAGACAAATGTCAGGTTCCCGGCATGGACGGTCATATTATCTTCGTCAATACGCCGCCAGAGCAGCGCCCCCCAGCTCAGCAAAAATTTTATCCGCGCCATCATGTCGTTGAGCTCCCTGCCAGTGAAATGAAAGTACCGGAGACCTGCCGGCTAGTGAGCCGCGGCACGGTCAGAAAACCACTCTCTGAGGGTTTCAGGACCGGTGACCAACACACTGTTGATGCCGAGGCGCTGAGCAGCCTCGATATTCTGCGGATTATCATCAAAGAAGACCGCCTCCTGTGCCGTCACCCCTTCTTTCCTCAGTACGGCCTCATAGATCTGCGCTTCAGGTTTACGCATCTGCATTTGCTGTGAGAGATAAATAGCATCGGCCGCGTCAGTGACCTGCGGATAGTGTTTTGGCCAGAACTCGCAGTGCAGGTTATTGGTATTAGACAGGATGACCACCCGGTGACCTTGTGCCCGTAGTGCATTCATTTGTGCGACCACCTCGTTCCGGACATCCACAAAAACGGCCTCCCAGCCAGCCGCAAACTGCGCATAGCTGAGGTTAATTTCCAGCATCTTACAAAGAGAGGCAGCAAACTGCTGATCGGTCAGTTCCCCGCGTTCATGCTGTTCAAAGGCTTCGTCGAATGTAAAACGGTGCTGTAATAATGCGAGCGGTACGCCACTGAGATGGCTCCAGACACCCAGCGCCCGTTTGAAATCGATATCAACGATGACATTTCCTAAATCAAAGATATAGAGCATAGTCGTCTCCCTGCTGGTTACCGGTCTTTTCACTTTAGCGGCAAATAGCCCCGGTTAACAGAGAGGCCGGTAGAGAAAAATCCGGAGAAAGGTAAAGCGCCCTCCGGCAGCAGAGGCTGAAAAGCGACAACCGTGGGGTGCGGAGACAGGCCCGCGCTTTAACGAGCCTTTCTGCAGACATAAAAAAACCCCGGCGAGCCGGGGTTTTGCGTTACAGCACGCTCAGTTAAGAGTCTTTGCCGCCACGTGAAGCACGTTTACGCTCATTCTCAGTCAGATGGCGTTTACGGATACGTACAGAGGTCGGAGTCACTTCAACCAGTTCATCGTCATCGATGAATTCCAGCGCCTGTTCCAGAGACATCTTGATAGCAGGAACCAGAGTGGTTGCTTCATCCGTACCGGAAGCACGCATGTTGGTCAGTTTTTTACCGGTCAGGCAGTTCACGGTCAGGTCGTTTGAACGTGAGTGAATACCGATAATCTGGCCTTCGTAAACTTCAGCACCGTGACCCAGGAACAGCTTACCGCGGTCCTGCAGGCTGTACAGTGCGAACGCAACCGCTTTACCCTGGCCATTAGAAATCAGTACGCCGTTCTGACGCTGACCGACTTCACCCGGACGCAGATCACCATAATGGCTGAAGGTCGAATACAGCAGACCGGTACCTGAAGTCATGGTCATGAATTCGTTACGGAAGCCAATCAGACCACGGCTCGGGATTTCATAGTCAAGACGCACACGGCCTTTTCCATCCGGATCCATGTTCTTCATGTCACCTTTACGCTCACCCATCGCCTGCATCACAGCACCCTGGTGCTGTTCTTCGATGTCCAGGGTGACGTTCTCGTAAGGTTCCTGCTTACGGCCGTCAACTTCGCGGAAGATAACTTTCGGACGGGATACCGCCAGTTCGAAACCTTCACGACGCATGTTTTCGATCAGTACCGACAGGTGAAGTTCACCACGACCAGATACACGGAATGCATCAGCGTCTTCGGTTTCTTCAACGCGCAGAGCAACGTTATGTACCAGTTCTTTCTTCAGACGATCCAGGATCTGACGTGAAGTGACGTATTTACCTTCTTTACCACAGAATGGTGAGGTGTTTACGCAGAAGTACATGCTGACGGTCGGTTCATCAACGGTCAGTGCCGGCAGTGCTTCAACATTCTGTGGGTCACAGATAGTGTCAGAAATGTTCAGCTCGCCCAGACCGGTAATTGCGATGATGTCTCCGGCTTCCGCCAGGTCGCTGTCGATACGTTCCAGACCCAGGTGGCCCAGGACTTTACCGACTTTACCGTTACGGGTTTTACCTTCGCTATCGATAACAGTCACTTGCTGGTTAGGTTTTACCTTACCACGCTTGATACGACCGATCCCGATAACACCCAGGTAGTTGTTGTAATCCAGCTGGGAAATCTGCATCTGCAGAGAACCATCCAGATCAACGTTAGGCGCAGGGACGTGCTTAACGATAGCTTCGTACAGTGGCGTCATGTCTTCCGCCATTGCCGCATGATCATCACCGGCAATCCCCTGGATAGCCGATGCATAGATGATCGGGAAATCCAGCTGTTCGTCGGTCGCGTCCAGGTTAACAAACAGGTCAAAGACCTGATCGACAACCCAGTCAGGACGTGCGCCCGGACGGTCAATTTTGTTGATAACGACGATTGGCTTCAGACCATGAGCAAATGCTTTCTTGGTTACGAAGCGCGTCTGTGGCATCGGGCCGTCGATAGCATCAACAACCAGCAGCACAGAGTCTACCATCGACATCACACGTTCCACTTCACCACCGAAGTCGGCGTGTCCCGGAGTATCGACGATATTGATTCGATAATCGTTCCACTTAATCGCGGTGTTTTTCGCGAGGATAGTAATCCCACGCTCTTTCTCCAAATCGTTGGAGTCCATCACACGTTCAGTTGCTTCGGTACGGGCATCAAAAGTACCGGACTGTTGTAACAGCTTATCAACCAGGGTCGTTTTTCCATGGTCAACGTGCGCGATGATGGCGATATTACGCAAATTTTCGATCACAGCTTTGCCTCAGGCATTAGAAATAGCGCGCTATTGTACACGGATTAGGCGAAAGACTGAACATGATCACAGTATTCCGTGTAACTTTCTCACGACTTTTTTTACTGGCCTGTATCCGCAGCAGATTACGTACATTTTTAGTGCAATGCATGGCGACCAAAACAGCATTGCACTATACTGGTGCATCACGGTTCACTATAATTCCCCATTTTGGTGCATTGCGCCAGTATAGTGCCTTCGCTGTTTGACCCCGATTGCCGTCCGGCCCCTGTTTTCCGGCGAAATAAAAAGTTGGCACAGTTTTCGCTTAACCAGTGATAAGCAAAAACGCCAGTTTCACAACGTTTGAAACGCTTGTCGGGAACTTTAAACCGGGAATTCACAGCGCCTCGTGAGTCATCATCGGTTCAGTTCTCTATCCACGACAACAATGATTATTTCAGGAGAGTTAGTATGTCCGTTGAACACGTTCTCTCATTGATGAACGAACACGAAGTTAAGTTTGTTGATCTCCGTTTTACCGACAGTAAAGGTAAAGAGCAGCACGTCACCATCCCTGCTCACCAGGTCAACGAAGACTTCTTTGAAGAAGGAAAGATGTTCGATGGCTCATCCATCGGCGGCTGGAAAGGTATTAACGAATCAGACATGGTGCTGATGCCGGATGCGACCACCGCGGTACTGGACCCGTTTTTCGAAGACCCGACCCTGATCATCCGTTGTGATATCCTGGAGCCAGGCACGCTGCAAGGCTATGACCGTGACCCGCGTTCTATCGCGAAACGTGCTGAAGACTTCCTGCGCACTTCCGGTATCGCTGATACCGTACTGTTCGGACCGGAACCCGAGTTCTTCCTGTTTGACGATGTACGTTTCGGTTCAACCATGTCGGGTTCTCACGTGGCTATCGATGATATCGAAGCGGCATGGAACACCGGTAAAGCCTATGAAGGCGGTAACAAAGGCCACCGTCCTGGTGTGAAAGGCGGTTACTTCCCGGTACCTCCGGTCGATTCATCACAGGACCTGCGTTCTGCCATGTGTCTGACGATGGAGCAGATGGGCCTGGTTGTTGAAGCTCATCACCACGAAGTGGCTACTGCAGGTCAGAACGAAGTCGCGACCCGCTTTAACACCATGGTGAAAAAAGCCGACGAAATCCAGATTTATAAGTATGTGGTACACAACGTGGCACATGCTTACGGTAAAACAGCGACCTTTATGCCAAAACCTATGTTTGGCGATAACGGTTCAGGTATGCACTGCCATATGTCACTGGCTAAAGACGGTAATAACCTGTTCTCCGGTGACAAATACGGCGGCCTGTCTGAAACGGCACTGTTCTACATCGGCGGTATTATCAAACACGCAAAAGCGATCAATGCCCTGACTAACCCGACCACTAACTCTTACAAGCGTCTGGTTCCGGGTTATGAAGCGCCGGTCATGCTGGCTTACTCAGCCCGTAACCGCTCAGCCTCAATCCGTATCCCGGTTGTCGCCAGCCCGAAAGCTCGCCGTATCGAAGCGCGTTTCCCGGACCCGGCGGCTAACCCATACCTGGCGTTCTCAGCACTGCTGATGGCGGGTCTGGACGGTATTATCAACAAAATCCATCCTGGCGATGCGATGGATAAGAACCTGTATGACCTGCCTCCTGAAGAAGAAGCAGAGATTCCAAAAGTTGCAGGTTCTCTGGAAGAAGCACTGGACGCACTGAACGAAGACCGTAGCTTCCTGACCCGTGGTGGCGTATTCACCGATGATACTATCGATGCCTATATCGCCCTGCGTAAAGAAGATAACGACCGTGTGCGCATGACTCCGCATCCGGTAGAGTTCGAGCTTTACTACAGCGTTTAATCTCTGTTGCAGAGTTGTTGGCGTGGAAAAATTCAGCCCATCTCCGGATGGGCTTTTTTCTCAGTAATTTCAATGTGTAATAATTTTTTATGCTGGTTATACTGCCAGTTAACCGCCTTTCATTGATGGTCAGGCAGACAACAGTCCGTATCACACTGATGTTTAACTCCGGAAGACACCTTTGACGGGCTTTATCTGGTAACGCGGAGATGGAAAAAATGATAACCAACACACAATCCGATGCAGTGCAGATACTCAACTCTCTCATCAACAGTGTGTTAGTAGTCGATGATCAACTGGTCATCCATTATGCGAACCCGGCGGCATTGCAATTACTGGCACAAAGTTCACGTAAAATTTTTGGTACACCGTTACCGGAACTTACCGGATATTTTTCTCTGAATATCGAGGTGATGCAGGAAAGCCTGAAATCAGGCCTGGGATTTACTGACAGCGAAGTGACGATAGTGGTGGATGGCAGGGCACATATTATGTCCCTGACCGCACAGACGTTCCCTGACCAGAAAATCCTGCTGGAAATGGCCCCGATGGATAACCAGCGCCGTCTGAGCCAGGAACAGATTCAGCATGCACAACAGGTGGCCGCCAGAGACTTAGTCCGTGGACTGGCCCATGAAATCAAAAACCCGCTGGGGGGATTACGCGGAGCGGCTCAGCTGCTTTCAAGAGCACTTCCGGACCCGTCGCTCAATGAATATACCAAAGTCATTATTGAGCAGGCCGACCGTTTACGTAATCTGGTCGACCGGTTACTGGGCCCGCAGCAGCCAGGGATGCACGTCACTCAGAGTATTCACCAGGTGGCCGAGCGTATTGTCAATCTGGTCTCGATGGAGTTGCCGGAAAATGTCTCTCTGGTGAGGGATTATGACCCCAGTCTGCCGGAACTGGCCCACGATCCGGATCAGATAGAACAGGTGTTACTGAACGTGGTACGAAATGCCCTGCAGGCATTGGGAGAGGCGGGAGGAACCATCACCCTGCGTACCCGTACCGCATTTCAGCTCACCTTGCACGGGGTACGTTATCGTCTGGTTGCCCGTATCGATATAGAAGATGATGGCCCGGGCATCCCCCAGCAACTGCAGGATACATTGTTTTATCCCATGGTGAGTGGACGAGAGGGGGGGACCGGTCTTGGATTATCCATTGCCCGAAGCCTGATTGACCAGCACTCAGGAAAAATAGAATTTAACAGTTGGCCAGGACATACCGAATTCTCGGTTTTCCTGCCTATTCGCCAGTGAGGTTACCATGCAACGAGGGATAGTCTGGATCGTCGATGACGATAGCTCCATCCGCTGGGTGCTTGAACGTGCGCTCACTGGAGCCGGTGTCAGCTGTACGGCTTTCGAGAACGGAAACGACGTACTGAATGCACTCGCCAGTAAGACACCTGACGTATTATTGTCAGATATCCGCATGCCGGGTATGGATGGCCTTGAATTACTCAAGCAAATTAAGAAACGTCATCCTATGCTGCCGGTCATCATTATGACGGCACATTCTGATCTTGATGCTGCAGTCAGTGCCTATCAGCAAGGGGCTTTTGATTACCTGCCAAAGCCTTTTGATATCGACGAGGCCGTCGCGCTCGTCGAACGGGCGATTAGCCATTATCAGGAACAACAACAACCCAGAAACCATCCTGACAGCGGCCCCACCACCGATATTATCGGTGAAGCCCCCGCCATGCAGGACGTTTTCCGTATTATCGGTCGTCTGTCACGGTCATCGATCAGTGTGCTGATCAACGGGGAATCCGGTACGGGGAAAGAACTGGTGGCGCATGCCTTACATCGCCATAGTCCGCGGGCAAAATCACCGTTCATCGCACTGAATATGGCCGCCATCCCGAAAGATCTGATTGAATCAGAGCTGTTTGGCCACGAGAAAGGCGCATTTACCGGAGCGAATCAGGTCCGCCAGGGGCGCTTCGAGCAGGCGGACGGCGGAACGCTGTTTCTGGATGAAATTGGCGATATGCCACTGGATGTACAGACCCGGTTATTACGCGTGCTCGCCGATGGTCAGTTTTACCGGGTCGGAGGATATGCCCCGGTTAAAGTGGATGTCCGGATCATTGCCGCAACTCACCAGAACCTGGAGTTACGGGTTCAGGAAGGCAGGTTCCGTGAAGATTTGTTCCACCGTCTGAACGTGATCCGCATTCATCTGCCGCCGCTGCGTGAACGCAGAGAGGATATTCCCCGCCTGGCCCACTACTTCCTGCAGGTCGCAGCCCGGGAACTGGGCGTGGAAACCAAAATCCTCCATCCGGAAACCGAAGCAGCCCTGACCCGCCTGCACTGGTCGGGGAACGTCAGGCAACTGGAGAATACCTGCCGCTGGCTGACCGTCATGGCTGCCGGACAGGAAGTACTGATTCAGGATCTGCCTCCGGAACTGTTTGAAACGACGCCGGCAGAAACCCCGACACAGTCGTCACCGGACAGCTGGGCGACCCTGCTGGCACAATGGGCTGACCGGGCGTTACGTTCCGGTCATCAAAACCTGTTATCCGATGCACAACCGGAAATGGAAAGAACATTGCTGACGACCGCTCTGCGCTTTACCCAAGGGCACAAGCAGGAAGCGGCCCGCCTGTTGGGCTGGGGAAGGAACACTCTGACCCGGAAACTGAAAGAACTGGGAATGGAATAACCTCCACTCCTGAGAACCGGCAGCCAGACTGCCGGTTATTTCAGATAACGCGTGAGAAGTGTTGCTGACGTACGGTAGTACGCAGATACCGGTCAAAACACATGCAGATATTGCGGATCAACAGCCGTCCCCGGGCCGTCACCCGCAGGCAGTCCCCTTCCCGGATGACCATACCATCACGGATAAACGGGCTTAATAACTGCAAATCCTCTGAGAAATAGTCACTGAAATCGATACCCCACTGCTGCTCCGTCCGGCGAATATCCAGTGAGAACTGGCAAATAAGGGCTTTAATCACTTCCCGACGCAGACAATCATCGCTATCCAGGCTGACTCCGCGCCAGAGCCCGGTCCCCTTTTCAGACACACTCTGGTGCCACTGATTAAGGACCTTATGATTCTGCGCATAGGTATCCCCAATCATACTGATGGCCGATACCCCCAGCCCCAGTAAATCGGTATTTCCCTGTGTCGTGTATCCCTGGAAGTTCCGGTGTAATACCCCCTCCCGCTGCGCTATCGCCAGCTCATCCTCCGGTAAGGCAAAGTGATCCATACCGATAAACTGATAGCCGCCTTCCGTCAGGGTAGTAATGCTCTGCTGCAGAATAGCCAGTTTCCGGGCGGCATCAGGGAGATCAGCCGTTTTTATCTTGCGCTGAGCGGCAAACAGCTCCGGCATGTGGGCATAATTAAACACACTCAGGCGATCCGGGCGTAATTCCAGAACCTTTTGTAGCGTATAGGCAAAACTTTCCGGGGTTTGTTTCGGCAATCCATAAATTAAGTCAATGTTTCCGGACACAAAACCCAATGCTTTCGCCCGTGCCATCAGGGCAAAAATAAAGTCTTCATCCTGCTCGCGGTTAACCAGTTTCTGGACCTGCTTATTGAAGTCCTGAACGCCCATGCTCAGCCGGTTAAAACCCTCCTGTTTCAGGTGATCGAGCATCTCCAGCTCAATTTCGCGCGGGTCCAGTTCGAGAGAAATTTCGGCGTCCGGAGCAAAACGGAAGTTTGCCTTCAGGCAGGCCGTCAGACGTGAGACCTGAGCGGCACTAAGAAATGTCGGCGTTCCCCCGCCCCAGTGCATCTGCGTCACTGTCCGGTCACGAAAAAGAGGGGCACGCTTCAGGATCTCCGCTTCCAGCGTATCCAGATACTGGTCCGCTTTATGCCCCTGCCGGGTGATTTGTTTATTGCACCCACAGAAATAACATAAGCGATGACAAAACGGGATATGGAGATAGAGGGAAAGCGGACGTTGCGGATAGCGACCGGTCGCCTGCAAAAAGTCCTGTTCGGTGTAGCGTTGATCGAACTCAAGGGCGGTGGGATACGAGGTATAGCGCGGCCCGGAATAATTATATTTTTCGATTAACGGCTGGTCCCATTCAATCTGAGGTACAGACATACTCACTCCTTCCGGTGGCGGGCTCTGAAAGCAGATCGCGCAACTCCGGAAGAAGGGGGCCGGTATCGGCGACGCAACCGCGATTTCAATCGTGACAGACGCCGTAGTTTACCTAAGAAGAACAGGAGAAAACACGCATACAACAGCGCTAATATTGATCCTGGCCAAAGCATGGTTAACTATTCTCAGTGAAGGGTACAAAATTTACTCTGCACCCCGGAAAACTGATTAGTTACCCTTAAGTAACCGGTACATATCTTCTTCTGCTTCAGCATCCTGCGTTTCGCTGTCTTCATCCAGATCAATACCCAGTTTTTCCATCAGGACTTCGATACGGTCCAGCGTCGTATCCAGCCAGGTCTGCTCTTCTGCAGACAACTTCACGCCATTTTCCAGTTGATCCAGCAAAGTATCCAGACGCTCATTGCTTTCCAGCGCGGCCAGTTCTTCACGGGCGCTGAGCGCAGGAGCCACTTCGCGGGGCTTAACCACGGGTTTTGCGGCCACTGCGCCTTCGGCAACCAGAGGCACAGGTTTTTTACTGCCCAGACGCGGGTCGTTCAGCGCTTTGTCTTTACCTTTACCATTGCCCTGAGCATTGGCCGGGTTTGCTCGGCTACCGGCCGTCAGGCCTTTATGTCTTTTCTGCCGCTGACGGTCACGGCCTTCCATATTCAGTTCGGCGCGCGTTTTACGCTGAGGTGCGGATTTACCGCGCGGTGCTTTGGCAGGTTGTTTCATGGTGTTCAGTCTCAATGGTTTTTCTTTAGTATAGAATTGCGGCGGAATCTAGCAGAAACCAGCACAATAAAAAAGCGACAGCTGCGGGTATCGCGCATTTATCAGAACCCGGAGGCCTGTTGCAGCTCCGCGAAGCCCGTTATGTGGCCCGGCAACCGGTATTTCTCCCCCCGCAGATCAGCCCTGAGTCAACCGCCGGGCGGTTAACCTGTCTGTGTAACAATAGCAGGAAAACCCGCGGGTCAGGGGATAACACACCAGTGTGCGTCTGATCTCAGACCGGTGATATGACGGAGGCTGAACAGCGCGCATCACCGGTCACCGACGAACGTTCCCGCCGGGTATCACCGGCAATCAAATCGGTCGCGGATCACATTGTATACAGGCACTTTGCCGCCATAACAGGTATACTGCCGTTATTACCCTGACCTTATTATGCGGAGTTTGACCTTGTCTGGATGGAATTATCACGTTACCCACTTTGTTACCAGTGCCCCGGACATTCGCCATCTGCCTGTCGATAGTGGTGTGGAAGTGGCTTTTGCCGGACGTTCTAATGCAGGTAAATCCAGTGCGTTAAATACGTTAACCAATCAGAAGTCGCTGGCCCGTACCAGTAAAACCCCCGGCAGGACCCAGCTGATTAACCTGTTTGAAGTCGCTGACGGCTATCGTCTGGTGGATTTACCGGGTTATGGTTACGCAGAAGTCCCGGAAGAGATGAAACTGAAGTGGCAACGCGCGCTGGCGGAATATCTGCAAAAGCGGGATTCATTAAAAGGACTGGTCATTCTGATGGACATCCGCCATCCGATGAAAGACCTCGATCAGCAGATGGTGCAATGGGCCGTTAACAGCCATATTCCTGTACTGGTGTTACTGACCAAAGCCGATAAACTGGCCTCCGGTGCCCGGAAAAAACAACTGAACCTGGTACGTGAGCACAGCCAATCGTTTGAAGGCGACGTTCAGGTAGAAATGTTTTCTTCACTGAAGAAAATTGGCGTTGATAAATTAAAAAATAAACTGGACGAGTGGTTCAGTACTTATTCCGTCAGTGCCGGAGATAACGCCGACGTTTAATTCCTGCACCGGGTTTCCTGCCGGTACCCTCGCCCTGTTTCCCATAAAAAACGCCCCGGTCACCGAAATGACCGGGGCGGCTAATATTCAGCCAAATCCGATTACGTGAAGTAAAAGGTCTGAAAGATAGAACATCTTACCTCTGTACCCTACGTCTGAAAATGTACCTGATTTTCCGGACCCGATAAAGCACTTTCTTGCTCTTTTTTTAATAGTTTCGGCGCTTTATTCATCAGTAAATATAAAATAAAAAAATGACCCGGGCCATCCGGCATAATAAAAACTTATTCCGTGGAAAAAGAGAATATTTCTTCTTTTTACCGTATATTTTCATTTCTTATTCGTGATTTATCGCGTTTCTCCATGCCTCTTCCTGGTAAATGGCGGGCGACCATAAACAACAACAGCCTGAAAATTAAGGGCTTTATGAAAACACCCGGAAATAGTGCGTATCTGCTTTTTATGAAAATATGAGCTCTTTTCCTTTCAGGAAATACAACATCACACATCATTTACAAAACATTCAGCACCAAATATATAAACAATTAATTAACGCACGCATTTTTACGGCATAGCAACTCCGCCTTCAGCGGCAGACATCGCAACCGATAGCAGGCTTTCACTCGCCGTCGCCTGTAAAACATAATATGGATACCGCCTCCGTCACCCGCAGATATAGATAAACGAATCAGCTTTTTATTTATATTTATCCATCCTCTCTGGATTTTAAGTGAGGACTTTTTCCTGGGCACAATATCCCAAAAAATAATCACTCTCATAAAGTAAATACCCTTCTTTTTACGAATTATTGTCATGAAAGCAGCACAATGCGCAGACGCTTTCACAATACAGCGATATTCAGTCTGGTATTGCCGGCACATCAGCATAAACGTCAATCGGTTCAGCGGCCGATGCCCCGGAGGGTAGCCCTTCCGGATGTCCGGTGATCGTGGAGGAACACAAACCCGACGGAAAAAGAGGGGGAGGTTTTTCCCCCGATGACCGCTAACAGGGTACCGCCAGAGCCGGGCCGGATACCGACTCGTCATCGCCCAGTGACAATATGAGCGCCTCTGTCAGGACCTGAGCGCGAACGTTAGCTTCTGAGCTACGCGCCCGGTGAAAAGGTAGCCTGGATTGTCTTTTTTTATGGTATAGCCCCCTCCCCCCGACACTGATTGCCTGTTAAGGTACAGAAGAATGACGGGATTATCTTCCCGACGGCCCACCCGATGGAGACCATACCGTGAAATCACCGAATGACAGAATCCGGATAGTCGATGTCAGAACACTTTCTGATGACTGGTATCTGCTGGAGAAATATACCTTTGATTTTCAGCGCCATGACGGCTCGTGGCAGCGGTTAAACCGTGAGGCCTATGATCACGGTGACGGTGCGGCGGTATTACTTTTTAACCGGGAGAAAAGGACGGTGATCCTGACCCGGCAATTCAGGCTGCCCGCCTTTGTTAATGGTGGCGAAGGTATGCTGATTGAAGTCGCGGCCGGGTTACTGGAAGCAGAAGACCCTGAGACCCGGGTGCGTCAGGAGGCCGAAGAGGAAACCGGCTACCGGATAAGCCACGTCAGAAAAGTCTTTGAGGCCTGGATGAGTCCAGGATCGGTCACCGAAAAGTTACATCTGTTTGTCGCGGAATATCATCCTGAAGATCGGGTTTCCCGCGGAGGCGGACTGTCAGAAGAAGGCGAAGATTTGGAAGTGCTTGAAATGCCCTTTACCGAAGCCATGCAGGCCATGAACAACGGCACCATCAATGACGGGAAAACCATTATGCTGCTGCAGTACGCGGCCCTGAATCAGTTAATGTAACTCCCCGTTGACCGGTGATCATGCCAGCCTGCCCCCTCTCACGGAAAGCAGGCCAAAGGGGCAGGATAAGCGGGCAGACGTTACCAAAAGCCGGCAGGAAAATATATCGACTGCCGGTCGTCCCCCGGACGTTTCACTGTTCAGAGGACCAGGCCGGTCAGTCGGTGAGAAGTCACTTCCCGACCTTAACTCCTCAGTGCTTCCATGGCGTCAGGGTGGCATCCGTCCAGGAACCATAGGCGGCGTTCGGTAACACAATCCAGTCATCAGCAAAATGCGCTTCGTTCTCTGCGACTAACTGGCGCTGCTGATCGGTGGTTTTTTTATTCTTAAACTGCGCCGAGAGATCCGGCAGACTGTCTCCGAATAACATGATGATGGAGTAGTGCTGACGGATGGTGGCGCGTCTGGCCTGCTTAGAGGCGGTATCCAGCAAAACATTGTCTTCTGATACCTGAGGTAACCCCAGCGAACGGAGTAATGCCAGAGTCTGTGCTTTATTCGCCTGACTGCGGTCGGAGACATAAAAAATATGCACCTTCTTCGCATTCACGGCCTGCAGAAACGCTTTCGCACCAGGGATAAGCCCGGGATGTCCCGATTTCTCCCATTCATCCCACGTATCCCAACGGGTGAAATCGTGGCAATTTTCGATATCCCTGACCATTAACGGCGTGTTGTCCAGTACAGTTTCATCCAGGTCCAACACCACTGCCGCTTTTTCCGGCTCCGCCAGTCGGGCAACTTTTGCCTGAAAGGTCTGCTGTGCAAATTTGTAGGTCTGCAGCTGCAGGGCCATAATCTCTGCAGATTTCTGCTGATAACGCAGAGCCATTTCATAGGTTTTCGGGGCACAGACTGCAGGGACATCAGCACTTCGCGATGCAAAGCTGACCAGCGGGAGCAGAATGAGGGGCAGGATTTTTAACTGACTTTTCATCACGTTGGCTCTCTCAGAAAATTTCCGGGCATAGTATCCCGACAGTATGACAATTTAATGATCAACGCAAATCACCTGACCCGTTATCCGATGCGATAAATACGCCCGGCATTGAAATGATAACTATTCTCATATTAATATGCAGTCTGACCTTAACATGTGACGCCTGCTGCCATGACTGATTCCGTCCTTCCCTCCTCCGGCCTGACGCTTGATAAGCTTTATCATTCACATCATGGCTGGTTAACGGTATGGCTTACGCGGAAATTACACTCCTCTTTTGATGCCGAAGACGTGGCCCAGGACACTTTTTTAAGGCTCCTCGGGAAAGACACGACACAGACCATCCGCGACCCGAAATCTTTTCTGTGTACGGTAGCGAACCGGGTCATGGTCGATCTGTTCCGCCGTCAGGCACTGGAAAAAAGTTATTTGCAGATGCTGGCATCTCTGCCGGAAGCACAGCGCCCGTCAGAAGAAACCCGACAGATCCAGCTGGAAACCCTGCAACAGGTCGATCGCATGCTGGACACTCTCAGTGAAAAAACCCGCAAGGCTTTTCTGTTTTCTCAGCTGGACGGAATGCAATATCGCGATATTGCAGAAGCCCTGGGCGTATCAGTCAGCTCGGTGAAAAAATATATCGCTAAAGCCACGGAGCATTGTCTGCTCTTCCGGCTGGAGAACGGACTGTGATGCAGGGTTCGCTGACAGACGCCAGACGGCGCGCACTACGCTCGGCATCCTGGTGGTATGCACAGCTCAATGATCCGCAGGTGACACCGCTACAGACCAGGCAGTGGCAGCAATGGATGAGCGGAAATACCGATAATCAGTGGGCATGGCAACAGGTTGAAGCCCTGCGTCAGCAGATCACAGACCTGCCTGCCGGCTCCGGCCGGTGTTTACTGAAGGACTCTGCGGCAACACGCCGTTCGGTACTGAAAGGACTGCTACTGCTATTCGGTGGCGCCGCTACCGGCTGGCCGGTATGGCACTCCGACATAGCTGAAGGTCTGCGGGCCGATTACCATACGGCGAAAGGGCAGATGATGCAGCAGCAACTGGCTGACGGCTCCTCCCTGGCGCTGAATACCGGAACTGCCGTCAATATCCGTTTTGACCCGCAGCAACGTCTGGTCCGGCTGCTTTACGGTGATATTGCAATCACTACCGGCAAAGACAGCCTGCACCGTCCATTTCGGGTGCAGACCCGCCAGGGAGTGATGACGGCGCTCGGGACTGTTTTTTCTGTCAGACAGGACGAGGAGAGTACATTACTCACGGTCAGTGAACATGCGGTAAAGGTCGGGGTACCGGATGCCCCCGGTCAGTTCAGGCTGGTGCGTGCAGGGGAAAGTCTGCGCTTTACCCGTCACGCTTTTTCGGCGATTCAACCGGCAGACCCTCAGGAAACCGGATGGCAACGGGGGATCCTCAGTTTCAGTGACCAGCCGCTGAGTGAGGTAGTGGCAACGCTATCCCGTTATCACCGTGGACTGATTCGCTGTACAGGGACCGCAGGGGAATTCCGTCTGAGCGGCACCTTTCCGATATTTAACCTTAAAGCCACCCTGACGGCTATTTCCGCAACACTGCCGGTGACAATCCATACCCTGACACAGTACGTTATCGTCATCAGCAACAAAAGGTGAACGATAATAATAAAAATTATCATTCCTTTTTGTACTTTTCCCATTCTCATACGACTTCATCAGTGAATACTAAAAAAATTATGATGGAGAAAGTATGACCACTTCAGACAACGTATCCGTAAGAAGATCGCGGCAATCGCCTTCTCTGGCCCTTTGGCTACGTATGAGCCTGTTGGCCGGGATGGGCCTTTTCACTACCGGGAGCTTCGCCGCTTCTCTGCCGCAAACGCATCACTATCAGCTTGCGGCGGGTTCTCTGGATAACACGCTGAACCAGTATGCCGCACAGAGCGGAATTACGTTATCGATGGATGCAGGACTCACCCGCGGCAAGCAAAGCCGTGGTCTGAAGGGTGACTACACGGTAGCAGACGGCCTGCAGGCACTGCTGACCGGAAGCCAGTTACAGGCTAAAGCTCTGGGTCCCGACAGCTGGACACTGGAGCCGGTCCCCACCGTGCAGGGTAACTCAATGACCGTGGTGGGTGACTGGCTCGGGGAAGCCCGGGAAAGTGATGTTTTTGAACATCCCGGAGCCCGCGATGTCATCCGCCGCCAGGATTTTGCTAAAACCGGGGCAACCACGATACGCGATATTATGAACCGTATCCCGGGTGTCAATGCGCCTGATAATAACGGGACCGGTAGCGATGATCTGGCAATGAATTTCGGTATTCGCGGGTTAAATCCGCGTCTCGCAACACGTTCAACCATATTGATGGATGGCATCCCTGTGCCCTACGCCCCATACGGGCAACCGCAACTGTCTCTGGCACCGGTATCTCTGGGAAACATGGATGCAGTCGATGTGGTACGGGATGGCGGTGCCGTGCGGTACGGCCCACAGAGCGTCGGCGGGGTCGTCAACTACGTGACCCGGGCTATCCCGAAAACCTTCGGCATCGAAGCCGGGGTCGAGGGTATGCTCAGCCCGACCTCATCACAGAACAGCCCGAAAGAGACCCATAACCTGATGGTCGGCGGAACCGCTGATAACGGTTTCGGCAGTGCATTGCTCTATTCCGGGACCCGGGGCAGCGACTGGCGCCAGCATAGTGCTACCCGTATCGATGATATTATGCTCAAGAGCCGCTACGCGCCTGACGGTGTGAATACGTTTAACAGCCTGCTGCAATATTACGATGGCCGGGCCGACATGCCGGGAGGCCTCAGCCGGGCTGACTACCAGGCTAATCGCTGGCAGTCTACCCGCCCTTACGACCAGTTCTGGGGACGCAGAGAACTTGCCAGCCTCGGCTATCAGTACCAGCCGGATACACAGCATAAATTTAATGTGCAGGGGTTCCTCACCCATACACTGCGAAGCGGCTATCTTGAACAGGGCAAGAAGCTCACCCTCTCCCCGCGGGAGTACTGGGTCAGAGGGATAGAGCCACGCTACAGCCAGAGTTTCCTTTCTGATGGTGTCGCCCAGGAAGTCAGTGTCGGTTACCGCTATATCAGCGAATCCAGTCATGAAATGCGTTACTACACATCGACGGCCGGCGGTATTCTGCCGACCGCCTATAGCCCGTATGACCGGGATACGCGTTCAGGCACGGAAGCCCATGCGTTCTATGCCGATGACCGTATCGATATTGGAAACTGGACGGTAACCCCGGGGATGCGCTTTGAGCATATCGAGTCGTTCCAGAATAATGCTCTGACTCATACACATCAGCAAATCAGCTATAACGCACCGTTACCGGCCCTGAGCGTACTCTATCATCTGACCGATAGCTGGAACCTGTATGCCAATACCGAAGGCTCGTTCGGGACTGTGCAATACAGTCAGATTGGTAAAGCGGTCAGCAGCGGGAATATCGGGCCGGAAAAAGCACGGACCTGGGAAACCGGAACCCGATACGATGATGGTTATCTGAGTGCCGAAGCCGGGATCTTCCTGATTAATTTCAATAATCAGTATGACTCAGACCAGATCACTGACTCTGTCACGGCCCGCGGCAAAACCCGACACAGCGGGCTGGAATCTCAGGTCCGTTATGATATGTCAGCGCTGTCTCCGGCACTGGAGGATCTGTCGGTCTACGCCAGCTACGCCTATGTAAACGCTGTGATCCGTGAACATGGAGAGACTTACGGTAATCAGGTGCCCTTCTCTCCGAAGCATAAAGGTGTGGTGGGACTCGATTACACACCGGGACAATGGCACTTTACTCTGAACGGTGAGTATCAGTCGTCACAATTCGCCGATAACGCCAATACCGTGGCAGAAAGTGCCGATGGGAGTACCGGGCGTATTGCCGGATATATGCTGTGGGGCGCGCGTGTCGGATATGATTTTGGACCGCGTTATTCCAATCTGAAGGTGGGCTTCGGGGTTAAAAATATGTTCGATCAACCGTATTTTGTCCGTTCTTATGACGATAACAATAAAGGGCTGTATGCCGGGGAACCGCGTACATTCTACCTGCAGGCTTCAGTGAAACTGTAAGCCTCAGGCAGCAAGAGGTCTTTGACTCTCCCCCGCAGGCGATGATGCCTGCGGGGGAGGTGTATCAGAAGACTTCGGCTAATAACGCAAACATCGCTTTAAAAGCACGGTCACTGACATCAGCATTGTATTCGGCAACGCCTTCAACATTCGCGTTCACATCCGTGAAGGAGTGAACGGCACCTTTATAGCTGTTCAGTTTCCAGTCGACGTTAGCCGACAGCATTTCCTGCGCAAAGGCAGGAAGTTGTTCGCGTGGTACCAGCGGATCGCCGGACCCGTCCAGCACCAGGACCGACCCCTGGATCTTCTTCGCATCATACTGACCGCAGGTATCCAGTCCGCCGTGGAAAGAGACGGCTGCTTTGATATCGGCTCCGCTACGGGCCAGTTCCAGGACATTATGTCCACCTAAACAGAAACCATAGGCCGCAATTTTCTCTGCAATCACAGGCGCATCGGTCTGTGCTTTCAGGGCATCAATGGCCAGCGCCATACGCCCGACTTCCTGCGGGGTGTTTTTAACCGTCATCATAATTTCACCGGCTTCTTCTGCGGAAGACGGACGCCTGCCCTGCCCGTACAGGTCGGCAATCAGCACAACATACCCCTGAGCAACCGCTTTCTCTGCCAGTGACACGGAAGCATCGGTGACACCCATCCAGTTAGGGGCCATGACTAAGCCTGGTGCCGCAACTTTGCTGCTGGCATCAAATACCAGGATCCCTTCTAAGTCAGTGCTGTTGTCGCGATAAACGATTTTTTTCGATTGAATATGGCTCATATGTTTTCCTGATCAGGTGAATAAACGTAAAAATGGTTCTGTCACGCGGTACAGGCGCTCTGCCGTGCACACACCATGACTGATAATCGCTTCCGGTGCAAAAATTCCCGTTATAAGCATCTGTGCTGTTTTAATAATATGCCACAGACAGAAAATTCCCGTTTCATCCCCATTGCGGATTATAGATACCGGTAAACGGTATAATTCCCGAATGAACACACTGAAGCGAGTCAGTTCATAAAACTACCAATTTTTACTTTAACATAGTGATCTTATTTGCTTTTAATTAACATGCTGTTACTTTTTAGCGCGTAGTTGATAGCGACTATAAAAATAAACGTCATACTTATAAGACTGGAATCATTATGAAAAAAACGCTGTTCAGCAGCCTCTATATCCAGGTGATCATCGCCATTGCATTGGGTATTTCATTGGGTCATTTTTATCCGGAAATCGGAACACAGATGAAGCCTTTCGGGGATGGCTTTATCAAACTGATTAAAATGGTGATAGCGCCGGTGATTTTCTGTACTGTCGTGACAGGCATTGCCGGCATGGAGAGTATGAAAGCCGTCGGCCGGACAGGGGCGATTGCACTGCTCTATTTCGAAATTGTCAGTACCCTGGCGCTGATTATCGGGCTGATTATTGTCAATATTGCGAATCCTGGCGGCGGCATGAATATTAATCCCGCCAGCCTGGATGTCTCGGCCATTGCCACTTATGCCGAACAGGCAAAGAGTCAGGGGGTCGTTCCTTTCCTGCTTGATATCATTCCAAACAGTGTCATCGGGGCCTTTGCCAGTGGTAATATTCTGCAGATCCTGATGTTCGCCATTTTGTTCGGATTTTCCCTGCATCGCCTGGGCAATACCGGTCAGTTAGTCTTCAATGTTATTGAACACTTTTCTAAGGTGATATTTGGCATCATCAATATGATCATGCGTCTGGCACCGATCGGTGCTTTCGGGGCAATGGCATTCACTATCGGGAAATACGGCATCGGTTCCCTGTTACAACTGGGCCAGTTGATTATCTGCTTCTACATTACCTGTATTCTGTTTGTCGTTATCGTCCTAGGGGCGATCGCACGCTACACAGGTTTCAATATTTTTAAATTCATCGGCTACATCAAAGATGAACTGCTGATCGTTCTGGGAACATCGTCCTCAGAATCCGTCCTGCCGCGTATGCTGGATAAGATGGAGGCTCTGGGATGTAAGAAGTCGGTGGTGGGTCTGGTGATCCCGACCGGATACTCGTTTAATCTGGACGGTACCTCGATTTATCTGACGATGGCGGCGGTCTTTATTGCCCAGGCCACCAATACACATATGGATATTTTCCATCAGATAACCTTGCTGGTGATCCTGTTGTTATCATCAAAAGGGGCGGCAGGCGTGACCGGCAGTGGCTTCATCGTTCTGGCGGCCACCTTATCTGCCGTAGGCACACTCCCGGTCGCCGGTCTGGCTCTGATTCTGGGTATTGACCGCTTTATGTCTGAAGCCCGTGCTCTGACCAACCTGATTGGTAACGGCGTAGCGACTATTTTTGTGGCTAAGCGCGTGGGTGAACTGGACGAACAAAAGATGCATAACACCCTGAACGGTAAATAATCAGTTCGGTCTCCCTCCCACACTGTTCACTCCCGTAAAGGGGGTGAACAGTGTCTCCGGAGCCCGCTTACTGACGCTCCGTCTGACGAATTGCGGGTCCCTTTCTGCCATTACCTCTGTTAAATTATCCCCCCTCCCGGGATGACGGGATCCCTTAGCTAACAGACAGGCAAACAATTGAAATGAAATTTGCAAAAAAAATCATTTTTACCTTAGCCATGATGGTGATGCCGGTCGCGCCGACCCTGGCGGAGACAGTGACCGACCTGCTTAACCGGCAAGTTGATATTCCGGCCGTCCCTCATCATATTATGCTGGCAGATGCCCGCGCGATTGAGGCGATGAGCATCATCTTTAACGGCGATCCTTCCTCCGGTATCGCTGCCTGGGATGACTCCTTAAAGAAGAAATCTCCGGACATTATGGCGGCATTTGCGGCCAACTTTCCTGCTCTGAAGACCATCCCTACATTTGGTAACCCTTACACCACCACCTTTGACGTCGAGAATGCTGTTGCCCGGAAAACGGATCTGGTCATTTTTGATATCGGTCTGGTCAGTAAACTGAAAGATGAAGGGGTAATGGATAAGCTTAACAGCCTGCATATCCCGTATATTTTTATCGATTTCCGGCAGAAACCGTTACAGAACAGCGCAAAAAGTATTGAGTTATTGGGTGACGTTTTCCATCAGCAGAAAAATGCAACGCGCTATCTGGACTTCTATCGTCAAAGAATGTCGCTGATTGAGCAACGGGTCGCAACCCTCAGTCCGCAGCAGCGCCCGACAGTGTTTATCGAGCGTAGTGCCGGCATTCTCGGTGATTTCTGTTGCAGCACCTTTGGTCAGGGCAGCATGGGCGAATTCGTCCAGGCGGCCGGTGGCATTAACCTGGGCGGTAAACTGTTTGACGGAATGGGCGGCGATGTCACCCTGGAAAAGATTATCACGCTTAATCCGGACTTTTATCTGCTGACCGGGGCTGACTGGCAGGGAAATCGTAAGGCATCGGCATCAATCCCTCTGGGCTACGGACTCCCGGCCAGTACAGCTAAAGAGAAGCTGGCTGCGCTGATGAACCGGACCGGCTTTAACGTCCTGCAGGCCACACAGAATCATCATGTGCTGGCCATTTACCATCAGTTTTATGATCTGCCTTCCAATGTGGTCGCGGTAGAAGCCATCGCGAAATTCCTGCATCCGCAGTTATTTAAAGATATTGATCCGCAGGCAGACCTGGAAAATATTCATCAGAACTATATGGGCCTGAAGACCTCCGGCACCTTCTGGGTTTCTCAGTAAGACTGCGCCCCGTGGCTTTAGCTTCCCCGCCACGGGGCATCAGGCACTTTTGCATTCAAAAAATCAGTCTCCGGTACGCGATAAAAACTCAGTTACCTTGTGCGCCCCATGACAACTCACCGGCGTTATTCTGAACCCTGTTCGCCCGCCCGGTCCCTGTGAAAAACACTGCCATCTTTCTGAACAGCTGACGCAAGGACGACGCTCTGAGGCAGCAAAAGGTCCGAACCTCAGGCAGCGCCCGGGTAGCCCGTTAAAAGGATGAGCCGCAGGATAGCTATTTTTCGTTCGTGAAGCCTTCACCTGGTCAATGGCATCATCATGTCAGCAGAGTCAGCAGATGCATCATGTGGTAACAGGGGGGAGGAGATAAACGGAGAAATCCCCCCTGCCTGAATGCGACAGGGGGTACGCAGGGGTAACGCAGGGATTACCAGGCTTTAATCACATCACCTTTATAAATTTCATTCGCTTTATCCAGGACTTCCTGAGACTGGAAAGCCTCTTTCAGCTCCTGAAGTTTTTTGTCGTTAATATTATCCTTACGTGCCACCAGCACATTCAGATACGGCGAGGCTTTGCCTTCCATAAACAGACCATCACGCGACGCGGATAATCCCGCCAGCGAGGCAAAGTTATTGTTAATTACCGACAGATAGACTTTCGGGTCATCCAGTGTACGGGCAAGCTGTGGCGTATCCACCTGCAGGATATTCAGATGTTTCGGGTTAGACGTGATGTCCAGTACCGTCGGCAGTAAACCGGCTTCCGGTTTCACCTTCAGCAATCCCTGAGCCTGTAACAGCAGCAGGCTGCGTCCCAGAGTGGTGGCTTCATTCGACAGCGTGATCGTCGCGCCATCAGGAAGCTGACTGATATTTTTGATCTTTTTAGAATACGCCGCGATTGGGAAGATAAAAGTCTTACCTAAAATTTCGAAAGGATAACCGCGCTCTTTTTCCTGCATTTCCAGATAAGGCACACTCTGGAACGCATTGGCATCCACATCTTTATTCAGCAGGGCTTCATTCGGCTGTACATAATCATTGAATGCAATCACCTTCACATCAAGATGATACTTGTCTTTCGCCACCTGTTTAACGGTGTCCCAGAGTTGCTGATCCGGCCCGGTGTTAATCGCGACTTTTACGCTGTCCTGATCGCTTTGCTTACAGGCACTCAGTAATAAAGCGGACAAAACGATGGCCGAAGACAGTAATATTTTTTTCATTGGAAACTCTCCCTGTGTCAGTTTAACGGCACTATAAAGGAAGTCTGGACGTCTGTACATCTAAAAATTAACTGCGCTTTTTGCTCTGACGGTTCCTCATTTCTCCCGGCCACCCGCGGCTGGTCAGGGTAAAAACCTGCGGGCTGATCGATATTCAGCCGCTAAAATATCAGGGGTCCGTTGCCTGCAGGAGCTGCCGCGAGAACGCGGTTAGCGGCCCTTCTCTCGCGGCAGCTCCGGTGTCCGGCTCAGAAAGGAATATCTCCCTGAATCGTCGTACGATACAGTTGCCGCGGGCAGTCCGCCGGACAGCCGGTCGCCAGATGGATCAGCGAACGATTATCCCAGAACAGCAGGTCATTCGGTTGCCAGCGGTGGGTGTAGATATTTTCTTCACGTATGCTGTGTTGATACAAAGCCTGCAGAATATCCCGGCTCTCATCCGCAGGTATTCCCTCAATATGTGTCGTGAATCCCTCGCTGACAAATAATGCCTTCCTGCCGGTTTCCGGATGCGTTCTGATGATCGGGTGGCTGACCGATTTTACTTCGCTGAGTTGTTTTTCCGTCAGCGCCGGACGCCATCCGGCACCGAATTTAGGCTGACTGTAGGTGGCTGTATAGGAATGCACAGCGCGTCGCCCTTCCACGGCCTGACGCAGCGCATCAGGCAAGGTTTCCCATGCACGATGCATATTGGCAAATTTTGTATCGCCGCCGATAGCCGGTAAAATTCTGGCGTACAGCATGGAACCCAGGCTGGGCGTTTCTTTGTAAGAGAGATCAGAGTGCCAGTACTTACCCGCATCCCCGAGGCCCACCGGTTCACCCTCTCTGAGGATATTGGAAACGATCAGAATTTCAGGATGACCGGCAAGCAAAAACTGTTTGAGGACATGGATCTGCAATGGCCCGAAACGCCGGCTGAAGTCGATGTGCTGCTGAGGTGTCAGGGTCTGCTGACGGAATACCAGCACATGATACTGAAGATGTGCCTGATGAATACGATAAAAGTCGGCCGTACTCAAAGGCTGGCTTAAATCCAGCCCCATAATCTCGGCCCCGGCCCCGGGTAACGGGCGAATATCAAACGCCTGCCGCCGGACCGTGTGCGGCGCTATTCCGCTAAGTTCAGCCATAAACCGATCTCCCTGCGTCGGTGTGTAACCAAGGGGTAGGCCGGAGACGACGATGCCTTTCCTGAGCCCTCCGCGTGCGGGCGTTAACGGCCTGCGGCTGAGCCATGGAAGCGCGAATATGAAGTCCCGGCAATGTATATTGACCGGTTCATCCTGGGGCCTGCGGGGCGAAAGATGAAATTATTTATTCGCAAAAGATAAGCTGAAAAAGAGATATTATTTCCGCAGGAAAAGCCGTTCCTGCTCCGGTGAGCCGCCGGACAGAGACGGGCTGCCGGCAGTCTGTGGCTCAGTAAATATCACGCAGATAACGTTTTTCCCGGGTCATTTTTGCCAGCCACTCTGTTGCCTCCGCGGCACTCATCTTTCCATGCGTGGCGATAATCTGCAGCAAGGCCTGATGGACATCTTTCGCCATTCGGCTGGCATCCCCGCAGACACAGATGCTGGCCCCCGCCTGTAACCAGTCCCAGAATTCCTCACCCCGTTCCAGTATTCGTTGTTGTACATAGATCTTTTCCGGTTGATCCCGCGAAAATGCCGTATCCAGCCTGTGAAGAATGCCCGCACGCTGAAATGCTTCCAGCTCCTGACGATAATAGAAGTCACTTTCTTCATGCTGCTCACCAAAAAACAGCCAGTTTTTACCCTCCGCCCCCAGTGCCTGCCGGTGTTGTAAGAAAGCACGGAAAGGGGCGATCCCGGTGCCCGGCCCGATCATGATCAAAGGCAAACGGTTATCCGTCGGCGGACGGAACCAGGCCGATTTCTGAATAAAGACCGGGACTTCACCGCCAGCCGGTATGTCCGCCAGAAATGTCGAGCAGACCCCGTTATTCAGGGGGTCCGTCGTAGCACGGACCACCGATACCGTCAGGTGTACCTCTCCCGGGCAATAGTCCGGAGAGGACGAGATGGAGTACAGACGCGGACGTAACGGACTGAGTCGCGCGACAAATTGTTCGGGTGGTATCCTGGCCGGAAACGCACGCAGCAGATCGATAACGCGGTGCTGTTTCTGCCAGTCACTGAATCCGGCAGACAGGAGTTGCTGTAATGAGTCCGGGAACCGGTCAGCCAGCGTATGTTCACCGGCAGCCTGCGCCAGTTCACGACTGACGACCGATAAGTCTGTGTGGCATGTCAGCGCCGTCTTAAGCGTGACACGGCCCCCGCGCTCCGTATTCACCGGAGTGTCAGGTGCGGCCTGCAGCGCCAGCATCACGGCATCGACCAGTGGCTCGCTGTTTTGTGGCCATACGCCCAGAGCATCTCCGGCCTGATAGCTGAATTCTGCGTCATCGACAGAAAAAATCAGCTGCCGGGTCTCCTTGCCGGACCCCTCACCGCTCAGTAAGCGGTTAGCGATCACTCTGGCCGGATAAGGATGATGCCGGTGATATTTCTCCGCGACCGTGTTCACCGTGTTCACCGTGTTCACCGGATTTACCGGTACCTCAGCTACCGCGGCCTGCGGCTCTCCGGGCCTGATAAGACGGTCACAGATCCCCGAGAGCCATTGACTGGCCGGTGCCAGATCGGCCCCGTCACACTCAGCATGAGGCAGAAGCCGTGTCGCCCCCAGAGCTGATAATCGCTCATCCAGTAAACGGCCGAACCCGCAGAACTGATCATAACTGCTGTCGCCTAAAGCCAGCACCGAAAAATGCAGAGATTCCAGCCGTGGCGCCGACTCCGAGGCAAGAGCCTGCCAGAAAGCCGAACCATTTTCGGGAGGATCTCCATCCCCGAAGGTACTGGCCACCAGCAACACATGTTCTGCCACGACTAACTGCGACACTTCCGTACCAGCCATACAGCTGGCTTCGGCCGGGATCCCGGCGTCCGTCAGTTGCCGGACGCAACGTGCCGCCAGAGACTCCGCATTGCCGGTCGTCGAACACCACAACACCCTTACTTCGGCACGCTGGCTGGCGGAGGTACAGGGTTGCGGCGGCTCTGCGGTCCGTGAATATAACCCCGCCAGCAGGCCATTTACCCACTGTCGTTTTCCGGGAGCCAGCGGTGAACCGGCGGGCAGATACGGGATACTTCCCCCGGCGTCTGCCGGGGCCAGTTGCAGACCCGCCAGGAACCCCTGCAGATAACGCTGTTCATCGGGGTCCCAGTCAATGGCCGGTGCGCGGGATAAGCCCAGCTCACCGGCAAAAAGTTCTGCGGTGAGATCACTGACGGAACGGGTAACGTTTCCGGCCGGTTCTGCTTCTGCGGTGTTGCTGTCATCAACCCTATGGTTCTCTTCTGCCACAGGAACTAACGATACTGCGCATTGTTTCAGTGCCGGCTGTAAGGACAACGGATCGACACTGTCGCTGGTGACGGCATTGATCGCGCAGTGTTCGCCGAAAAGGTCATTCCAGTGAAACGGTGCGAAACAGTGTCCCGGTAAGACCCGGCGACTGATGCTCGCCGGGAGTCGGGCATATCCCCGCCGGGAACGGATTTCTACCGGCTGCTGAGGACGGATCTGCAGGCGTTCCGCATCCTGAGGATGAATTTCGATAAAAGGTGCCGGGTTCAGCTGATTCAGTGCCGGAATACGGCCTGTTTTGGTCATCGTATGCCACTGATGCTGTAACCGGCCGGTATTCAGGATGAACGGAAACTCACTGTCTGCCTGCTCGGGGACCATAAGATCCCGGAAGCAGTGGAACCTGGCTTTACCGGAAGGCGTCGGGAAAAATATTGCGGGGGCGGCAGAAAGATCAGCGACCGCCACGTCACCCCTCAGGTAACGGACAGGATGGCGTGTGACGCTGTCTCCGGCCGGGGACGGCCACTGGACAGGACTGTCACTGAGGCGTGGATAGCTCACCCCCTGCAGGGTGTACCCGGTCACCGGATTGGCAAACTGCTGAAGCTCGCAAAAAACCTCTTCCGCAGACTGATAATCGAAGTCCTGTTGGTATCCCATCTCACAGGCGACCCGGGCGATAATCTGCCAGTCAGGCAGAGACTCTCCGGGAGGAGACACGGCTTTCTGCATCAGCGTCAGATTGCGCTCTGAATTAATCATCACACCTTCTCCCTCCGCCCAGAGCGCCCCCGGTAGCAGAATATCTGCATAGCGGTTGGTTTCTGTGTCCAGGAAGGCATCCTGTGTGATCACCAGTTCAGCGCGTTCTAACGCCTGAATCACATGCCGGCGATCGGCCATACTGGCGACAGGGTTGGTACAGATGATCCAGCAGGCCTTGATCTCCCCGGCTGCCATTTGCTTAAACATCTCCACCGTGCCCTCGCCGCCCAGCGGACGTAATGTCCCCGGGGCTAACCGCCAGATATTTTCCGTAAAACGGCGATCATTTTCTGTCAGTAAGGAGCGCTGCCCCGGCAATCCCGGCCCCATATAGCCCATTTCCCTGCCCCCCATCGCATTAGGCTGCCCCGTCAGCGAGAAAGGGCCGCATCCCGGACGGCACAATGCGCCGGTCGCCAGATGCAGGTTACAGAGTGCGCTGGTATTCTGCGTTCCCTGCACACTCTGGTTCAGGCCCATCGTCCAGCAACTCATCCAGGCACCGGCTTCAGCTATCCACTGTGCCGCCTGGCGAATAGCGTCTTCAGGCAATCCGGTTACCCCGGCCACCCGGTCCGGCGGAAACGCTGAAAGGTATTCCGGCATGTCGTGCCAGCCTTCTGTATAGCGCTCAATAAAGTCGTTATCGATATGACCATGACAGTGCAGAAGATTAAGTAAGCCGTTAAGCAGCACCAGATCCTGACCTGGCTTGATTTGCAGAAAAAGCGAGGCTTTCTCTGCCGTCGCGGTACGCCGGGTATCGACCACAATCAGTCTGGCACCGGCCTTGACCCGGGCCATCATGCGTAAGAACAGAATCGGATGGCAGTCTGCCATATTTGAACCCATCACCAGGAACAGATCGGCCTGTTCGAAATCGTCATAAGATCCTGGCGGGCCATCGGCCCCCAGTGACTGTTTGTAACCGCTCCCGGCACTGGCCATACATAACCGGGAGTTAGACTCGATATGCCGGGTCGTAATAAATCCTTTCGCCAGTTTATTGGCCAGATACTGGGCTTCCAGCGACATCTGCCCGGAAACATACAGGGATACCGCATCCGGTCCATGGGTATCAATCATCTGCCGTAAACGGCGGCCCGTTTCCCGGAGCGCAAGGTCCAGGGTCGTCTGCACCGGCTCGTGCTGCCGGTGATCACGTATAAAAGCCTGCTGCAGGCGACCGGGTGCGGTGACTGCACCGGCGCAGGTCAGCCCTTTGGTACAGAGTTTCCCCCGGTTCGCCGGATGGGATTTATCGCCGGTGACGTTAATAATCCGGTCATTTTCGACCTGCATCACAATACCGCAGCCCACCCCGCAATAAGGGCAGACGCTTTTAACCTGCTTTACGTCATGACTCATGCGTATCTTCCCCGATTACTGAGCTGCTATCAGGCAGCCGCATCGCTTACCGCATGCTTTCCGGCCGCCACCGTGTTATCCACCCGCAGCGCAGGTTCACGGCAATAATTGACCACGTCACCAATAATCAGTAACCCGGGTGACCGGGGCTGATAACGGGCCAGCAGTTCAGGCAGGGTTGCCAGCGTGGCTACCAGCAAACGTTGTTCCGGCCGTGTCCCATTTTCAATAATCGCCAGTGGCGTTGTTCCCGCCAGCCCTGAGGTGATCAGGCGCTGGCAAAAATGCAGGCTATGACTGAGCCCCATATAAAAAACCAGTGTCTGTCCTGCACGGGTCAGCGCTGCGGTCTCCGCAATATCCCCGGCCGACCGGGTAAATCCGGTGATAAAATGCAGCGACTGCGCACAATCACGGTGGGTTAACGGCAGACCTGCGGCGGCGGCACACCCTGTCGCAGCCGTGATCCCGGGAATAATATGGCAGCGGATCCCGGCCTGTTGCAGGAAGACCATTTCCTCGCCGCCACGGCCAAAAATAAACGGGTCGCCGCCTTTCAGCCGTACCACCTTTTGTCCCGCCAACGCCAGATCCGCCAGTAACTGATTGATTTGTGCCTGACTGAGGCGGTGATCGCCCGGGGATTTCCCCGCATCGATACATAACGCCGTCTCAGGCACCAGCGCCATTATTTCTGCAGACACCAGGCGGTCATACACCACCACATCCGCCTGCTGAATGACACGTAACGCTTTCAGCGTCAGCAGCTCTGCATCCCCCGGGCCTGCGCCGGTCAGCCAGACCGTGCCTTTTTCCACCGGCTGCCGGCTATCTGCCGCCCTGATAAAATCATTAAGTTTTTTCATCAGAAAATCTCCGCTGTCAGAAGCTCAGGAAACCGGAAGCGCGGTTTGTGGCAGTGATTCGGAGACCGGCCGGCGTTGTACGCTGATCATCCCGTTCTCAACGCGTACCGGCCAGCAGCGGACCCGGACGGTACTGTCATCCGGACTGATACCATCGGTTAACCGCAGTCGTTTTTTGTATAACGGCGAAATCACCAGCGGGATACCGTCATCGTCGCCAAGAATGCCGCGGGCCAGCACATTTGCCCCGCTGCCTGGCTCAAGATTATCCAGTGCATACACTTCCGGTTGTTCTTCCCCCAGACGGAAAACCGCAATCTGCTGGCGGCCCAGACGTGCTGCCCTCCCGGTATCCGGCGGAATATCGTCAAGCCGCCCGACGGTGACCCATTCATCTGCCGGCTCTTCGCTTATCGCTAACCCTGGCTTTTCTGAAGGTGCCGCCGGGCGCATCTGTCCACGCTCCGGCACCATCACCACCGCTTCGTCCGGCTGATCACTGTTAATAAAGGCACGGAACAGTTGCCGTGACCGGGGATCGTCGAGAGTGGTCTGCCACTCGCACTGGTAGGTGTCGACAATCTGCTGCATTTCCTGGTCCAGCGTGTCCGCCAGGCCCAGACTGTCGTCAAGGATGACCTGACGCAGATAGGCCACCCCGCCGTCCAGATTATCCAGCCAGTTGCTGGTTCGCTGCAGGCGATCGGCCGTGCGGAGATAAAACATCAGGGTCCGGTCAATCACGCGGATCAACGTGTCAGTGTCCAGGTCGGAAGCAAAGAGATCGGCATGCCGGGGTTTCATTCCGCCATTGCCGCAGACATAGAGGTTCCAGCCTTTATCGGTAGCAATCACTCCGATATCTTTTCCCTGCGCCTCCGCACACTCCCGGGTACACCCGGAAACGGCCATTTTTATTTTGTGGGGCGAACGCAAGCCCTTGTAGCGATTCTCCAGCCGGATGGCGAGCGCGGTGGAATCCTGTACGCCATAACGGCACCAGGTCGATCCGACGCAGGATTTGACGGTACGCAGAGACTTACCGTAGGCATGACCGGTCTCAAATCCGGCTTCCAGCAATTCCTGCCAGATAGCAGGCAGTTGCTCAAGACGCGCACCGAACAGATCAACGCGCTGTCCGCCGGTAATTTTGGTGTACAGGTTATAGCGCCGGGCCACCTGACCGAGGGTGATTAATCCTTCCGGGGTAATTTCACCGGCCGGTATGCGCGGTACGACGGAATAGGTGCCGTCTTTCTGGATATTCCCCAGGAAACGGTCATTGGTATCCTGCAGCGACACATGCTGCGGCTGTAAGACATAGTCATTCCAGCAGGAGGCCAGCAGCGAACCCGCCAGAGGCCGGCAAATCTCACACCCCCGTCCGTGCCCGTATTGCCGGATCAGCGCATCAAAAGTGCGGATATTATTGACCCGGATCAGGTGATAGAGTTCCTGGCGCGACCAGGCAAAGTGGCTACAGACATCCTTCTTAACTTCCACACCCAGGGCTTCCAGTTCATGTTCCATCACCTGCTTCAGTAAAGGAACACAGCCACCACACCCGGTGCCGGCCCGGGTACAGCTTTTCAGCGCGTTCATATCGGTGCATCCGCCACGGACAGCGTCAGAAATATCGCCTTTAGAGACATTGTGGCAGGAACAAATCTGTGCACTTTCCGGCAATAATGCCACGCCGACACCCGCCGGCGCTCCGCCTTCCGATACCGGTAAAATCAGACTTTCCGGATTCGCCGGCAGAGGGATGGCATTCAGCATCCGCTGTAATAAATCGCTATAATCTGAACTGTCGCCGACCAGTACCGCACCCAGCAATGTTTTGCCGTCTTCAGAGACCACAATTTTCTTATAAATCCGCGCCGGACCATCAATCCACTGATAACTCTGGCTCCCCGGCGTCGCTCCATGGGCATCACCGACAGAGGCAACCTCCACACCTAACAGTTTCAGTTTGGTACTCATATCCGCGCCGGTAAAGGCTGTGGCTTTCTCTGCCAGCCGGTCGGCCAGACAACGAGCCATCTGATATCCTGGCGCGACCAGACCAAAAATTTTACCCTGCCAGAGAGCACACTCACCAATGGCCGAAACCGACGGGTCTGAGGTCAGACAGTAATCGTCAATGATGATGCCGCCACGAGGACCTTTTTCCAGTCCCGCACTCGCGGCAAGCTCATCACGCGGACGGATCCCCGCAGAAAACAGCACCAGGTCGGTTTCCAGCTCGGTGCCATCGGTAAAACAGAGTTTATGTTGCAACTGCTCACCGTCGGTAATTTCGACGGTCTGCCGGGCGGTATGTACCCGGACGCCCAGGGCAGCAATTTTCTTCTGCAACATTGAGGCACCGTCATCATCCAGCTGTACCGCCATCAGGCGCGGTGAAAACTCAACCACGTGGGTTTCCAGACCGGATTGTAATAACGCATTGGCGGCTTCCAGTCCCAGCAGTCCGCCACCAATCACGACCCCGACCGTCGACCGGCTCGCCTGACGGCTGATGGCATCCAGGTCGCTGAGCGTGCGGTAGACCAGACAACCGGGCCGGTCATGACCCGGGATGGGGGGGACAAAGGCATAAGAACCTGTCGCCAGGACCAGTTGATCGTAGTGAAGGCTATTTCCGGCAGCATCCGTCACGGTTTTTTCCTGCAGATCGATAGCCGTTATCTGGTGACCTGTGCGTAATTCAATGCCGGTGCGGGTGAAAAATCCCTCTTCTGCCAGAGACAATGACCCGGCAGTACGACCGGAAAAATACTCCGACAGGTGGACGCGATCATAGGCCGGGTATTCTTCTTCCCCGAATACAATAATCTGATACTGAGTATGCAATTGACGCTCTGCCAGTTGCTCCAGAAAATAGTGGCTGACCATACCATGCCCGATGACCACTAATACCGGTTGATTCATAACCCTACTCCCACAGCGACAGGCTGTTGCTTGACACGGTTTACTGCCGGAACTCAGGCAGCCTTAGGTTGTTTTTCATACAGGAATTGCAACACCTGCTGGCGGTATTGCTGATACCGGGGGTCGTTCGCCAGTGACACCCGGGAACGGGGCCGCTCCAGATCAACCGTCATGACTTCCCCGACCGTCGCGGCAGGACCGTTGGTCATCATAAATACCCGATCGGACAGCAGAACGGCTTCATCAACATCGTGCGTAATCAGCACAATGGTGGTACGCAGTTGCCGCTGAATATCCATCACAGCATCCTGCAGATGGGCACGCGTCAGTGCATCCAGTGCACCGAAAGGTTCATCCATCAGTAATACTGAAGGTTTCATCGCCAGGGCCCGGGCAATCCCGACCCGTTGCTTCATCCCCCCTGAGATTTCATCCGGCCGTTTGTCTGCCGCATGATCCATATGAACCAGCCGCAAATTATGGAGGATCCATGCTTTCATTTCGGCTTTACTCATCTGCCCACGAAAGACCTGTTGCACGGCCAACGCAACATTCTCGTAGGCAGTCAGCCAGGGCAGTAATGAATGGTTCTGGAAGACCACAGCCCGTTCCGGGCCAGGCCCTTCTATTTCGCGGTTATGACAGAGCAGCCCTCCCAGCGTGGGAAAGGTCAGGCCGGCAATCAGGTTGAGTAACGTCGATTTACCGCAACCTGAATGACCGATCAGACTGACACACTCGCCGGCGGCGATATCAAAACTCACATTATCCAGCGCCAGAAAATCACCGCTGGCGGTTGAAAACTGCTGGCTGACTTGCTGGACCTGAATGATCGGATTAGCAGGCATATTCTTCTCCTTAACGCTTTTCATAACTGAAACGACGCGCGACCCACATCAGACACTGCTCGAGCAGTAACCCGACCAGCCCGATAATGAAAATGGCGATGATAATGTGTTCCACATTCAGGTTGTTCCATTCGTTCCAGATCCAGAACCCAATCCCCATTCCACCGGTCAGCATTTCGGCGGCGACAATGACCAGCCAGGCAATGCCGATAGAGAGGCGCATCCCCGTCAGGATGTTCGGTAACACCGCCGGAAATAAAATTTTGCGCATGACCGTCAGTTCAGAAAGCCGCAGGACCCTGGCAACGTTCAGATAGTCATCCGGGATCATCCGGACACCTTCGGCGGTATTCAGGATCATCGGCCAGACCGAACAGATGAAAATGGTCCAGTAAGAGGCCGGGTCAGCGCGCTGAAAAATCAGTAAACCGATAGGCAGCCAGGCCAGCGGACTGACAGGGCGTAACAGTGAAATGACCGGATTTAACATGTCAGCGATAAAGCGAAAACGGCCGATCAGAAACCCGACCGGGATCCCCACCAGCGCCGCAAGACCAAACCCGATCGCCACGCGTTTTAACGATGCCAGCACATTCCAGCCGATCCCCTGGTCATTCGGTCCGGCGATGTAAAAGGGGTGTGCGAAGACCGGTATCGCGGCCTGCCAGGTTTGCCAGGGAGTCGGAAAATCATGACTGTTCAATGCGACGACTTGCCAGCCACAGAGCAACAATAGAATTCCCACGGCCCCGGCAAACAGACGCCTGAAGAGGCGGGCGGCCACCGGAAGACGGCCACGGGGGCGCGTCAGCACCGGGGTGATGCTTTCAGAGACGGCGGTCGCTGGCAGCGCAGCAACGCCCGGGGGCACTTCAGCCTGATGTTTCATCGTTGCCTCACTCATTGTTTAACACTAAAGCTATTGAGATAACCGACAGGATCGCTCCCGTCCCAGCGTTTTCCGTCCATCAGTACGCTGCTGCGCATATCACTGGCGGGTAACGGCACATTTCCGGCCGCAGCCGCAGCCTGTTTGTAGATATCGATACGATTGATTTGTTGTGCAACGGCAAGATAATCAGGATCGGTTTTCAGGAGTCCCCAGCGACGGTGTTGCGTCAGGAACCACATGCCGTCGGACAGCCACGGATAGCTGACTTCCCCGTCACGATAGAAACGCATGGCATGTGCATCCTGCCAGCGCTGCCCGAGGCCGTTTTCATACTGACCCAGCATGCGTCCGGTAATGATATTCACATTGGTATTGATCACCGCCCGTCCGGCAATGACCCGGGCCGTTTCGCGCCGGTTATCGTCACTGGCATCTATCCAGCGGGCTGCCTCCAGGATAGCCGCGGTAAGCGCCCGGGCAGTATGAGGATGGGCATTGACCCAATCGGCGCGGGTGCCCAGTATTTTTTCCGGATGATCGGGCCAGATATGCTGAGAGGTGGCAGCAGTAAAACCAATATTTTCACTGATGGCGCGCTGGTTCCAGGGTTCACCGACACAGCAGCCCTGCATATTGCCAATCTTCATATTGACGACCATTTGCGGTGGCGGAACGACCAGACTACGGATTTTCTGTAACGGATGGATCCCGGCACTCGCCAGCCAGTAATAGAGCCACATTGCATGGTTACCGGTGGGAAATGTCTGGGCAAAGGTGTAAGTGCCTGGCGGGCGGGTAGTCATGTGCCGCTGCAGTGCAGTTAGATCAGTAATACCGGCATCCCTCAACTGATTCGACAGGGTGATCCCCTGACCATTCTGGTTCAGCGTCATCAGGCAAGCCATCGGGGTAGCGGGCCCGGCCAGGCCCATATGCAAACCGTATAACTCACCATACAGAATATGGGCAGCATCCAGCTCACCGGACAGGATTTTGTCCCGGACGGTGGCCCAGCTGGCCTGCTTCTCCGGCACAATCCGGATACCATATTTTTTATCGAACCCTTTTGCCGCAGCCATCACTACAGATGCACAATCGGTCAGGGGGATAAAACCGACCCGAAGCGTAGTTAATTCCGGCGCGTCGGACCCCGCCGCATAGACGCTGTTCATCAGTCCCGGCAACAACAGACTGCCGGTCAGTGCTGCCGCGCCCTGTAATAGTGCCCGGCGGGAGAATGCTCTGTCTGGTTTTGGCTGCTGGCTCATTCACACCCCTTTCAGTCTCCGGCGATTTCCGGGCAAAAAAAAACGCCCACCCCTGCGTTATAAATACGCAGTGATGGACGCCATTGTCCTGAACCTGAGCTGACAACCGCCGTTGGCCGGAAGCACAGGTTAAATGTTTTTCACTACTGAAGAAGCAATCGCCGTGCCAGTCCTGCAGCTGCTTTACATTTCCGTGAAGTGCATCGTATAAAACCTTTCTGTTATCAGGGAATAACATTCCGTAGCGGTAGATCACCCACGGCTAACAGGCCGTGTCGCAAATGCCCCCATCGGAATGAGCACGGGTGAACTGCACCGGAAGTGCTCAATACACGCACCTTAAGTGTGCAGACTGTCATTCCCCGTGAGAACCGAAGGCTCCGGCGACTGATAAAATGGCTGTCGCGATTTCGGCCATTTTTTTATTCTGATCCATCGCCATCTGGCGCAGGGTCTTATACGCTTCATCTTCAGAGAGTTGACGATACTGCATCAATAATTTCTTCGCGCTATCGATGGTTTTACGCTGATGAAGAGTCTCGCGCAGGTCCGAAAGTTCCTGTGCCTGAGCCTCCATACGCCGGGACTGTTGCCGGAGCAGGGACAGCAGCGATTGTCCCAGTTTTGGCTGGATCCCTTCGCTGTTTAACCAGCCGGCACGCTGAGGGGGTAGTTTGCCGGTGGCCGGGTCTCCCATAAAGACAGAAAATCCGCTGTCCCCTTGCGAGACGGCCTCTCTCAGACTCTCAATATCCGCCTGTTGCTCATGGCAGGCTTGTTCGGTCGCCGTGATACGTTCCTGACATAATTGCATCAGGGTTTGCTGTAACCGGTCTTCCTGTCGTTTCATTTCATCAATACGTTGAGTGGCCAACATAAACCAGTGCTGGCTGCTGCCTGGCGTACCTGTGGCCGCCGCCCGGGTGCAGGCGAGACGACGCAGGCGTTCAAACTCGCTGTCGGTGATTATTGCTGACCAGTATTGATTATTTTTCGGGTCGCTGAAGGCGGTGAACGTTTCAAAGCACTGCTCCTGACGTTCAATCAGATCGATCATCGTATCCGCATAATGCCCACCGTTCTCCCCGGGAACCTGTGCACTGAACACCTGCACACCGATAGCCCGCTCCTGACCGGCAAGTTCTTTCCCCTGCATAAAACTGAACAGGGCAATCAGAGCACGGGAAATGACCGGGTCCGCAGACGTATCTGACACGGCAAATACCAGTGATAATAAATGGCGGATGGTGTCATTAAAAATTTCTACCGCATTAACCAAAGGGAGACTTCGCCCGGCGATCTTCCTGCGGACTTCCGGTAATACGCTCAGCGCATAAACCACCCTGGCCGCACAACTCAATAAACGGCTCGCCTGTGATTTTGCTGGCGTTAATGCCCCCGGCTGTTCAAGGTATGCTAATAATCTCCGCTGTGAACTCAGAGAGTCCTGCTCTCGCTGACGTAACTCTTCTGCCGTCTGCTGTCCTTCATTACACAAATAAAGATTAACCGCACCGCGCTCACGCTGCAGATGATGAATTAACACGCTCAGTTTTCCGGTCAGTTCACCGCTTTCCAGTAAATCCCGCAGACCCGCTAATTCACATTGCCGGGATGCCAGCAGAAAACGGATCGTCATGGTTTCTTCAGACACCATGGTTACCCCCGTAGAAAACAATATTAATGCAAACGACACGCCAGCTTTTACGCTGACAAAAAAATCCCCGTCAGATGACAGGGATTATAACTAACACCAGCGATACCTATTGATAAACGAAGGTAACACCGACGACTGACTGTACATTCCCCGCCACCACCTGACCACTGGTCCGGGCATAAGAGGCAGTGAGTCCCAGACTCACCGGGGTGGTACCGACATTGCCCAGCGAGACCGTCTGGTTAGTCGCCAGTACACCACTGCTGTTAGATAACTGTACCCCAACCCCTGTCGCCGCAGAGGAGGAGGAGGTATTCGCGAATGTCGTGGCAGCGCTATTACTGGTTGTGCCGGTAAGATAATAAGACAGGGCTTTGGTTGACGCGCAATGGACTGTCAGAGGCACACTGGCCGTTCCCGGATAATCAGGCAGTGCCACGGTGACACTGCGAGAGGACACGTCACATCCACCGGTAGGGACCGTCACCGTATTCGCTGCATATAAATTCCAGATGATCGTCTGCTGGACTGTCGATTCAGTCTGACTTTTTTCAAGACGCAGAGTTGCGAATAACGTTCCCTGCTGGATAACAACCCCACCGGCAGCACCGGTTGCAGTCAGATACAGCACCGCCTGCCACGGCTGATAGGTTCCCCAGCTATGCGGCACCCAGGCTGTTGCGGTGGTAGTCGGGAAAGGATAAGTAACGCCGAAATACCCCAGACTCCCGGTAAAATTATTCAACACCCCGTTATATACTGAAGACGCACCGATCCTGATCGGGTCTTTGTAATGTACAGGATCATCATTTTTACATTTAATACTGTCCCCGAGGTTGACAACCATATTCTGATTAGGCTCCAGGCTCGGATTCAACGTTACATTAACATTGACCGTACCTGAACCATTGATTGCTTTACCACTCGCCTGGCACGTAAATGCCTGCGCATTCACTGAATATAATAATATAAATATTATCAGAGTGATTATTTTTGACGCGATTACGGGTACTGCTTTCATTGTCACTCTCTCTTTTGCCTGGTCTATGTAATATTGATAGTTAATCGGATAACTCTTTAAGTCACACCCCTGACGGAGTGATTACGATCACTTTTGATTTAACTCCTGAAACCCCTGTCAGAATCGCTATTCCGTCATATGTTCACGACTGACTACCCACTTAACGATATTATTCCGGTATACTCTGATTTAAGATCTCAGCCCCGGGAACATCTGTTTCAGGTACCTCTTGCCGGTTAATTCCGTATCTCCGTTAATTCCCCATCACCCGGAGTCAGGAAGACAACAGAATCTTCAGAGATACTCTAGCAATCTGCGTTATCCCCTGTAAAAACTCATTGAGATAACTTACGCACCGGCTTTTATGCCGGGTAAAAAACCACTCCGCCGAAGAGATCAAAATATCCCCGGAGCGAGCACTATTGGTAAACAAACGTGACACCGACGACTGACTGAACACTCCCCGCGACAACCTGACCACTGGTCCGGGCGTAAGAAGCGGTTAATCCCAGACTGACCGGGGTCGTACCGACATTCCCCAGCGAGACCGTCTGGTTAGTGGCAAGCACTCCGCTACTGTTGGATAACTGTATCCCGACCCCCGTTGCCGGTGAGGTCGAGGCGGTATTGGTGAATATCGTGGATGCAGTATCTGAAGTGGTTCCGGTCAGATAATAGGACAGTGCCTTCGTGGTTGCGCAATGGACTGTCAGAGGAACGGTCTGGGTTCCCGGGTAATCCGGCAGCGCGACAGTGACACTCCTGGAAGATACATCACATCCCCCCGTCGGGATCGTTACATTATTGTTCGCATAGATGTTCCAGACATACGATGCCGAACTATTGAAGTTGTTCGTCTGGTGCAACACCAGGCTGGCAATTAACGAACCACTGCTGATAACCACTCCTCCGGCGGTGCTGATTGGCGTCAGGTTAAGCTGTACCGGCCATGCCTTATACGTCTTTGAGTTATAAGTTACTTTTGCCGTTTCTGATGTGGTCGGAAACGCATAAGACGTTCCGTTATAATCCACCGTACCGCTAAACGAACTCAGTAACCCGCCGAAGGCCGATCCTGATTGCAGCGATACATAGTCGATATAAGTGGGCGGATATTCGTCATTACAGGTAATGCTTTGTGACAGATCCACCACAAGGTTGCTGTTTGCGCCAATGGAAGGGGTCAGGGTAACGTAAACATTGGCATTCCCCCCCCCGGCAGGTACCGTAACTCCCGCTGCCGTTTTACAGGTAAACGACCATGCACTGGATGACATGAATGAAAAAAGAAAAATAACCACCACTAACCACAGATTCTTTTTCATTTGAAATCTCGTTATCAACGGGAGTTAACATACCAAAGACAGTCCCGGTCTCTGGCGTATGTCAGTTGTTAATAAAAAAATCTACTGCCATGTATAGGTGACATTGACAACCGACTGTATAGAGCCCTGAGTGGCACTTCCTGAAGACGTAATTGCCCGGACTTCAAGATTAAACGTTGTGGACAGTGTGGAATCACTGACCGCTGACGTCAGCGTACCGCCATTAGTCACATTATTCCCACTGCTGTCTGCCAGTTGTACGGCAATCTTTCCCGCCGTTCCCTGGTTTAAGAAATAAGTGCCGGTAGAATCCGACGTGCCGGTAAACGTCGCCTTCACACTACTGGTACCGACGGGGCAATTTGTCAGATTAAGCGCCACGGCTTTCCAGTCAGAAACGGACCCTGCACTCTGCAGAGTCGATGTCGATAATGTCCCCAGACTGACGTTGGCGGTGGTCGTGCTGATCGTACAGGGTTTAGCGACAACCTGGCCGTTAATGGTAATCGTGACATCTGCTGCCTGCGCAGTAGCCGCTGCCAGACAGAGTACTGCACAGATAGCACCTGAATATATTGTTTTCATCTCTGCCCCTGTCTATTCAAATTCCAGAGTGATGGTCGCGGAGGCAGTCACTGCTCCGGCAGTGACCGGATAGACGGTCGACATCATCCGTGCATAAAACGTCAGGCTGTTAGCCTGACCCGCTGTCAGTGAGTGCCAGCTCATATCACTCTCACTCTGATTGATGGGGATAACCGTCTTATCGCTATCAAGGATCTCAACGCCTATCCCCTGAGCATCAGTACTGGCACCGCTATCAATTGCCAGTAAGGTACTGTTCGTCGTGTCTGCTACACCGGTAAAACCGACTTTGACGCCGCTGGCCGCACTGCCACAGGATGAGAAATCCAGAGAGAAAGACGCCATCGGTGAAACCGCCCCCGTTTTATAAAACGTCTTGGACGAATAGTTCATAAGATTCACCGTCATTGTCTTTGAGGCCGTGGAGACAACGCAGGTATTGTCCTGAACCGTCCCGGTGATATTGATAACACTGTCCGCCGCCAGACAACTACCGACCATCGAAAAGGACAGCAGGGATAACATCAGTGATAAATATAATTTCATAATAATCCCCGGTTACTGACAGTCAGCAGAGGTATAGCTCAATACCTGTTTTTTACTGGAAACAGGCAACTGATAGCTGGCAACACATTGCTCTGCCGCACTATTACCCCATTTAACATTGATTTTTCCGCTCAGAGGTAAACCGGACAGATACACCTGACCTCCGTCGCCGACAATACCTGAAGACTGGCTGGCAGCCAGCGATGCGGTCGCTCCGAAAGGAATAGGTTTGCCGTTATGGGTAATAGTCATAATCACTTTCAGTCCGATATGCGTTTTAAAGTCAGCACGGACCACGGCACCATAAGTCGGCACCACATTGATAACGGCATCGTCCATATCAACGTTATTCGCTAAGGTATTCGTATCCAGCGCAACGCGGTTTTCACGATAGTTTAACGCATAAGGCTGGACAGCATACCCGCGCCAGTCAGTCCTGACACCGGTCTGGTTTTCCACCGACACATGTGCAGCACCTGGTGCTTTAATCAGTACCACCGTGTCATTCAGTGGCTGGCTGAGGGTGACGCCGTTAGCATGTGCCAGAACACCCCCGCTGACACCATAGTAAACCTGGTTGTAACCGTCGCTGCCGCTATAACCAACGTTAGCGTTGCCATAAGCCCCCCGGTAATACAGCGAGGCGGTGTTGTTGGATGAGTCTGAGGAGGATTCGCCACCAGAGGTATACCCTGTCTGTACGTTATAGCTGAGGTTGTTATCCTGCAGCAATGTTCCGTAGACGCCCACCTGGTTAGTCGATTGTCCTTTGAAATTACTGGAACTGTTATAACTAACACTTGAGTGACGGAACACGCTGGTATCATCTGAACGCATCCAGTGGCTGAACGGAATATTCACATTCAGTGACAATACCTTGTCCGTGCCTTCCGCCCATGCATTTCTGTTCACGCTGTAGTTGACGCTAAACGTAATGTCGCGGATGGAACTGCTGTAACCTGCCTGTAGCTGCAGATCATCCTTGCTGGTTCCCCAGTAGGTCTGCTGACTTCCGGTCAGATAGAGTGTAGATGTCTTACCGACCTGCTGAGTAATGGTCGCCTGAAGGCGTCCGCGCTTACTGTATGCCAGGTTATAGTAATCGGTATAGGTCGGCTTCACCTGAAGCTCGCCGTCCTGAGTCACCACCGAATAGCCACTCATTTGATTCCAGGTGGTATCGGCCAGCGAGTAAAAGCCTTTGGTGGAATAGCGGTAGCCTACCAGCTGGAAGTTTGTGTGTGTATCCTGCAGTGACTTGTTATAAAGGAAACGGAAGGACTGGCCCTGATGACGAGTGTTGTCGGTCAGCGTGGAGTTAGCCTGAGTCGCATCCACGGATACCGCCCCCAGGATGCCAAGGTTCTTACCCAGCCCCAGGTTATAAGAATGGTAGTTATCCGACTGCTGGGTCCCGCCATACAGCGTAAACCCGGCCGGTAACCCCCACATAGCGGTTCCCTGTGCAAATTTAGGGCTGGTCTGTTCGCTGTTACCACTACGGAACTCACCGGCGGTCAGACCATATTTCACCCGTCCCTCACGTTGTAACAGCGGTACAGAAGAGTAAGGTACGGTGAAAGATTGCGTAGACCCGTTGGCTTCAGTGATCGTTACCTGTAAATCACCGCTACTGCCATTCGCATTCAGATCATTAATGGTAAACGGCCCCGGCGGAACCGTTATCTGATAAATATTATAGCCATTCTGGCGGACCGTGACTTTGGCGGTTCCGGTAGCAATACCATGGATCACCGGAGCGAATCCCTGCTGGCTGTTCGGCAGCATATTGTCATCAGAGGCAAGCTGAATGCCTCTGAAGTTCAGACTGTCAAAGATATCGCCGCTGGTATAACTGTCCCCGACCGTCAGACGACTACGCAACGGAACAACATCGCGTTCCAGATACGTATTAACATGCTTCCAGGTATTTTGAGTATACCCGTTGCTATTGTCATCGTAACTCCACGTCGAGGTATCTCTTAACCGCCAGGCTCCGAGGTTAAAGCCACTCTGCAGATTAAGATAGGCATAAGAGCTACTCCCGCCATTCGGGGTACGTGCTTTATTTCCGGTAAAATTATAGTTCAGCAGCCCGGCGGTGATCCCGTTGTCCCATAACTCAGGAGGAATATAGCCCTGAGCCTGATTGTGCATCATGGCCTGCGGAATACTCAGAGAGAGACGCTGGGTGCCGGCATCAAAACGGCTCGATGCGTCTTTACTGATCATACTGAAGGGGATGCAGGACTGATTTGCCAGTGCGGCGATGCCCGGGATGGCCAGGACATCCACTCCCATATCAGACAGCTGTCCCCGGGTAATGCAGGGATCCAGGGACTTTTTATCCGGACTTAATCTGAAATCTACCGTCCGGGTAGTGTAATAACCATCATTCAGATAAATATCGACCCGGTATTTCCCTGGAGGAGCCTCAAGACCACTTTCAAACTGGGATAAATCAGCAACAGCCCCTGGGTCGTTTGATAAAAAACGGGGGTTAAAATAGACATCCGCATGGGCAGCGGATTGACATGTCAAAGCCAAAAAGACTGCCAATGGTGTAATTGCCAGATTTCGAGAAGAAATGTATTTTGCTGATAAGGCCATTAGTAAAGTCATCCCGTATAGAATGGCATTTAGTGACCCGGCAATAAAAAGATATTACCGGTATCATTTCAGGGAAGTACGATATTTACTCAAAAATCCCGTTACTCACCGGAGTTAATGCACCGAAATCATTAATTGTCTGGTAAGTGATTTGATTTCCCGACCCCGGCAGTAATGGCACTGAAGTATTCCCCATTGGTGGTACCATGGTATTCGCCAGTTCTTTATTACCAGCCTTCAATGACGTTACGGTCAGATAATAAGGGGTCGGATTAATCAGCATCAGCTGTGAACCGGATTTCCGGAAACGTAATTTCTGAGGTGCGGCTTCCGGAGGCATACTTAATCCTACCGGACGATAAAAGAGCTTAATACGGCTGATAATCGCTAATTGCAGGGTATTTTGCTTTTCCTGAGAGGCATTCATTGACGGAATCGCTTTAACATTCATCCAGAATAATGTTTCACGATCCTTCGGCAAGGTCTGATTGGTTCCGTCAATAATACGTAAGGTATTTTCTCTTTTACCTTTAATCACAAATAGCGGTGGAGTGACAACAAAACGTTCTTCACGTTGACCTGCCGCATTTTCTATCCATGACTGGATCAGATAGGTACTTTTATCATCGTTATTAGTGATGCCTAATGAGACCTGTTTTTGGTTAGAAGGATAAACGACCCGGGTAGCACCAAGAGCAACACCAGCTTGCGCCTGACCTGCTATACCTAAAGAGGTTACAGCCATAAAACCGATGGCCAGCATTTTCTTACGGATACCTTGAATCATTATTTTCTCCTTCACCAATAAATTTTTGTTAATCAGATGTTGTTGTTCGTTTTTTTATTACTGATAAGTTAAAGAAAACCAGGCCTGTGCATTAGCAAGACCACCGGTTACCTCGCTTGAGGTCGAACGGTATTTGGCGATTAAATTAAGGATAAGCGGACCGGAATGGATATCCCTGAGGGAAAGAAGCCCGCTATTAATCGGTATTAAATGACCTTGTTCATCAAAAAGAGCAATGCCGACGCCATGGGCAACATTATTTCCTTGTTCAATCGCCAGCAAATCAGGGTTCTGTTGATCAGCGACGCCACGAAATACAATATTCATATTCCGTTTTACAAGTTGGCTACAATGCTTGAAATACAGAGAAAATAAAACGGGATCAGAATCATCGCCGGCATGGGTAAATTTATTATTACTTACCTGCCCCATAGGTACGGTCAGATATTGTTCACCATCATCAACAATACAGGTATCAGATAAAATCTCTCCCTGAAACCTCATTAACCCGCCAGCCAGTGTCACACTATCCAATGGCGAGGCTATTGCCTGCCCCATGGCTACCAGCAGGAAAAAAAATCCGGTTTTCCACATAGCATATTCTCTGTATCAGGAAAATAAAAGTCGGACCCTCCCTGGTCCCGGGTATAGATATACCCGCTATTCATTCTTACTGATACTGAACCTGGAAAGTGGCATCAGCATTAGCTGTACCGGCAGTAGCTGCGCCCAGTGCATAGTAACGCGCCTGGAATGGCAGGGTATTAGTACCAGATACCAGAGTTTTCGTGGTGCTGAAAGTTGCACCGTCCAGAGCCAGCGCTGTACCAGTGCTGTCCAGGATCTGGATACCTACGTTAGAGGCTGAACCTGCTGAAGAGCTCTGCAGGGCTAATACAGCCGGGTAAGAAGTTGAAGTACCCGTTGAGCTTGTGCTGGTCGCCTGAACGCCCGCAAAAGCGATAGAAGCTTTAGTTGCAGTTGAAGTATCGCAGTCATCTAACTGGATATTAAAACCAACAGCGCTGCTGGTATCACCAGTAGCAGCCAGGGTGCTGGCCTTAACCTGACCCAGCTGTACAGTTTGATCAACAGAACCAGCATCTACCGCACAAGCTGCATCAACAACCTGACCTACGAAATGAACAGTACCACCGTTAACGGTAGTAGTGGCTGCGTGTGCCATGGATACAGTCAGAGACAGAGCAGAAAGGACGCCAACTACCAGTGATTTGATTTGCATACAGTTTGCCTTATTTATCCAAATTAAAATTAAAATTAAAATTGGCGGCCAGCTATCCGGTTCAGTGCAATGAAGTTCATTTATAACCTTCCTGTAGGACCACCTGTTCCGGGAAATGTGCAAAAAGTGCCATTCCGCGAACGAATTCAGAGTAGGACTTATCTGAGTAAAAGGCAAACATACAGTTAACTAAAACTAATATTTTTTCATTGCAGCACTTTGAATTCTTTTCTTACATTTAACATAAAATAAACAGATCAAGAAAAAAGAGAAAAAAAATCAAAACCATTAATAATCAAACAGTTATGACGTTACAATCACTATCGTAACTATAAAAACCAATAGAAATCACAGTAAAAAAAATTTAACAATGAAATTGTGATACCTTTTACCTATTTATTCATTTTCAATGATAGAAATAAGCAATAGATAATTTAAAATTCAGTGATGATTTATTTAATATTTACTGAATGATTGGTGCAACACCATCACATCAGGCTATCAAAGAAGAAAAAAAAAATGATAAAAACTATTAAATAACCCTGGTTATTATCATTTCCGGAGCGGGCTTATGTAATGGGAACGTAAAAAAAAGAAGATAAATGAAATAAAATACAAGTTCCTCCCGAAAATCCCCGGACTAATCAATAATCACATGTTGTTAATATTTAAATTAAAATAATTAAAAAAAGCAATTAATATACCTGCCTGAATATTAGTACGCCGACTGATAATCCTGACCGTAATCCCAGCGTTCCTGCCAGTGCAGCAGATACGTCCTCGCCAGAGACGGGAGATCACGAATAACCACCACGTTTTCAGAATTACGTCGTTCGGCACTGGCCGTGTAATTAAATGAGCCTGTCTCCACCGTCTTCCCGTCGACAATAATGACCTTGTCGTGCTGTATCGGGTAATGGTGATCGGTTCTCAGAGGAATGCCATTGTTCACAATGAAATTCATTGCAGCAATGCTGGATTTGCTCCGGTTCCCTCGCTCATCGACCACTATCTTCACATCGACCCCGCGCTTTCTGGCATCAGCCAGTGCCCGTATAATATCCGGCGCAGTAAAGGAGTAGGAAAGCATACGGATGCTGCTGTGGGCTGAGGCAATAGTCTCCAGCACCAGTGTCCGGGCACTTCCTTCCGGTGAAAAACCGACATCAACAGACGGCCCGGCGGCGGATACGGAAAAGGTAACCGAACTGCACAGGAGCCCCGCTATACACAAAATCGTTTTTCTCATGAGTGAATACTCTTCCCTTTATTCTTCAGCCCCGGCGATCTCATCCCGGGCGGCTTGCCCTGACTATCGTTGTCCCCCGCTTATAATTGTGTGGAGGACCGCAAAAAAACGTCACCCTATCATTTGCGGACACAATAAAAAATCCGCCATTCCTGAAAAGAACGGCGGACGCTAAGTTTTTGTACTGAAAGGAAGATCAGGGAGTGTCAGCAGGCCGGGTACTGCTGAAAAAGATATCAGGGTGAAGGCTGTCGCCGACGGTATCACCGTTAAGCGTCCGTACCAGGATGTCACTACCGAGTTGTTGTAATGAAAGTACACCGTCAGGATGAACGCGTTTAATTTTACTCATATTCTGACTGTCATGTACCAGTGCGATAGTTCGGGTATCTTCACCACCCGCCTCTTTAGCCGCCAGGACCACAAATGCGTTATCCGCATCATTATCCATCAGTGCCACAATGTACCGGGCTTTCGCCGCACCCGCTCGCTCAAGTACCGGCGTCGAAGAGGGATCGCCTTCAATAACATCGGTATCGGCAGAAAACGAGCTCCGTTGCCCCGGATTACAGACCACCGTAACAATGCCTCCGGTATCCGTCAGCCCCTGACTGACGCTCTGAGCCAGTGACGATGAGCCGGCCACAATATAATGATTTTTACGTTCCACGTTTGAGAATCTGCCTTTAAAAATTCGCTGAATATTATGACTGATTAGAGAGCCGGCGATTGAGGCCACCGATGCCGCAAAAATAGTAATCCCGAGGATAATCACGGTCAGTGTAAACATTCTGGCGACCGTGGTATGCGGAGAAATATCACCAAACCCCACCGTAGACATACAGACCATAACAAAATAAAACGCGGTAGAGAGATCTTTCACCGGCGGGGTAAACTGGTCACCCAGATAAAGCGTACCCAGCATTCCATACCCCAGCAGCGATAAGATACTAATCATCGCGAAAATGGTGGTACTGCCCAGGCTGTGTTTATCAAAATGACGCCAGTGAAAAAGTAAGGCACCGATGGTGATCAGGGAGTAAACCACCTCGGTGTGGTGCGCTTTTAAAATAAACGCATTCGCCACAGCAATACAAATTAACAGTAAGACAGAACTGAACCAGGCAATCCGGGTGCGCATCAGTAACGTAAACGCCATACACGACAACACCAGGCCTATCATAAAGCGTGGTATATCCATCGCTTCCAGAAAGCCCAGTGCATCACTCCACGAATGGAAATTATCCAGTCTCTGCGGCGCATTATAGATGACCCGGTGCAGCACAGGGCTTAACATCAGATACCCGTTATGGGCCACCATTAACACCAGGCAATAGATCACCAGTTTAGGGTTTCTGAACAACTTAACCAGCTTCATCCATTTTTACCTTATTTATCCAGTCGTTGCTGTCTTCCTGCATCGAAGTGTTGACAGATATACGACAAAATACTCCCCTGTTGTTATAAATAAGACTAATCACTCACTGCCATTCCGTAAAGCCCGGACGCTTCTGTCACCTGGCAGGTACGCTCTTTACTCCCGGGCAAGGCGGTGCCGGAAGAAGGTTGAAATATATCGGCAGGAAGACGCCGGCGACAGAAAAATGGGATAAAAAAGCCGGGAGGCCCCGGCAAAAGAAACAAGACAGATACCCCCTGGCAGAATTAACTCACCATCAGATTCCCCATCATCCCCAGCTCTTCATGTTCAATAATATGACAATGATACATACGCATTCCCGGGGAGGTTTGCCTCATACGCAGCATTACCACCTCTCCTGGCTGGAGGTTAATCGTATCTTTCCAGATAAGGTAATCAGGCGAACTTTTAACCCCACGCAATGAACGCTGTACCACCTGAAACTGCCCGCCATGAATATGGAAAGGATGATCCATCGTCGTCGCATTAATGATCTGCCAGTTATCCACCTGCTCCGCAATGCTATGTAAGTCCATCCTGTTAACATCAAATGACTTACCATTGATCAGAAATGCCCCTTTCGGCGGTATACCACTGGCTTTATTCTTCATGATGTCTGCCATTTTCTCGCTCATCATGGCTCTCAGTGGGTTATTTCCGGGCGGTAGTGCTTCAATCCGGCGTAATTCCTGTCCCGGTTTCACCGGTGCTGACTGTGGCGTGAAATCAATATCGGCGATAACGGAGGCGACTTCGGCGGGCGGGCTCATCATACGATGGCGGTTATAAGGCAGTAAATTCAATGCATAATGCTGGCTTTCCCCCTGGACGAGTAATTCAAGCCGTTCGCCGGGCGCCAGCAATACTGATGTCTGAGGCTGAGAGACTTTTTCGGTCAGACCGCCATCACTGCCGACCACCAGCCACTGTGCTCCCGGTAGCGATAGTTGCAGATAACGGGCACTGCACAAATTCCAGACCCGGAGACGATGCTGCCCGGTAAGGTGAATGCGCGGCTGCCGCTTACCATTGATCAGTACCTGCTCCCCTTCACGACCATCCACCCAGTCACTGTAAGTATTTTCCGGAATCTGCCCCTGAGAGTCGAGACGTAAGTCACTGATCACCCAATGCTGTTCGGGAAGTTTTTTTAGCGCCTCGTCCGGGTGACGGATGATAATAGGTCCCGCCAGCCCTTTCGCAATCTGCGCCGATGCCCCGGTCAGCGGGTGCGGGTGATACCAGTAACTTCCGGAGATATCCTCCGGTAACGTAAAGCGGTAAACCCGCGTTTCGCCGGGCGCAATAGGATCTTCCGGGCCACCATCCTGCGAGGAAGGTACCGGCAGGCCATGCCAGTGCACAGTGGTTGCTTCTTTCAGCTGATTAATAAAAGTTATTGTTACTTTCATTCCGGCTTCCAGCTCAATCAGCGGCCCCGGTAACTGATTGTTATACACCTGACACCGGGTCGGCCCGGTGTCCCGGGTAAGCTGGATATCACACTCCCGGGCAATCAGGGTGCCCTGAAACTCACCGGCATGGGACGATTCATTTTTCAGTACTGACAGCGACGGTAAGGCGGAACCGACCGGTAACCGGGGCTCCGGCAACAGCGCAGCATCGGTGGCCTGATGCTGAGGCTCTGCGGCCGACACCGTCTGCCGGACAAGACCTGCAGGTAAGCACGCAGATAAGGAATATTTTAGAAAACGACGTCTATGCATAAAAACACCCTTCCAGATTTACGGCCAGGGATACGTGCCGGCTTTCACACCATCCCTGACGAAACGACTGACAATCTCCCGCCGTAATTTCACGACATCCGCGACCGAGTGCTCGCGGTTCATTTTAACTTCCGCGGCCGTAAACGGTCGGGCTTTCACATCGCCCCACTTGTGATTGACATAATTCAGTAAATCCGCGAGCTCGGTATCATCCAGACCGGCTGAAATAACGCCCGGCACATGGAGCACATACACACGACCTTGCGGATCATCGAGGAAAGAACCGATATACCCGGGCAGGGGGGGGATCCCCCCTGCCACCGTTCCGGAACCATCAATATCATGGCAACCGGAACATTTAAGCAGGTAGTTCTGCTGAGGCGTATTGGGAAGAGCCATGGCGGAGGCAGAACAGAAAAGCAGTAACAGCGCTACCGTCTTCACTGCTCTGACAGCATGCTGCAGCATCACTTACCTCCGTTACGGATCTTCAGAAGCTCCTCATGCGATAACGGTGACTTCTTGTATTTATCGATCATGGCAGCATCCGGGCCCCCGGGGACGTGATTCACTTCCCGGAGTACGTAGGCGGTGATATCAACGAGATCGGCGGTATCAATAAAGTCCTGAGGCGGCATCACCATCCCTTCCGTATCCCCGGCCGGCGTATGCAATGTTCCGCCCATTCCGCCGGTGACAACCCCCGCAATATATTCAGAACGTTTATCACCGAGCCCCTGCCATAACGGGGCATCTTTCAACGGCGGGGCCATGCCCGGAATACCGGCGGCATCCTCCCCATGACATCCGGAACAGTTCGCCACAAACTTATCGCCCCCTGGCGACGCTTGTGTCTGTGATACAAAAAGACTGATCGCAGAAGCGAAGATCACTGATGAGAGTTTATTCATTGGCGATCCCCACCAGCGTTGCCACCGTGCAGTAATACCCTTTGTTGGTATTTGCCATGCACCAGTTGATGTCATTGTGCAGGCCCATACGGTAACCGGGACGCTCCCCCTGACTGGTGAAGCAGTTAACAGAATTACTTACCGTGGCTTTACCGCAGCAGTCATTGTAAGAAACCAGGTAGTTTTTATTATCGTGGGGATTCAGGCAGGTACCGACCCATGAAACTTTAGACGCTTCAGAGCCTGCCGGACAGGTCGTTACCGTGCCCCCGGAAGAAGAACACAAATTTCCGTCCAGCGCGCAGTATCGCCAGTAGCTGCAATCGGTATCGTCTGTTGTCGCTTTTTCGGCCGCATAGGCGTTACTCATGCCGCGGTTAAAGGGTAATAGCGGCATCACCCCGGTCCCCACCAGCAAAACACCGGTCTTCGCCAGAAAATGGCGGCGGCCAATATTTCGGGCCGATTTACGGAGGCGGGTTTCAGAAAAGGAATCCATAGCTCCGAACAGCTTATTGAATAATTTCATTAATAACTCTCCTGCATATATTTTGTTAGTGTCCGGCAGAGGTGCTCTGAGCCCAGGATTGCAACGAATCAAATCCGCTTTCTTTTGCGTTAAACAGGCTTTCGAGTTGCTCACGATTATTGATTAACCCTTTGGAAACTACGGTTCCGTTTTCATCCAGCAGGACAGAGAACGGCAGCCTGGCAACTTTCCAGGTCATACCCAGCTCCCGGGACAGGACATAAGGGATAGCGGTCAGTGCTTCCTGCACGATAAAATTTTGATGCTGTCGGACATCCCCGTCACTGGCCAGTACCACTGATAACCAATGACCTTCGCTTTTACGTAAATTACGCACGACAGGGAAAAGGGCTTTACAGATAGGACACCCCGGAGCCACAAACAGGATCAGCTGATATCCCTGGCGCTGCCCCCCGATCACCATTTCTCCATGATGCATGGATGACACGGATAAAGACGGCGTAGTGTCACCAATCGCCGGGCCACTATTGTTCATCATGGCTCCGACCGGAGTAATACGTTCAAATAACACCCCCACCTGCCGTGACAAGGCAAAGAAAGCGATGATCAGCATGGCGACGAGCAGACTCAGAAAAATGACGGCAAAGATAAGGAAAGTATTCATAGGCCCTCCCGGGAAGATGATTTTGCGGTGAGCTGATGCTGCAGATCGCTATTACGTATCAGTTGTTCAAATAACTGATAGCAGACCCATAACAAGCCGCCCGCACAGACAGAAGCGGTCAGTGACAGAACACCCGTCGTTTGCATGGGCAGGCACAGCAGCCCCGTTGCTGACAGTAAAAGGAGGATATTACGCAGCAGCAATCGCCCGGAAACCCGCAGAGGAGTGTCACCGCAACCGCATTCAACCGCAGTTTTACCTGTTATCAACGCATAGCCAATCGCTGACAGATAGATAAGCAGCAGCGCGAACATTCCCGACTGACCCAATAATGTGGTGTGAGGGATCAGGCTCATCAGCAAAACCAGTGCCTCAGCGAGGGCCAGCCCCTGAGCGATACGGTAACTATGCCGGCTGAACACCGGATGGTAGTTAGCGATATAACCGGAAAAACGGAGCAGTCCTTGCCGCTTATGTAGTAACGACTGGCTGAACAGCAGCACCAGAAAAGTCAGCAGGGCGAAATGTATCTGTGATAACAGGTCAGTTTCCATATCAGTAGTCCACCATCAGGATCTGATTAAAGGTACCCAGTCCCTTAGCTTCTCCGGCATGTCTGGCGGTAAAATGAGGCCCTGTCAGGGTATAGCGCTCGACGGTACCTCCTTCATTATTTTCACCTTCGCTCAGCGTAAATAACACCGGCGAAGGAGTGCCGGAAACAGCGATAGATATCGGGTCTTTGACTTTAATCCGGGTCGCCACTTTGTGGGTGCTCATATTGATACCCCAGACTTCTTTCGCCCCGTCTTTATGGCTTCCTTCATGGGCGCCAGGATGCATGGCGACAAACAGAAGATTCGACGGTTTGTTGAATGCCAGTACCTCAAAACCACCGGGAGCCCAATGCCCCTTGATTCCCTGCGTATAGCTGAACTTATTCACCAGGGTGACTTTGGCATTCTGATCATCCAGAACATAGATATTGCCGTTGAACGAGGTGAAGTAGGTATTTTTACCGTCCCGTTGAGCGCTGATAAACAGGGGGTCTTTGACCGCATCAAAGATCTTATCGCTCTTGGTCGCGGTGTAACTTTTCAGATCATCGGAAAGCTGGTAACTGGTAACGGTTCCATCCCCGCATAATGAACTGAATCGCTTGTCATCAGCGGACGGATAAATAGCCCAGCAGCCTGGTGTCGGCACCTCTAACAGGTTTTTACCGGTACTGAGCTCAATAACACTGACCGACGCGGCGGGCGTTGCATTTTGTACAAAGGCATAGAGATTATTGCGGGATAATTTGAAGGTATTAATGTTGGCACTCACCTGAGCCATTTTCGGTGAGGTTTCCATCTCTTTATTCAGGGCCGCGGTCTGAATATCAAATTTCTGAACGACTGCATCAGCAGGTCCCCAGACAATCCGTTTCGGATAGACCGAAGCTGTATAGAGTGACTTACGGTCTGCGGATAAATCCATCTGGGCAATAAGGCCGGTCGACAAGCTTCCCTGGGTTTGTAACGTATCCCCTGACAGGAAAGTAATATTCGTTGCACCGCTCCAGCTCTGATCCATCACAAACACATTCGGACCGGGCTTTATAGTTTTCTCAACACCAATCCGTTCCGGACGGAACGTTTCATCAGCCTGTGAAGCGCAGGTATAGCCAAGCGCCGTCAGCACTGAAAGACATAGCAACATCTTTTTCATATGGTTACCCTTGATTATAAAAACATACATCCCTTAGCATAATGTGTGCCAATTAATTAAAAATACGGTTTATCAGCCACCTGAAGCAGAATGCCCCCTGGCAAACCTTTCCCTGCTGAGTCCGTCAGTGAACTGCACTCAGGCAGTGCGATCATCACCAAAAAAGAGCATGTCAACACAGGGCCGTAGGAGTATGCGCCGCCCGGAATCCCGTCAGCGATAAGCTAAGCTTCTGACCGGGGTCAGAGAACCCTCTGATTTTTAAGGTGTCATAGAAGGAGGAGAGATTTACGCGAGGAACCTCAGCGATCTGAAATACCGTAAAATCTGCCACCCGCCTGCACATTCACAACCCTTTATTCTCAGTAAATAAACAGCCTGACCGGTATGAGATTCTGCCATCGCAGGCGTAACTGAGTGGGGTAAGGATAAGAAAGGCTGAAACAATTTTATGGCCAATAAAGGATGTCAACGGACATCTTTCCGGGCACGATGGGCACAAAGAATAAAATGCTTTTGTCCGGAACCGTACTCCTTATGCCTGTTGCTCCGGAGCACGGATAATTTTCATATCCATCATTTGCGGACAGATATTTCAGGGGGATCAGAAATATACCTGTCTGATAAAAATACTCTTTTGTTATCAGCAGAGGCAGCCGTATCCTTAGCCTGTGGGCGATGACAGATTTGCCGAAAATCACCGGCCACAAAGGATCCTGCCCCTCTACAGACGCATTATTTCACTGGCCTGGTCCCTTTATTCAGGACTATGCGTGACTCCTTTCCCGGATCCCGGCAAAGGATTTCGCCTGTAATGGGGCGGCCTTTTGTATTGCTGACCGATGTCTGCAGCACCCAGGCACTGCCGGAAGTTTCATTTTTGGTGGTACATCACGAGAACCAGCCGGCTTTGGAAGCGTCGTATCGGTTTCCCCATAAAAAAACCGGCAGGCTGTTATTCAGCACTGCCGGTGTTTATTACTGATAAGCGCGAATTGCCGCGCAACAGGCTTATTCTACGGTGACAGACTTCGCCAGGTTTCGAGGCTGGTCAACATCCGTGCCTTTGATCAGGGCAATATGGTAAGAGAGCAGCTGTAACGGGATAGTGTAGAAAATCGGCGCCAGTACCTCTTCAACATGGGGTAACGGAATGATTTTCATATTCTCACTGTCGGTAAAGCCGGCATCCTGATCGGCGAATACATACAGTAATCCCCCGCGGGCGCGGACTTCTTCAATGTTCGACTTCAGCTTTTCCAGTAACTCATTATTCGGGGCAATGATGATCACCGGCATATCCGCATCAATCAGTGCCAGCGGACCGTGTTTCAGTTCACCTGCCGCGTAAGCTTCCGCATGAATATAAGAGATCTCTTTCAGCTTGAGCGCACCTTCCATCGCGATCGGGTACTGATCACCGCGGCCGAGGAACAATGCATGATGCTTATCGGAGAAACCTTCTGCCAGCGCTTCAATCTGCTTATCATGCGCCAGAATCTGCTCGATGCGGCTTGGCAACGCCTGTAACGCATGAACAATCTGATGCTCCACCTCTTCCGGCTGGCCATTCAGCCTTGCCATTTTCGCCACCAGCATCAGCAGGACCGTCAGTTGTGTGGTGAAAGCTTTGGTGGAGGCAACACCGATCTCTACCCCGGCTTTTGTCATCAGCGCCAGATCCGATTCGCGTACCAGAGAAGAGCCCGGGACGTTACAGATCGCCAGCGAGCCCAGATATCCCAGTTTCTTAGAAAGACGCAACGCACCCAGCGTATCTGCGGTTTCCCCGGATTGTGACAGCGTGATCAACAGGCTGTTTTTCCGGACCACAGACTTACGGTAACGAAACTCAGAAGCGATCTCCACATCACAGGGAATACCGGCCAACGATTCAAACCAGTACCGGGAGACCAGTCCGGAATTATAAGATGTCCCGCAGGCAACGATCTGAATATGTTCCGCCTGCCCTAACAGAGACTCAGCTTCCGGCCCCAGCTCACTCAGGTCAATGATGCCCTGATGAAAACGGCCCTGCAGTGTACTTTTTATGGCCATCGGCTGTTCATAAATTTCTTTCTGCATGTAATGCCGATAGGTCCCTTTATCACCGGCGTCATAACGGGCAGAAGATTCGATCTCGGGACGGAAGACCCGCTCACCGTCGGCAAAAATCGTCACAGAACGGCGGGTCACTTCTGCAACATCACCTTCTTCAAGGTAGATAAAGCGGCGGGTGACCGGTAATAAAGCCAGCTGATCCGATGCAATAAAGTTTTCCCCGACCCCGCAGCCAATCACCAGCGGACTCCCGGAACGGGCAGCCACCAGCACCGAAGGATCATTACTGTCCATAATGACCATTCCGTAAGCACCGCGCAGTTGTTTGATCACCCGCTGAACAACCTCACACAGGCTACCGCCCTGCTTTTGCTCATGATGAATTAAATGAGCGACGACTTCAGTATCCGTCTCCGAAGTAAACTGATAACCCAGTGCGCGGACCTGTGCCCGTAATTCTTCATGGTTTTCAATGATACCATTGTGTACGAGGACGATATTCCCGGACACATGCGGATGAGCATTCTCTTCTGAAGGTTCGCCGTGCGTTGCCCAACGGGTATGCGCGATACCGGTACCTCCGGGCAGGGGGTGTTGCTCTGCAGCATCCACCAGTGCCTGAACTTTCCCGAGGCGACGTAAGCGGGTCATCTCTCCCGGCTTATCCACCACCGCCAGTCCGGCAGAGTCATAGCCGCGGTATTCCAGGCGGCGTAAACCTTCCAGTAATATTTCAGCGATATCACGTTGTGCAACTGCACCTACTATTCCACACATATATTTAATCCTGAGGTTATGGTGTCTCCACCATAGAAATTGTCATCTGTTCGGGCTGACCGACACAGCAGATCCCCCGGGACTCAAAAAATGAGGGGGCATTATAGTCACGGCTTGTCCGGGCATAGATCGCTGCCGGTGCTCCGGAAAATGACAGATAACTTATTTTTTTACCGGGCGTGACCATCCGGTTTTTTCAGTCTGTTGCTTACGATTATAAACCAGTGACTCTTCGTCTACGTCGTGCATCACTGTCGTGCCTGCAGCAATAGTAACATTGTCGGCGACACTGACCGGTGCAATAAACTGGCTGTCGGAGCCCACAAATACGTTATCACCAATGATCGTCTGCGATTTATTCTGACCATCATAGTTACAGGTGATGGTTCCGGCACCGATATTCACCCCGGCCCCGATCGTCGCATCGCCGAGATAACTTAAATGGCCGGCTTTAGAGCCTTTTCCAAGGGTCGCTTTTTTAATTTCTACAAAATTACCCACATGGACCGCTTCTGCCAGAGCCGTTCCCGGCCTCAGTCGGGCAAATGGCCCGACCGTACAGGCTTGCTCAAGGTGTGCATCCTCTATCACAGAATAAGGACTTATCTCACACCCCTCGCCAATAACACTGTTGCGGATAATACAACCGGCACCGATCCGGACACCGTGCCCCAGCACCACGTTCCCTTCCAGGATGACGTTAATATCGATATCCACGTCACGCCCGTGTGTTAATTCACCCCGCAAATCAAACCGTTCAGGATCCCGTAGCATCACTCCTGCCAGTAATAATTTACAGGCCTGCTGACGCTGATAAACACGTTCCAGTGCGGCCAGTTGTTGCCGGTTATTGACCCCTTCGGTCTCACTACTGCTGTGCGGGTGTACCGCCTCTATGCGCTGGCCTTCCTGATGAGCCATCGCAATAATATCAGTAATATAATACTCTTTTTGGGCATTATTATTCGTCAGTTGCGATAACCAGCGTTTCAAATCTTTGCCATTGGCGATCAGAATACCGGTATTGATCTCGTTGATGGTTAGCTGTGCCTCACTGGCATCTTTTTGTTCGATAATACCGGTCACTTCCCCGTTCTCACGGACAATACGGCCATAGCCGAACGGATTGTCCAGCACCACGGTTAACAGACCAATCCCGCCTGCCGGTTTGTTATCGCGTAGACGCTGTAAGGTCTGTTGAGAGATCAGTGGCACATCGCCATACAGCATCAGAATATCTTCATCATCAGAAAACCACGGAGCGGCCTGCTGCATCGCATGCCCGGTGCCCAACTGTTGGGACTGCTCAACCCAGTGTAAAGAAGGATCCTTCAGGGCTGACTGCAATAGTTCCCCACCGTGCCCGTAGACCAGATGGATATTCGCGGCACCCAGACCTTTCGCAGCATCAATCACATGCTGCACCATGGGTTTTCCAGCCAGCTGATGGAGGACTTTCGGAAGATCCGAATACATTCGGGTTCCCTTACCTGCTGCAAGGATAACCACACTCATTTCATTATCTGCCATCATCAGCCATCGCTTTTCTTTAAATTCGAAAAAAACACAGTATAACGCATAAGGATAATGATACCTGACCCGATTATCTACAGTCAGAATCCTCTCTGTTTTTATTATCAAAATCCTTAACTGTGATCCCGTCCCCACTCCGGCCACATTGTTGCGGGGGCCTCATCACTCACTGACCGCAACGGTGGTTCAGAACAAGGTCACCGACGATGCGGCAACAGGAAGACTAAAACGTAAAAAAGCCGGTAAGTTTTCACTTACCGGCTTTATGCAATGCCATCGAGCTACATTGCTTACATCGCTTTCCTGGTCAGTTCGATCACGCGCAGTTTAGCAATGGCTTTCGCCAGTTCAGCAGAGGCCTGAGCATAGTCCACGTCGCCGTGACTTTTGTTCATGTGTTCTTCTGCTTTACGTTTTGCTTCCAGTGCACGAGCTTCGTCCAGATCGTCGCCACGGATGGCGGTATCAGCCATGACTGTGACAGCAGTTGGCTGAACTTCCAGAATGCCACCGGAGAGATAAATAAACTCTTCGCTGTTATTCTCTTTGACGATACGAACCATACCAGGTTTGATGGCAGTCAGGAGCGGGGCGTGACCGTGAAAAATTCCCAGTTCACCTTCACTACCTGACACCTGGATATGTTGTACTTCACCGCTGAACATCTGCTGTTCAGCGCTGACAACGTCCAGGTGATAAGTCTTAGCCATATCAATCCTCCCGGGAAACTGTAATTACAGTTTCTTAGCTTTTTCTACCGCTTCGTCAATAGAACCAACCATGTAGAAAGCCTGCTCAGGCATATGGTCAAACTCACCGTCCATAATACCTTTGAAGCCACGGATGGTGTCTTTCAGAGAAACGTACTTACCAGGCGCACCGGTAAAGATCTCTGCAACGAAGAATGGCTGAGACAGGAAGCGCTGAATTTTACGTGCACGTGAAACCAGCAGTTTGTCGTCTTCAGACAGTTCGTCCATACCCAGAATAGCAATGATATCTTTCAGTTCCTGATAACGTTGCAGAATAGACTGCACGCCACGGGCAATATCATAGTGCTCCTGACCAACAACCATTGGATCCAGCTGACGGCTGGTGGAATCCAGCGGGTCAACGGCCGGGTAAATACCCAGGGATGCAATCTGACGGCTCAGGGTGACTGTTGAGTCCAGGTGAGCAAAGGTCGTTGCCGGAGACGGGTCAGTCAGGTCATCCGCAGGAACATACACTGCCTGTACGGAAGTGATTGAACCGGTTTTGGTTGACGTGATACGTTCCTGAAGAACACCCATTTCTTCGGCCAGTGTTGGCTGATAACCTACCGCAGAAGGCATACGACCCAGCAGTGCTGATACTTCAGTACCGGCCAGGGTATAACGATAGATGTTATCAACGAACAGCAGTACATCACGGCCTTCGTCACGGAATTTTTCAGCCATAGTCAGACCGGTCAGCGCAACGCGCAGACGGTTTCCTGGTGGCTCGTTCATCTGGCCATAAACCAGAGCAACTTTATCCAGAACGTTAGACTCGGTCATTTCGTGGTAGAAGTCGTTACCTTCACGGGTACGCTCACCTACCCCTGCAAATACAGAGTAACCGGAGTGCTCGATAGCGATGTTACGGATCAGTTCCATCATGTTGACGGTTTTACCCACACCCGCACCACCGAACAGACCGACTTTACCGCCTTTTGCAAACGGACAGATCAGGTCGATAACCTTGATACCCGTTTCCAGCAGCTCAGTAGAGTTAGCCAGTTCTTCGTAGCTTGGTGCTGCACGGTGAATTGAGTTCACCTCAACATTGCTGCCATCTTCGTTCTTCAGGTCGCCTTTCATATCGATTGGCTGACCCAGTACGTTCATGATACGGCCCAGAGTCGCTTTACCGACCGGTACCTGAATCGGTTTTTGCAGATCGGTCACCTTAAGGCCACGTTTCAGGCCGTCAGAGGTTCCCATTGCAATCGTACGAACGACACCACCGCCCAGCTGCTGCTGAACTTCCAGCACCAGACGGGTATCACCATTTTCAACCTCGAGAGCGTTGTACACCTGTGGTACAGCGTCCTGAGGGAACTCGACGTCAACTACGGCGCCGATAATCTGGACAATCTTTCCAGCTGCCATCTTGAATCCTCTACCTAATTCGTTACCTGGTTAAACCGCGGAGGCTCCCGAGACAATCTCGGTAAGTTCCTGGGTGATGCTGGCCTGGCGGGCTTTGTTGTAAACCAACTGAAGCTCTTTGATCAGCTCGCCACCGTTGTCGGTTGCAGCTTTCATTGCCACCATACGGGCTGCCTGCTCGCTGGCCAGGTTTTCTACAACACCCTGATAAACCTGAGACTCGACATAACGACGCAGCAGAGTATCCAGCAGCGCTTTTGGATCGGGTTCGTACAGGTAATCCCATGTTTTTGTCTTCAGTTCTTCATCATTGTCTGTTGCCGGTAACGGTAACAGCTGATTGAGGACCGGAGTCTGGGACATGGTGTTGTTAAATTTATTGCTAACGACATAAAGTTTGTCGATGCGGCCTTCATCGTAGGCTTGCAGCATGACTTTTACCGGGCCAATCAGATCGGACAGTTCCGGTTTATCACCTAAGCCTGTCGCCTGAGCCACAATATTAGCACCTGCAGATCCAAAGAAAGACAGGCCTTTCGATCCGATAATGGCCAGATCGCTCTGAACCCCTTTTTCGGACCAGGCTTTCATATCTGCCAGCAATTTTTTGAACAAGTTAATGTTCAGACCACCACAAAGCCCGCGGTCGGTAGAAACGACCAGATAGCCGACGCGCTTAACGTCACGCTCTTCCAGGTAAGGGTGCTTGTATTCCAGATTCCCTAACGCCAAGTGACCAATCACTTTGCGAATAGCATCTGCATACGGACGGCTGGCCGCCATGCGTTCCTGCGTTTTACGCATTTTGGAGGCGGCGACCATTTCCATCGCTTTGGTGATCTTCTGCGTATTCTTTACGCTTCCGATCTTACTACGTATTTCTTTTGCGCCGGCCATGAGCTTCTCCTCAAAGTCAGGCGGCTTGCCAGGTCAGGCAAGCCGCAAGACATTACCAGGACTGAGTTGCTTTAAACGAATCGAGCAGAGCGGTAAGCTTCGCTTCGATTTCGCCGTTAAAGTTACCCGCTTGGTTGATTTCCTGCATCAGTTCAGCATGTTCGCGATCCGCGAATGCCAGCAGAGAAGACTCAAAGCTGAGGATTTTAGAAACCTCAACATCACCCAGGTAACCGCGCTCAACCGCAAACAGGACCAGGCCTTGCTGTGCAACAGACATTGGAGCGTACTGTTTCTGCTTCAGCAGTTCAGTTACTTTCTGTCCGTGTTCCAGCTGTTTACGGGTCGCATCATCAAGGTCAGACGCGAACTGAGAGAAAGCTGCCAGTTCACGGTACTGTGCCAGAGCAGTACGGATACCGCCGGACAGTTTCTTGACGATCTTAGTCTGTGCTGCACCACCCACACGGGATACAGAGATCCCAGGGTTAACCGCAGGACGGATACCGGAGTTGAACAGGTTAGATTCCAGGAAGATCTGACCATCAGTAATCGAGATTACGTTAGTCGGAACGAACGCAGAAACGTCACCTGCCTGAGTTTCAATGATAGGCAGAGCTGTCAGAGAACCGGTTTTACCTTTCACTGCACCTTTGGTGAATGCTTCAACATACTCAGCATTGACGCGAGATGCACGCTCCAGCAGACGGGAGTGGAGGTAGAAAACGTCACCAGGGAAGGCTTCACGGCCCGGCGGACGACGCAGCAGCAGTGAAATCTGACGGTAAGCAACGGCCTGTTTGGACAGGTCATCATAAACGATCAGAGCATCTTCACCACGGTCACGGAAGTATTCACCCATCGCACAACCGGCATAAGGCGCCAGGTATTGCAGGGCAGCAGACTCAGAAGCAGAGGCAACAACGACAATGGTATTTGCCAGTGCACCGTGCTCTTCCAGTTTACGCACAACGTTAGAAATCGTTGACGCTTTCTGGCCGATCGCTACGTAGACACATTTAATGCCTGAATCGCGCTGGTTGATGATAGCATCGATAGCCATCGCAGTTTTACCAGTCTGACGGTCACCGATGATCAGCTCACGCTGACCACGACCGACAGGGATCATGGCATCAACCGCTTTGTAACCGATCTGCACAGGCTGATCAACAGACTGACGATCGATAACACCCGGTGCGATAACTTCTACAGGAGAGAAGCCGTCGTTTTCAACCGGGCCTTTGCCATCAATAGGCTCACCCAGGGTGTTAACAACACGCCCCAGTAAACCACGACCAACCGGCACTTCCAGAATACGGCCAGTACATTTCACTTTCATGCCTTCGGCAAGATCCATGTATGGGCCCATAACGACGGCACCTACAGAGTCACGCTCCAGGTTCAGTGCAATCGCGTAACGGTTACCCGGCAGGGCAATCATCTCACCCTGCATCACATCGGCCAGGCCGTTGACGCGGATGATACCGTCACTTACAGAAACAATAGTACCTTCATTGTGAGCTTCGCTCACGACATTGAACTGAGCAATGCGCTGCTTGATCAGTTCGCTGATTTCGGTGGAATTCAGTTGCATATGCTCCAGTCCCCTTAAGACTGCAAGTCGTCTGCCAGACGATCCAGACGGCCGCGGACGCTGCCGTCAATAACCATGTCACCAGCCTGGATGACTACGCCTGCAATGACAGACTTATCGATTTTGCAATTCAGCTTAACTTTGCGTGACAAACGTTTTTCCATCGCCGCGCTGATTTTATTCAGCTGCTCTTCACTCAACTCGTTGGCGGAAGTAACGTCAACTTCGGCAATCGCTTCATAAGCGTCACGTAATTGAATGAACTGCTCCAGCACAGCCGGAAGCGCTTTCAAACGTTTATATCCTGCCATCACCTTAATCAGGTTCTGGCCGTTCTCATCGAGTTGATCACCGCAGAGAGCAATGAAAGCAGCGGAAACGGTCTCAGGTGCCTGAGCACCGGAAAGGATCCCTGAAACCTGCTTATCACTTGCGACTTCAGCGGTAAAAGCCAGCATATTCTGCCAGCGATCAATACTTTGATGCTCAACAGCAAAGTCAAAAGCTGCTTTGGCGTAGGGGCGAGCTACAGTGGTAAATTCAGACATCAGCCCCTCCCTCCTTACAGTTCAGCGACCAGTTTATCAACGATGTCGCTATTAGCAGCTTCATCCACGGAACGCTCAATAATCTTCTCGGCACCCGCAACAGCCAGCAACGCAACCTGCTTACGCAGTTCTTCACGTGCACGTTTACGCTCGGCATCAATTTCAGAGTAAGCCTGTGCAATGATTTTGTTACGTTCAGTTTCCGCTTCCGCTTTCGCTTCATCCAGAATCTGGCCACGACGCTTGTTAGCCTGCTCAATAATAACCTGAGCGTTTTCTTTGGCTTTTTTCAGCTCGTCGGACGCATTAGCCTGAGCGATATCCAGCTCTTTTTTAGCAAGTTCTGCAGAAGCGAGGCTATCAGCAACTTCTTTCTGACGCTTCTCGATAGCAGCCATGATCGGCGGCCATACATACTTCATACAAAACGCAACGAACAGGATAAACGCGATGGCCTGGCCGAGGATTGTTGCATTAATATTCACAGCACAATGCCTCTTATTAAGTTAGCTTGATCTGCCGTCATCACAGAGGTGATAAACGGCAGAGTTCGTTTATTCGCTGAAAATCACCGAACAAACAACCGTATTACCAGGCGTTACTAGGCGACAGCAAACATCACGTAGAGACCCAGACCTACAGCGATCATAGGGATAGCATCCACCAGACCCATTACGACAAAGAACTGTGTGCGCAGCAGAGGAATCAGGTCAGGCTGACGAGCAGCACCTTCCAAAAATTTACCCCCGAGGATGCCGATACCGATCGCAGCACCGATTGCCGCCAGACCCATCATCACAGCGGCAGCCATGTACAGCAGATCCATACTCACGTTTTCCATGACAGTCTCCAGTTTGTTTCAATTAAATCAGTAGTGTTGAGATAAAAATATCAATGTTCTTCAGATGCCATCGAGAGATAGACAATCGTGAGGACCATGAAAATGAAAGCCTGTAACGAGATGATCAGAATGTGGAAAATGGCCCATGGCACATTCAGAACCCACTGTGACCACCACGGTAACAGACCCGCAATCAGGATAAAGATCAGTTCACCCGCATACATGTTACCGAACAGTCGCAAGCCAAGAGAAACCGGCTTAGACAGTAAGCTAACACCTTCAAGAATCAGGTTGATGGGGATGAAGATCGGGTGATTGAAAGGCTGTAAAGTCAGTTCCTTAGCAAAACCACCTACGCCTTTCATTTTGATGCTGTAGAACAGAATCAAAATAAATACGCCCAGCGCCATAGATAATGTCACATTCACATCTGCAGACGGCACAACACGCAATGCCGGCAAACCAAGGACATGCTCACCCAGGTAAGGCAGCAGATCGATTGGCAACAGATCCATCAGGTTCATTAAAAAGACCCAGACAAAAATTGTCAGTGCCAGCGGGGCGATAAGTTTGCTTTTGCCGTGATACATATCACGAACATTGCTATCGACGAAACCAACAACCAGTTCAATAGCCGCCTGCAGTTTTCCCGGGACACCGCTGGTAACTTGTTTAGCTACTTTGCGGAACAGTACCAGAAAGACCAGACCCAGTACGACAGAGAAAAACATGGAATCCAGGTTTAACGTCCAGAAAGTTGCCGGAGCGTCGTGCGCATTCACCAACTGGAATGTACGTAAATCAAGCTGCAAATGCTGCAGGTGATGACTTATATATTCCTGTGGGGTTGAGATTTCTCCTGCGGCCATGATGCATCTTACCCTTTTTTGTTAATTACAACCGGTGCAATGATTTGCACCACCAGCACCGATAACCAGCTCAGTCCAAGAGGCCAAAACACCGCCCCGAACACACCCAACGCCACAACAAGCAATCCGATGGTGATGAAGACTTTCAGGACTTCACCTAAGGCAAAACTCCAGGCAACACGCCCTTTAGCCGGGAATTGCCCTTGCAGGCGCCAGGCCAGAAACGTAAACAGGACAGCCGGCAGCCATGCCGCTATCCCTCCTGCCAGAGCAGAAGCTCCCCAGTGAATGCTTTTCAAAGTAAAGAAACAACTGACGAGCAAAAAAGTCACCAGTTGAATAAGCAGCACTGTCCGCGCTAATCTCAAACTATAAAGAGATACAGACATGACGGCTTACTCTCCCTTACTTAAGTTGGGTATATCGTGTGTTACACAAACTACTGTTACCACTCCAAAGGAGTGAACAGCAAAAGCCGTGCAAATTATACGGGGCACTCCTACGATTTCAATCTGTAAGTAGAGAAAAGGTGAACAATTATTTAAAATTCTTTCTGAAAAGGAGTTTTTCCCGATAATCTTCGCTAAAAATCGCGGAACTACCGCTTTTCAGTTCGCTTCACGTCAGTCTTTTTCTCCGGAGACCGCCACTATTTTTGCGGTAAAGCGAATAGTACTCCCGAAAAAGACCTTTAACCTCACATTTAGTGTTGTTAATTAAGCTTCTGTTATTTCATTTTTTTATCAATTATTTTACAAACTGGATAAATATAAAAAATAAGCGCCGCCGATGCCGGTTAAAAAAGAAGAAGAATTTATAAAAAAACGCTGTAATTTATTCGACCCCGAATGCCAGGGGCCCGGAATGGTATTGCGCAGATTTGCGGGGATAAATAGAATTGATCATTGGGAATGCAGGGACGATTAAAAAGGGGGATTGTGCGAACTCCCCCCAAAGACTGAATAACCGTCAGTGTGTGACAAAAGGGATTAATAACACTTAAAACGGCTTATCAGGCGGACTTGCGCTGGCTGATAATGCTGAGCGCATTTTGTACAATGCCCGTCACGCCCATGCCTATTCCGGCGGTAGCCAGAATGGGTGAGAATCCGACGATAGCGGCGATCCCTCCCCCTAACAGAGCCCCTGACAGTTTAAAGTTAGATTTCAGGTTCAGGCTCGCACATCCGGCATCAACCACTGAACCGATGGCAAAACCCATCGTTGCGCCGATAGGGCCCGTGAAGAAAGTGAACAGACCCCCGCTGACCTGATTTGTTTCGATCACTGAAAGCTCTTTCATAATATATCCTTATATATAAGCTGCTATATTTTGATGACATTTCCCGACAATTTCCCGAAGGGAAGCCAGGACCAGGTGTAATAAATACACCACATCTTTAATCTACATCAAAAAAAAACCTTAGTAAACAACAGGGTATATACAACTAAATCATTTACTTAACAACATACCGTCAGGGAAGAATCAAATAAGAAAAATAAATACTTTAAAAAACTAAAGAACCCTTCCCTGTAAAAATAAACAAAAACTGAACCGTGAAATTTAACTAAAACCTCAATGCAATCATCAGAGTAACGCTATTTACTGTTAAGACTTCCGTCAGAAATTCTGTAAAAGAGATTTACTCATTGGCCCTGAAGTTATCCGACCCGGTGATTATGACAAATACTCCAGTATCGATAATCAGCGCCATCACCGATAGCACACTATCTGTTGAAAGTTCATAAAGAGTTAACCTGCAGGAGCGGTGGTTTTTTGAGAGTTTTACTATCCTGACGGCGTCAGTCAGGACTTAACAACCTTTTTTATGTGATAGATATCACATAAAAAAGTGAAAATAGGATAGTCAGCATCGGGGAAGGAACATTACCGGCAAGGGTTGCCGGTATGAGAGTTCAGATCTTATTTCTGCTTCAGAATCACCAGATGACGCTCACCTTCCAGATCGGGCACCTGTAATGATATGACGGACTCCAGACTCAGATGTTCAGGAAGTGCCGAGAGCTCTTCATCCGGTATCTGGCCTTTCAGTGCATAAAAACGGCCCTGCCCCGCCGCCGGCAGGTGATGACACCAGCTCACCATATCCTGCAAAGACGCAAATGCACGGCTGATGACCCCGTCAAACAGTGGCTCATCAGTAAAGGCTTCAACACGGCTCTGCACCGGGGTGATATTTTCCAGTTTCAGTTCGTGCTGTACCTGACGTAAAAAACGGACGCGTTTACCCAGACTGTCCAGCAGGGTGAAATGTGCGTGCGGACAAACAATCGAGAGCGGAATCCCCGGTAATCCGGGCCCGGTACCGACATCAATAAATTTATTACCTTCCAGATAAGGGGCAACCACAATACTGTCCATAATATGGCGGATCAGCATCTGCTGAGGGTCACGAACCGATGTCAGGTTATAAGCTTTGTTCCATTTGTCCAGCATACCGACATAACTGACCAGTTGATGTTTTTGCTGATCGGAGAGCGAAATACCAGCCCGTTGAAGTAGCGAGGAAAGTGTATTTATCACGAAGGACATTCCTGTTAGCGGGGAAACCGAATGGTTTCCCCTGCAGTTACTGAAGACTCAGGCGCTTTTACGAAGCAAACCCTGCTTTTTCAGGTAAATAAGTAAGATAGAGATGGCTGCGGGGGTAATACCGGAAATACGTGAAGCCTGACCGATGGAAGAGGGTTTATGATCGTTAAGCTTCGCGATCACCTCATTTGAAAGCCCGTTCACGTTACGGTAATCGAGGTCGGCAGGTAATACCGTATTTTCATTACGCTGCTGGCGGGAGATCTCTTCCAGCTGACGGGCAATATAGCCTTCATATTTTACCTGAACTTCCACCTGCTCAGCGGCTGACGGATCAGCAAGCGACGGACCAAAGCCGGGTAATGTCATTAATTTTTCGTACGTCAGTTCCGGTCGGCGCAGCAGATCTTCCCCGTTCGCTTCTTTGGTGAGCGAGGCACTCAGTACCGCATTGATCTCTTCCACATTCCCGGACTTGGGATGTACATGAATATCACGTAAGCGCTGACGCTCCTGTTCCACCGATTCCAGCTTCCGGTTGAAATGGGCCCAGCGCTCATCATCCACCAGCCCCAGTTCACGACCGATAGCAGTCAGACGAAGATCCGCATTGTCTTCACGTAACATCAGACGATATTCGGCACGGGAGGTAAACATCCGGTACGGTTCTTTGGTTCCCAGAGTGCACAGGTCATCGACCAGAACACCGAGGTAAGCATTATCCCTGCGCGGGGTCCAGCCTTCTTTATCGGCAGAGAAACGTCCGGCATTCAGGCCGGCCAGTAATCCCTGAGCAGCGGCTTCTTCATATCCGGTGGTGCCGTTAATTTGTCCGGCAAAGAACAATCCGCTGATGTATTTACTCTCCAGCGTCGGTTTCAGATCCCGTGGGTCAAAGAAATCGTACTCAATGGCATATCCCGGACGGATAATTTTGGCATTTTCCAGTCCGTTCATCGAGCGGACAATCTGCATCTGTACATCAAACGGTAAGCTGGTCGATATTCCGTTCGGATAAATTTCGTTACTGGTCAGCCCTTCCGGCTCCAGAAAGATCTGATGAGCATTGCGATCGGCAAAGCGCATCACCTTGTCTTCAATCGACGGACAGTAACGGGGGCCGATCCCTTCGATCACCCCGGCATACATCGGGCTGCGATCGAGGTTATTACGGATCACGTCATGCGTTTTTTCATTGGTATGGGTGATGTAACACGCCATCTGCTGCGGATGATCGCTGGCTTTCCCCATGAACGAAAAGACCGGCATCGGTGTATCACCGTGTTGCGGCGTCAGCACCGAAAAATCGATCGTTCTGGCATCGATACGGGGAGGTGTTCCGGTTTTCAGGCGGTCCACACGCAGCGGAAGCTCACGTAAGCGACGAGCCAGCGGAACCGAAGGGGGATCACCGGCACGGCCACCGCTGTAGTTATCCAGGCCAATATGAATTTTACCGTCAAGGAAGGTTCCGACAGTCAGTACCACGGCCTTTGCACGAAAGCGTAAGCCCATCTGAGTCACTGCACCCACGACCTGATCGTTTTCGACGATAAGATCATCCACAGCCTGCTGGAAGATCATCAGGTTAGGCTGGTTTTCAAGAGCAGTACGTACTGCCTGCCGATAGAGTACGCGATCCGCCTGTGCACGGGTTGCTCTGACCGCAGGACCTTTACTGCTGTTTAGTATTCTAAACTGGATCCCTGCTTTGTCGATGGCCTGCGCCATCAGGCCGCCCATTGCATCGACTTCTTTAACCAGATGTCCTTTTCCGATACCACCAATCGCCGGGTTACATGACATTTGTCCCAGCGTATCGATATTGTGTGTCAGTAGCAGGGTTTGCTGACCCATTCGGGCAGCAGCCATTGCTGCTTCTGTCCCTGCATGACCACCACCGATGATGATGACGTCAAAAGGATCTGGATAAAACATGGAGCAGTACCTCAGTAGATTAACGGTTGGGAGTCTATCCCGGTGGAGGATTCTACTTAAATTCCCTGACCGGCGAAAGTGGCAGGATCGTTAGGGGTTTAAAAGAAAGATCTTTATTTTATGTATGATCTTTCTGTTAGATCTCTTATTAGGATCCACTGATCTTGTGGATAAGGGATTTTTCCTGTTACTTAACAGAGATCTAATGAGGATCGTATGCTGTGAATGATCGGTGATCCTTTCACGTATAAGCTGAGATCAAAATAAGGACTTATACACAGGTCAAAAAAGCATCCGGGGTTATTCATTGGATAACTACCGGTTATACGCACGTTTCAGGGTGAGTTATACACAGAAAAACCGGAAAAAAAGATCACAAAACAGGACTAATCACCACGGATCATTAGAAATAAACGATCAATCACCGTGGCTGAGGGGATCTAAATCAGTGATATCCACTGTTGAAACCATTCTGTGGCCGGATCCTCAGGGACATCGTGTTCCAGGACATCTATTTCCAGCCGATCGCCGATCCGTGTCGCGCCCAGAGTCTGTAATTGTTGATCCAGGGTTCGGATCGCACCGCAGAACAGGTCATATTCATGGTTACCGATACCGATGGCACCGTAACGGACGGCAGAAAGATCCGGTTGTGTCTCTGAAAGCGTCTGATAAAACGGTAACAGGTTGTCCGGAATTTCACCGGCGCCATGCGTTGAGCTGATCAGTAGCCAGATCCCTGTTGCCGGGACGTCATCATAAGCAGGTCCGTGCAGAATTTCGGCAGAAAGCCCTTTTGCCTCTGCAATTTCAGCCAGGTCTTCAGCGACGTATTCGGCACTGCCCAGGGTACTGCCTGTGATAAACGTAATATCCGCCATCGATCTTCCCTCTGTTAAAGGCGAGCATTGTACGCTGTGATCAAGCAGTGATCCACCTGTGGACAACAAGGTTATTCATTTTTTATTTTCTTCGGAAGGGGCTGCCAGCACAGGAGAGAGTGATGAATAAGGTTATCCACAATGCCCCGGGGATCAGGGCTTGATGGTTCTCATGATCGGGTTCTGTAAAGAGATAAGCGTTTCGGTAGACTGAATTTCATCAATGGTCTGTATCTTATTGATAAGCACCTGTTGAAGCGCATCGATGGAGCGGCACATTACTTTGATAAACACACTGTAATGGCCGGTGGTGTACCAGGCTTCCACAACTTCGTCGAGTGCTTCCAGCTTGCTCAGGGCGGCAGGATAATCACGGGCACTTTTTAGAATAATGCCGATAAAACAGCAGACATCAAATCCGAGTTTTTTCGGATCAACGTCAATACGGGTACCGAGGATAATCCCGGCCTGACGCATTTTTTCGACACGAACATGGATCGTACCGGCACTGACACTGAACTGCTTTGCGAGCTCAGCATAGGCCGTTTTGGCGTTATTCAGCAGGGCGTTGAGGATATCGCGATCAAGTTGATCGAGTTGCAGTGTATCAGCCATCCTGTTTCCTTATCTGTCAGGTGTAAGGTAAACAGTGACAGTAATCTCCTGCGCGCAGGCTGGCAAGGAATAGCTGACCTGCGACAGCTATTCCTGCCGGGGGGATTATTTTTTACGCCACAGCGTCAGCTGGGCCACCGTATGCTGATATTTGCGGGACGTTTCCCTGATCACAAAGGGGACATCTTCCGGCGGCGCGATTTCCTCAAAATCGGCCTGCAGAATGCGCCGTAATGCCTGTAAGGTTGTTACGGCTTCTCCGTTTTCACGGAGCCCGCCCAGCCAGTTATCTTTAGGTGTATATTCTTCAAGCCATGTATAAGGTGATGAGAGTAGTAAGACGCCTCCTGTACGCAGCATCGGCGTGATGTCCTGCAGAAAACGGCGAGGTTCACGCAGTCTGTCCAGCAGGTTTGAGGCGAAAACAAGGTCAAACATGCCCGTCCGGGCCTTCAGGTTACAGGCATCACCCTGTGTAAAATGTACCGGCCCCTGTGCAGCATAGTCTGCTAAGGCATCGGTCAGCCTTAATGTCCGGTAATCCACCAGCTCACCCTCACTCGGGAGCTGGTAGCGTAATTCTTCTCCCGCAGAAAGCTTTTCCGCCACATCAATAAAACGTGCCGAATAATCCATGCCGGTCACCTGAGAGAAATAACGTGACAGCTCAAATGTTGCGCGGCCAGTCGCACAACCGATATCCAGGGCATGCGCCCGTGACTCACACCAGGGCAGTACTTTCTCTGCCAGTACCTTCGCATAATTGGCGATACCGAATTTATCCGGCCCGTACTGGAAATCCAGATATTGTGAGACCATCAGGTCTGTTTCATAAGGATTCACTTTCTGCGTTTCCTGGTGAGATGAGATCACATACCGGAAGCCGGCATGCTGAAAGAAATGTCGTCGAAAGGCATAACGGGCCGATTTCAGTGTCTCATTTCCTGTTGAAATGAAGCTACCGCCTTTGATCAGATTATGTTTTCCGTCAAATGTCGGTGTCGAAAAATCATCATAGAGCGGATGCACCTTGAAGCCCGGAAAACCACTGATAGGTGTCGTCGTCCATTGCCAGACATTCCCGACGATATCGTATAGCCCCGCCTGCGGAAAAAGATCGACCGGACACGGCGAGGCTGCGTAGCTCAGATTGATATTCGCCGGCAGAGGTTCACCTGCCGCAGGCTCCTCTATCCGCTGACGTAACAGGTACCACTCCGTTTCAGAAGGGAGCTGGACCGGTTCCCCCAGGACTTCTGCTTTCCAGCGACAAAATGCGGCAGCTTCAAGCTGATTCACTTCGGCGGGCCAGTCCCAGGGCATCGGGACTTCTTCCGTCATCAGTCGTAATTTAAGCTGATCGGGGTGCAATACATCACCGACCCAGAAGGTCGGATGTTCGGCACCGGCAAACTCACGCCATTGCCAGCCTTCCTCGTCCCAGAAACGGCGGGTGTGGTAGCCGCCGGCCTGCACGAATGTCAGAAACTCCCCATGACTGACCAGCATTTTACTGGCCTGAAAGGGACTGACTTCGGTTTGCTGAAAGCCATATTCATTATCCCAGCCATACGTCTCGTCTTCTTTACCCAGTGACACCCTGCTTCCTTCAATCGCCACCAGGCTATTTTCAGGAACCTGTGAACGATGGTGTCTTGCCTGAGGGCTATGGGGCCAGAACGGCGAGGGCTTTACCTGGCTGAGGGGAAGCTGGCGAATAAGCACACTGGAGGTTTCAAGGTGGATCCTTTCATGTTCGATCCCCATCAGGATAACCCATGCCGGGCTATCCCAGTGGATTGGCAGTTCCAGCGGCATCTCTTCAATAAAATGAAGTACCTGCTGCTTTACTTTCTGACGGTACGCTCTGACATCGCTGACCGGTGGCCATGAGTAGTGCTGGTCATCCAGGTCATCCCAGCTCATTTCATCCACACCGATAGCCATCATCGATTCGATGGTGGCATCAATACGGGTGTCCAGGTATCCGCCAGCCATCAGCTTATTAATATAAAAGGTCGCCGTATGGGCATAATAGAAAATAAGCGGATGGCGCAGAGAAATTGCCTTTGTCGTCCAGGCATCCGCACTGTCCAGACATTCAAACAGACTCTCATACAGTTCCCAGCTGTGGAGAAAATACTCCAGGATCTGTTGACGTTTTTCTGAGACATTTTCGCCGGTTAAAGGAACCGTATAAGACGGTAAAGGGAGATGTGGCTGACGGTCGGGTATCATTACTGAAGGGCTCCGCTATGCTTAGGCCGGTATGTACTGACTATAGCAGAGAATCATAGCCTTACCTCTTCAGACGTCGCAGTAATCGCATCCGTAACCGGGTATCAAATTTCCAGATATGATCAAAGAGTCTCAGGATCCCGGGTTTACCGTGCGGGGAAAGCGTCACGGCATGGAACCGCTGTTGCCGTTGCTGGCGGATCTTCTCCAGCCGCTGGATCAACTCTCCCGGCAACCGCTGGGCGATAAAATCGGAGATAATGACGGCATCGGCATCCCGCCAGGCCTCTGTTTCCAGCTGATCAGCGACGGTATTCAGGCACTGCGCCAGGTCGGTTCCGCCCCGGAAACGCTGACTCAGAAAACGGGTAGCCTGCTGCAGACCATCTTCCGCGGTCAGTTCATAGTGGATAACTTCGCTGGCAAATAACATCACGTGGCAACGGCGCTTTCCGGTGAGCGCGATTTTAAGTAAAGCGAGGCAGAATCCTTTGGCGCAGCGTTCGTTAAACCCGCCCATCGAGCCGGATGTATCCACACAGACAATAAAAGGGCCTGCCGGGGTTGGATCTTTCTTATGTCCGGTCACGGGGTGGTGCCGTAGTTCTTCGTGATACGACTCCCCCTGGAGCTGATAGGTCAGCAGACGTTTCTCCACCAGCCGGCGATAAAATTCCAGTTCAAGTTCCGTGATGCTCAGCGCGGCCAGTTCCGGAGGCAGCAGACGTAAAATATCATCGCTTTGGTGGATGCCGCTGACCTCTTCAGGAACGGACTCCGTATGGGGAACCCGGACCTTTTGTATACCCGTGGCGGTATTTTCGGCAGGTTCTGCCGCAGATTCGCGGCTACGCCCTAATTGTGCAGCCAGAGAAGAAAGCTCAGGATGTGTTTTCAGGAATTCGCTGTATTCCACGATTAAATCCGCATCCCCCTTTTGTAACGGCGCTTTACTCCAATCCCATAAATGGCCGGCGGCGGCCTCCTCGTCTTCTTCCAGTAAGGGGGACAGTTGACCGGCTAAGGAAATCCGCTGCTGTAATTCATTGATTATGCGTTCTCTGTGCTGTTCCAGCAGGTCTTCATTCAGGGTCGCCGTCTGTAATGTCAGGTTCAGCCGCCAGCGTTGAAAAAAAAGACTCTGTTGTGCCGGAGTAAACAGAGTGTCATCGGCCTGCCTCTTCAGATTTTCTGCTTCTTCGGTAAACGGAGAGTTGAGCTGTTCCAGTGCCTGCAGGGTTTCAGGTAACTGCTGACTGAAGGTATACAGGCTGAGTCCTTTTTGTCGCGTATAGAGTGAAAATTCCTGAGCCAGCGCAGCCGGTACCGGTGTATTTTTCTGCTCTTCGTTGATGGCGGCTTTAATCGCAGGTAAATCACGCAGCAGAGCCTTTTTCAACGCAGGGCTTTTCTCCAGAAACATCACCAGCTGCGGGGCTGCCAGGAGTGTCGTCAGAAAGTCATTAAGTGAGTCGTAATCATTAAATGTCAGCAGACTTAACAGCGTATCGATAGAAATCATTGCATTGCCTGTTCTATCTGATCCGCCACATCCTGCAGACTGTGTTCAATAAGTGCCAGCCACTTATCATCGATGAAAAGGCAGTGCTGATGCTGACGGAAAAGTAAACGTTGTGTCTGTAGCTGCTCCTTAAGCGCCTGCAGGCCGAGGGTGATTTCTTCGGGTAATGGCGTTTGCGGACTGCGGACGGAGGCGCTCAGCCCGGAGGATTGCAGACTGATATCCCGGATGTTCAACCGGTTCCGGTCATCAATATACAAATCCAGCGATTGTGCAAAGCCCATGCCGTTGAGCTTTCCTTTAATCTCTCCGCCTTTCTGAAGCCATTGGCTCAGGTCTTCTCTGCTGATCACCAGATGCGATACGTTTAAATTATGCAGTGTCAGCGGGGAGAGCAAAATCAGCGTCAGCTGTTCCTCTGTCAGATCCTTAGGTAAAGCCGGATGAGCCTTACGGCCAAACAATGTGCTTTGTTTGTCCAGCGTTAATATTTGTTGCTCATTCATCTGTCGTTGCAGCGTTACTTTACGGGCTTGCAGCTGGCGCAGTTTGAGTAAAATAGCCTGTTGCTCCCATCCGTAACCGGTGACCAGTGACTGAATTTCCTGCTCAATCAGTTGCATAGAAGCTGTGTCGTGCCATAAACAGTCTTTCAGTAATATCAGGTCTACCGGTGCAATCGCATCACGGCCACTGAAGAAGGCACTGGCCTGCAGTAGCCGGGTGGCTTTCTTCCAGCGGCGGTCTGAGATATAGGGAGCATCAGCCTGATTTTCCAGCTGATGACGTAACCGGTAAATCAGTTCAAAGACGGTATCCGGCAGGGCGATGCGGGGAATATTTTTTTGCCATTGCTGATATTCGTCATGGGTAATACGCAAAGACTCCCCCGACGGAGTGACGGGCTCTTCTCCTGATGCGGTCAGCATATTGCGGAAATTGTTTTTACTACTGACATTATCAAGGCATAGTCGTATCAGCATACGGTCATAGAGGGCTGTCAGCCCGCTGTCTTCTTCCGGGAACTCATTGGATGCGGTGATCAGTAATCGCATAGGAATAGTGGTTTCACTGTCACCGTTGCGGAACCGGCGTTCATTAATGGCGGTGAGTAATGTATTCAGGATGGCCGGTCCGGCTTTCCATATTTCATCCAGGAACACTATTTCGGCTTCAGGAAGATAGCCACGGGTCAGGCGCTGATAACGTCCTTCATCTTTTAGCGCCTGAATAGAGAGCGGACCGAAGACCTCTTCCGGTGTTGAAAAGCGGGTCATCAGGTATTCAAAAGCCCGGGCATCCTGAAATGCATACTTCAGCCGGCGGGCAATCAGACTTTTGGCAATCCCCGGCGGACCCATCAGGAATACGCTTTCACCACAAAGAGCAGCCAGCAGACACAACCGGATAGTGTGGTGTCTTTCATACAGCCCTTTTTCCAGCATATCGCTGAGGCGCGTAATTCTGTCAGCTAAAAGATGAGTCAATGCCATAATAATAATTGAGTCCTTGTAATAACCGTCGGGATGCTGCTGTCTTTCCGGCATCCTGCCATGATAAACCGGCAGAGGAGGCGCGAAATGATAATCTTTAAGATTGTCCCATCACCGCAGGGTTCTGCAACGGGTTAATAATCAATTTTAGATACCTTTTATCGATAACCGGGTGGGTTTTCTGATGAATAAGTGCATACTGTGCCACTTTGGCGGTTAATAAGGCACGTTTTTACGGGATTGGTTAAAAACAAGATAAAATGATATGAGCTCAAATAACAAACAATCAACCGGCGCATTGACGCTAGCAGCTATCGGTGTGGTTTATGGTGATATAGGAACCAGCCCGCTGTATACACTACGTGAGTGCCTTTCGGGGCAATTTGGTTTTGGCATCGAGCAGGAGTCCGTGTTTGGCTTTCTGTCATTGATTTTCTGGTTATTAATCCTTGTCGTTTCTCTGAAGTACATCAGCTACGTCATGCGGGCGGATAATGCCGGTGAGGGTGGAATACTGACGCTGATGTCGCTTGCCGGACGAAATACCGGTGCCCGGGCGACGGCCATCCTGCTTATCATGGGGCTGGTGGGCGGGAGTTTCTTCTATGGCGAGGTCGTCATTACGCCAGCCATCTCGGTGATGTCTGCAATGGAAGGTCTGGAAATTGCGGCCCCTTCGCTGGATGCCTATATTGTTCCTCTTTCTATTGCTGTTCTGACACTCCTCTTTCTGATCCAGAAACATGGTACCGGGCTGGTGGGGAAAATGTTTGCCCCCGTCATGCTCATCTGGTTTCTGGTACTGGCGGTCCTGGGTGTTAACAGTATTATCCGGAACCCTGTCGTATTACAGGCGCTGAATCCCTGGCATGCCGTGGAATTTTTCCTGCATTACAAGACGGTGTCCTTTTTTGCCCTGGGGGCGGTGGTTCTGTCGATCACCGGGGTTGAAGCCTTATATGCCGATATGGGACATTTCGGGAAATTGCCGATACGTATTGCCTGGTTTAGTGTTGTTCTGCCTTCACTGGTACTTAACTATTTTGGACAGGGGGCTTTGCTGCTTGCTCATCCTGAAGCCATTAAAAACCCGTTCTTTCTGCTGGCTCCGGACTGGGCGCTGATCCCGATGTTATTGCTGGCGACCCTGGCCACCGTGATTGCCTCGCAGGCAGTGATCTCCGGGGTATTTTCACTGACCCGGCAGGCGGTACGTCTCGGGTATTTGTCGCCAATGAGAATCATCCATACGTCTGAAATGGAATCCGGCCAGATCTATATCCCTATGATCAACTGGTTACTGTATTCGGCGGTGCTGGTGGTGATTATCTGTTTCAAACATTCCAGCAATCTTGCCGCAGCGTATGGTATTGCCGTCACCGGCACGATGATCCTGACCACCATTTTGTCCTGTACGGTGGCACGCAAGAACTGGCACTGGAATATATTCCTGGTGGGAATGATTTTCATCGTCCTGCTGTGTATTGATGTGCCTTTATTCAGTGCAAACCTGATAAAAATCTTCTCAGGTGGCTGGCTGCCACTGTGTCTGGCACTGGTTATGTTTATTATTATGACGACCTGGAAAAGCGAACGATTCCGGGTCCTGCGCCGGATGCATGAACACGGTAATTCTCTGGAAGCGATGATCGCCTCACTGGAGAAAAACCCGCCACTGCGGGTGCCCGGAACGGCCGTATTTATGTCCAGAGTGCTGAATGTCATTCCATTCGCGATGCTGCATAACCTCAAACACAACAAGATATTACACGAGCGGGTAGTGTTGCTGACGTTACGTACTGAAGATGCCCCGTATGTTCATAATGTACGTCGTGTCACTATAGAACAACTCTCTCCGACCTTCTGGCGGGTGGTCGCCAGCTATGGCTGGCGTGAAACGCCAAACGTAGAAGAAATCTTTCATCGGTGCGGACTGGAAGGTCTGAACTGCAGAATGATGGATACTTCGTTCTTTATGTCACGAGAGTCGCTGATTCTGGGGAAACGTCCATGGTATCTGCGATTGCGCGGTAAGTTATTTATGGCTCTGCAACGTAACGCGTTACGGGCTCCGGATCAGTTTGAAATCCCGCCTAACCGGGTCATTGAACTGGGAACCCAGGTAGAGTTCTGAGAAAAGGGGGGCAGGTTATCTGCCCCCCTTTTTGTATCGGCCCGCTATCTGGTCACCGAAGGCACAGGACTCGCTCTTCTTACTGCTACCGATAGCTGTGATTACTTGCTGTCTGACACCGGAGCTGATGGAGCGTGCTTCTGTTGGCAGAGGTTAAGTTTTCGCTTTTTTCTTCACGCGGTCGTGAATCAGGTGTTTACCATCCTCCGGTTTCAGTAGCAGGAAGATCAGGGCGGATAACAGCGTCACGATCCCCATACTCAGAAAGGTGGCATGAAAGTCCCAGAGAGCCTCGCCGGAAATGTTTTGCCAGAAACGTAAGACGGCTGCACTGACTGCAACACCAAAGCTGATGGCCAGTTGCTGAGTCACGGCCAGTACACTGTTCCCTGAGCTGGCATTGTCATCCGTGAGATCGGCCAGGGTAATGGTGTTCATGGAAGTAAATTGCATTGACATAAACATCCCCATGATAAACAGCGGTACCAGCAGTACCCAGAAGGGGAGAGTCGGTGATTGTAGTGAGAAGCTTGCGACGAACAGCCCGATGACACCGGTAACAATCACCAGGGTCCGGCGATAGCCCAGGCTTCTGAGTACCCGGGTCACAAGTGATTTTGCGAGGATAGAGCCCAGTGCCGTCGGTACCATAATACAGCCAGCAAGCAGAGCGGAATACCCAAAGCCTACCTGAAGCATCAGTGGCATCAGGAAAGGAACCGAGCCTGTCCCTAACCGTGAGGCTATATTGCCGATGATCCCGATAGAAAAGGTTCTCGTCTTAAACATCGGCAGACCTATCAGAGGTGCGCGGTGATTTCTGGCATGCTTTATATAGAGTAATAGCAGGACGACCCCGCTAATCAGAATAGCAGCGGCCAGTGAACTACGTACCAGTTGTTCACCAAACAACTCAATACCGACAGAGATCAGCACCAGCCCGAGACCAAACAGTAAAAAGCCTGGCGCATCAAACCGCCGTTTCGGGGTTGTGAAATCAGGCATATATTTCCGGGCAAAAAAGACACCGGCTAACGCTATCGGGATATTAATAAGAAATATCCAGTGCCATGTTGCATAGGTAACCAGTATCCCACCCAGCACCGGGCCCAGCACCGGGCCGATTAATCCGGGCATCGTGACAAAGTTCAGGATAGGCAGTAATTCACTGCGGGGATAGGCTCTCAGTAACGCAAGTCGGGCGACGGGCATCATCATGGCACCCCCTATCCCCTGGATGACCCGGGAAACCACCAGCATAGGCAGTGTGCCGGAAAGGGCACAGGTTAAGGAACCTAAGGCAAACAGACTGACGGCCAGAATAAAAATCCGCCGTGTACCGAAGCGATCAGCCAGCCAGCCGCTCACCGGAATAAGCATGGCTACGGTTAATGTATAACTGATGACCGCCGACTGCATGGCTAACGGAGGGCGAACCATACTGTGTGCGATAGCTGGCAGGGCGGTATTCAGAATCGTGGCGTCCAGAGACTGCATAAAGAAAGCCATCGCTGCTATCCAGGGCAGGCCAGACATACTGCGTGCAGAGCGAACCATTAAGTATCCTTTTATTTTCAGATAAGCTGCGGCATTTACCTTAGTCTCAGGCTGAGCATACAGCCATTATTCAGTGCTGATTCCGGAAAGAGTAATAAGTATGTAGAAAAAATAGCGTTTATTAGTGTCTTTTTTACTCAAAACAGCACATAAATTAGCAAAGTGGGCAAAAAAGCGACACTCGGCAATTTATTTGAAATAAACCCTTGTCAGAAAAAATTATCTCCCTATAATGCGCTCCCACTGACACGGCAAAGCGCGATGCGCAGCGGCGTGACAGGGACTGAAGTGATTCGGTCCGGGAGAAAAAATCACGAAATAGTGGTTGACTCCTGAGGTGAAAAGCGTAATATACGCC